>NZ_JBFTPT010000003.1:0-540545 GCF_056398625.1 Paenibacillus sp. 01T431
GAAGGGTGGTTGCCCGCGAAAGAGAGCATTAAGCGCATATATGTTCTTACAGAGCAAAAAGTAACATTCATAAGTGTCTGTAAGAACCAATAGGTTCTTACAGAGCTAGAGTGCAGCTGGGTTACCCGCGAAAGWGWGCATTAAGCGCATATGTGTTCTTACAGAGCAAAAAGTAACATTCATAAGYGTMTGTAAGAACCAATAGGTTCTTACAGAGCATGAGTGCAGCCGGGTTACTCATAAAAGAGTGCATTAAGCGCATATGTGTTCTTATAGAGCAAAAAGTAACATTCATAAGTGTCTGTAAGAACCAATAGGTTCTTACAGAGCTCGAGTGCAGCCGGGTTACTCACAAAAGAGAGCATTAAGCGCATATATGTTCTTACAGAGCAAAAAGTAACATTCATAAGTGTCTGTAAGAACCAATAGGTTCTTACAGAGCATGAGTGCAGCCGGGTTACTCACAAAAGAGTGCATTAAGCGCATATGTGTTCTTACAGAGCAAAAAGTAACATTCGTATTACACCCCGTAAAGCTGACGATATACCGTAGGTGTCATCCCCTCATGGGCCATAAATCTTTTGTTGAAGTAGCTGACGCTCGGATAGCCGGCATCACTAGCAATTTGTCCGATATTAACATCCTTGCGCTCCAGAAGCCATTGCTTCGCCATTTGAAGCCGGCAGCGTGTAATAAAGTCCATCGGCGTCATTTCCATCACATTTCGGAACAATTTGCAAAAATAGTAGGGGCTAACTCCTGCTTTTTCAGCCCATTGCTCGAGTATGAACGGCTCAGCCGCTTCCTGCTGCATTAAAGGGAGCAGCTTTAAGATGCGGTTGCCGGACGTACTAGCTTTGCTGCCGGATATCGGCACAGCTTGCTCGATGAACACGGCGAGTATGGCATACATGAGAGCAGAAAGCTTGGTCGGATGCAGCATGCGAGACTTTTCTGCCTCGACCAGCAAATCCTCATGCACCTGTTCCCAAGCGGTTGGCTGACGAATTGTCCAGAGCTGGCTTTTGTGAAAACCTCGTTCGATCATATAGTCCTGAAGCCCACTCCCATAAAAATGAACCCACCTTATATCCCACGGATCATCCTTGCTGCTGTAGTAATGCTGTCTCTGCAAGGGGAAATAAAGAACAGCTTCACCAGCCTCGAGGGTGTGCACCTCGCCATCCCACTCCACATAACCCTTTCCAGAAACAACGTAATGAATATTAAAGTTATTGAGCGCTCCCGCCATACGAAGCGTGTAATGATCAGGCTCATTCCAGTAATTCCCGACAGATTCAGGTAAACAGAAAAAAGGATTATTTGGCAGCGTAAGCAGATGTATTTGTCTTTGTATGTTGCTCACCTCAATGACAATATTGTTTTAACTTATAACAAAATAATATCATTTTATTTTTTGGTTATCTACTTTAAACTAGAGGCAAGCACAATGAAATCGTTTGATACTAATTTGTACCTCACGATTTAGGTGCAGCGCTCTGAACTGATGGTGTAGCTAGTTTCAGCTTGTAATCGCAATATAATAATAAAATAATGGTTGAGGTGACGATGGAGTGACGACGAAGAAACTAAAATGGGGCATCATGGGCTGCGCTGGAATTGCGAAAGGCGCAGTAATACCTGGCCTTCATCTTTCGGAATTAAATGAGGTAGCGGCTATTGCTAGCCGTGACGTGGACAAGGCAAAGAAGACGGCAGAAGAGCTGAATATCCCGACTGCTTACGGCAGTTATGAAGAATTGCTTGCGGATGCTTCTATTGACGTTATATACATTCCACTCCCAAATCATTTGCATAGAGAGTGGACGATCCGGGCTGCTGAAGCAGGGAAACATATTTTGTGCGAGAAGCCGCTTGCTTTGACTGCACAAGAAGCAGCTGAAATGTCTGAAGCTGCTGCGAAAGCAGGCGTGTTATTGTCCGAAGCTTTTATGTACCGCTATCACCCTCGATACGACATGATCAAGAAAGTGATCGCAGATGGGGAAATTGGCGACATTCGCGGCATTCGCAGCGCGTTCACCTTCAACAATGCAGGACATAAAGAAAACGTGAGATACCGCAAGGAGTGGGGAGGCGGCTCGATTTACGATGTAGGCTGTTATCCAATTAATGCTGCTCGCTTGCTGCTTGGCAAAGAACCTGAAGCCGTTACCGTTCAGGCTTTGTTCTCACCAGAGCATGATCATGTCGATATGATGGCCTCTGGATTAATCGAGTTTGAAGGTGCGGTTTCACTGACGTTTGATTGCGGCATGTGGGCAGCATTCCGCAACCCGCTTGAGGTGCTAGGTACAGAGGGTATTATCGAAGTGCCTTCCGCATTTGTGACTGGCGCGCCGGGCAGCGGTAATTTCTTCGTCGATGCAAAAGGAGAGCGCCGTGAAGTTGAGGTGCCGCATGTAAACGCCTACACTTTGCAGGCCGATCATATGGCAAATGCCATTAACGGTGTATCAGAGCTTCAGTTCGGCAGCGCTGATGGGGTTAACAACATGAAAGTAATCGATGCTTGCCTGCTTTCTGCTCATGAGCATACACGAATTAAAATATAACGAACCCATAATTAAGGAGGCAAAACAACGATGGAATATATTCAAATTGAAGGTTCACCCAAGCAGGTATCTCGCTTAATGAAGGGGTCGGATTATTTCTATAACGATTCCTACGAGAAAGCAGCAACTAATCTGGACGCTTTTCTAGCAATTGGAGGCAATTCAATTGACACAGCCCACATTTATTGCGGCGGGGAAAGCGAGGAAGTGATTGGCCGCTACATGCAGGAACGCGGCAATCGGGAGCAATTGGTTATTTTGACAAAGGGCGCACATCATGATCATACGGGTTCGCGTGTGAGCAAAGAGGCTATTGCTCATGATTTGGAGATTAGCTTAAAGCGTCTTCAGACCGACTATATCGACCTTTATGCACTGCATCGGGATGATCCGGCAGTACCAGCAGCAGAGGTTATCGATATTCTTAATGAGCATGTCAAAGCAGGAACTGTTCGAGCGATTGGCGTATCAAACTGGACATGGCAGCGTATTAAGGAAGCGAATGAATACGCAGCTGCAAATGGACTTGTCGGTTTTTCATTCAGCAGTCCGAACCTTAGCCTTGCGAAAGCTAATGAACCGTTCTGGCATGGCTGCGTATCTGCTGATGAGGAAACGTGCGCATGGCATGAGGAAGAGCAATTCCCGCTGCTTTCGTGGTCATCGCAGGCAAGAGGATTTTTCACAGGTAGATTTACTCCCGAAGTGAGAGATAATGAGGATCTTGTACGTGTGTTCTATAGCGATGAGAATTGGGAGCGTCTGGCACGTGCAAAGCAGCTGGCAGCTGAGAAAAACGTTACTGCTATCCAGATCGCGCTAGCATACGTGCTAAACCAACCGTTTCCGACTTGTGCCTTGATTGGCGCACAATCAGCGGAAGAGCTTCATTCCTGTGATGCAGGGTCGCTCATTTCGCTCACCAAGGAAGAGATGGATTGGCTTGATTTAGCCGTACAAAAGGTATAATGATCACTTCCTAATTAAATGGATGGAACCTTAAGGACAAAGCTACTCGTTAGGAGCGGCTTTGTCCTTTTTGTATGTTCGTGGGCTTACGCCATAACTTTTGCGAAACAAAGCAGCAAAATGATTGTAATTGTTAAAGCCGACATCAAGCGCAGCTTCGGTTGCCGAACGGCCCATATGCTCCATGAGAAGAGCCGCTTGCTGAAGCCGCAGATGATTCAGATGCTCGACCACGCTCGTTCCAGTCTCCTGCTTGAATAGATGGGATAGCCGCGAGAGAGATAAACCAACCGACCGAGCCAACTCTTCAATGCGTATCGGCTGCTCCATATGCTGTGATAAATACTGCAGGGCAAGCTCGATGCGAGGATCCAGTCGTTTATCTAGCTGCTGCGCTGTGAGCAATATCACTTGGCGCAGTGCATTCTCGCATAACATTTGCCAGAAGCTTGCCCGCTCTCTCGAATCACTCAATATATGATCGAAGGTGAGTTGTACTCTACTTCTCATATTGCCGTCTGGAATCGTGATGACGATGCTTTCATCCTTTGGCAAATAGTCGATTTCAGGTAGTTTCTGAAAATGTGCCCAATAAAAGTGCCAGCTGCTTCCCGCAATCGTCCCATACTCGTGGGGAATGCCAGCGCGCAGCAGCCCGATTTGTCCTTTGCGGCAGCGCCTCTCTCCAGCGGGTGTGCGTAAATAGCCTTCACCCTCTAAGGTATAAAAGATAAGCCAATCGCTTATTCCGTTTGGCCTGCGATAACGATAGGAGTCGGATTCATCAAATAGACCACTTAGAAACACACCGCCATGTGCTTCTGTTTCAGCTTCTTTTCTATGATTTGGAAGCATGCCAAACTCCTCCTTCATTTTCAAAATAGCATAATACAAGTAGTTTTCAGCAGTAATCATTCTTCCTTAAAAATAGCGAAACCACTATGATTATGTCAAGAGCAATGATTAATTCAGTGAAGGAGCGTTATGCGATGACAGAAGCATTGATTGCACTAACAGAAGAGCAGGTTAATCAATTTCGTACTGAGGGCTACATTGTGATAAAAGGTCTTTTCTCTCAGGAAGACATTCGCACGATAGAGGATACTTTCGAGGAAATGAGCCATAAAGCAGTGCCGGGTTATTTTGAGCCTGATCTGTCAGGGGAGACAGATGATCCGTTAAAGCGTTATCCGCGGGTCATGCATCCGCATCGCTTTAATGAGACGTCCAAAAAATATTTGCTCCATAAGCCGGTCATGGACGTATTAGCCGATCTTTATGGTGAAGAAGCGCTTGCAGCCCAAAGCATGTTTTATTACAAGCCGCCAGGCTCACGCGGTCAAGCGCTGCATCAGGACAATTTTTATTTGCAGGTGGAGCCAGGCAATTGTATCGCAGCTTGGACGGCGATCGATGCGGCAAATGAGGAGAACGGCAGCTTGCTTGTCGTTCCGAAGACGAGCGAGCATGAAATTAGCTGTCCTGAAATTGCGGATTCAACGGAATCGTTCACTTCCCATTTCGTTAAGCCGCCTAAGGATCACAAGGCGATGCCGGTAATTATGGATAAAGGCGACGTGCTATTTTTCAACGGGAACTTGATTCATGGGTCGTATAGAAACAAAACAAAGGATCAATTCCGCAGAGCCTTCATCTGTCATTATGCGAATGCATCAGCAACTCATATTAGCGATCATTATCGCCCTTTGTTTAGACAGGATGGCACTGCCGTTGATTTGGAAATTAATCCGGACGGAGGACCATGCGGAGTTGAATTTGATATGGCCTATCCGCACTAATTAATGATGAAAACAGAAAATAAATTGTTGGTTGAAATGTCCTGGTGGGGTATGAGCGGGTTGCAAGGAACAGCGGGGCATGCGCAAGATATGGAAGGGAAATTCAAGCTAATAGCAGAGAATGGCTTCGACGGCATTAACGCCTTTGTTCCGGCACCTGAGGAAAGCAGCTTATGGAAGGAGCTTCTCCATAAATACAACATGTCATTTAGTGTAAATGCATATCCTTCTTCACTAAACGAGATGTCTCAGTTTTTGGAAAAAGCAGCAGCATTCGAAAACATCGGCTACATCAATGCACAGGTGATGACGCCTTTCCTCATTGGCGATTCCGCCATTGAACTGCTATCTGGAATTGATGCACTGTCGAGGCAGGCGGGCATCCCGGTTTATGTAGAGACGCACCGAGGTACGATTACACAGGATCTCATCCGAACGCGGCAATATTTGCAGTCGCTGCCGGAACTGAGGCTTACGATTGACTATTCACATTATGTCGTAGCTGGTGAGCTTCATACGATTTCGGATGAGGCGGAGCAGATGCTGCAAAGCTTGCTGCCAAACACGCACAGTATTCATACCCGTATATCAAATGGCGAGCAAATACAGATCGACCCGGGGGAAGCTGGCAATCATCCGATGGTACCCCATTTCTCCAGATGGTGGGGCAGTGCAATGAGACACTGGCTTACTGGACAAAGAAAAGAGAATGATTCATTCCCTATCGTCGTTGAGCTGGGTCCTCCATCGTATGCGATTACGTCAGATGAGGCTGGTTCTCGGCAATCGGAGATTAGTGACCGCTGGTCGCAGTCCCTTTATTTGAAGCAACTTGTGAGGCAGCTTTGGCAAAAGGAGATCCAATAATTGAAACCCCGATTTGAACCATCATGGTTCAAATCGGGGTTTATTTGTTTCTTTGTTTCACTCGTCATCCCCAATCACAGCAACTATTAATGAATTGGATAGAGCCTCGCCAGTGTAGCTTTGCCAACTTACCTCATAGGAAAATTTCGCTTTGACATAACCTACGATTTCATCAGAAACGATTGCGTCAGTAACGATAGCAGAATAAATGATTTCAAGTGTTGCTCCGGGTAGTACATTCCCAAGCTGCCATGTTTGATTGCCGTCATAATCAATGGGGTTTAGTCGAGCTTCATCTACACGGAACGTTTTTGGCAATAAATCCACGCCAAATGGAAACTCGCTTGTAAATGAAACGAAAGCTGGCAAGTTTCCATTATTCATAAGCGTTGAAACGATGGTTATTGTATCGCTATACTCCACAATAGGTGGAGTGACCTTTGCTGTAAGCTGAATGATAGGCGCAGCCACTTCTGTTATTGCAGCATTTGAGCTCGCGGAATTGCTAACTACTCTTCCGTCTGAGAGCCGAAAAGTGTAGACAACCGATGCAGTGTTCGTTAATGGTGCAACAGTGGCAAGTTGTAAAGGGATTTGGGCATCAAAGGTTATCATGTTTTGTGATTGCCCGAGCAGCGTACCGAGATTAATGCCATCTTCAATAAACACGCCTGGCATCGAATGGTTATTCAACTTCAGGCTATTTGGTATAAAGACTGCACCAGCAGACAAAACGTCATCCATCACGGCATCAACGGCAACATTACTGGCATTCTCAATGTAGATCGTGTAATGCAAGACATCACCTGGGACAGCAATAGGCTGATCTACTTGCTTATTAACGCTGATCTCAGGCTGGATAAGGATAACGGCGACCTCATTTGAATGCGTATAATCCGGCGTGCCGGAAACTTGATAACGAACGATCGCTTTGCTGATAGATATAGAGGCGGCATCCTCCGTCGTTTGCGCGCGATAGGTGATAACGATGGTTGATTGTGGTCTAATAGTGCCGAGCGGGATACCTGCATTCGGATCAGCGCTTGGTGAAATAACAGCATTGATTGTCACGCTGCCGGGCACAAAAAGGATGCCGAGAGGCAGATCGAAGGAAGCGACTGCCTCTCGGAGACTAAGATTGCCGTCATTAACAATCGTAAGTTCATAGGTTACATGCTCTGAGACAAAGGTTTGTTCGGTGCTTGCGTTAAGTCGAGCAGATAGCGATACCTCATTAACAGGTGTAACGAGCGTGTTCGAGTTGGTAATACTCGTGACAATTCGCCCTTCTGCTGTTCGAAATTCGGCATCTGCCTGCGCTTGGTTAACTAGCTGAAGGCTGCTTGGAATGGAAACGACAATGAGTTGAAATATGATTTGAGCTTGCGTTTGCGGCATCATATTTCCAATTGCAATACCGTTGCTTGGGTTAGCGCCAGGCATGGGTGTTCCGTTCAATATTACGCTGTTCGCGACAAATGAAGTTCCTTCCGGCAGCTTGTCGGTAAGTGTGACGCTGCCGGCAGTGTTTCCCGTGTTCGTTGCCGTGATATTGTAGGTTATCGTACTGCCAAGAGTAACCTCGCTTTCATAGGCTTTTTTCTCGAGTACGATACGTGTCCCTATTAAAGCGGTATTGACCGTGTTGGAGTAGGTCACCAGCTCTGCGCTTCCTGAGGCAAACTGAACAAGCGATTGATTTTGAACCATTGGATTACCGCCAGGAAGCGGGCTCATAGTGTAACAACCAGCACATTGAATGTAACGGTTGAGCTGCCTCCAGCAGCAATGGTGCCAATGGTAATGCCATTATTCGGATTAGCTGTTGGCCGCGGAGAACCATCTACAGTGACACTGCCCGTCGTAAACGTTGTTCCTGCTGGGGTAGGGTCGATGAGTATGACGTTATTGACGGATTCAATGCCATTGTTGGACACCGTTATGGTATAGGTAATGGTATCGCCTACAACAGCGTCAATGGAAGATGCGCTCTTCACGACAGACACATTTGGAGAAGACACAGGAATGGACAATACATTCGATAAAATAGTTCCGGTCAGCACACGGCCATCCGGCGGTACGTAGGAGAAATTGGCTGTTGCTTGGTTCACGAGCAGCTGCGGTGAAGGAAGTGCATCTACTGTTACCTGCAGTGAAATCAGGATGCTAACGGATGCGCCAGGCGAGACGGTGCCAACGGGAACACCAGTCGCCGGATTAGCGCCAGGCTGCGGAACACCATTGATTAGTACACTATTTGGCACAAAGGCGGCACCAGCTGGAATCGTATCAAATACGGAAGCCTGCACGGCAATATTGCCCGTATTCGTGATGGTTAGTGAATAAGTTACTGTGTCTCCGACAGTCGCATTTGCGGTATCGGCAGATTTGCCAAGTGCAAGAATAGGCTGATAAATCGGTGTAACGAGCGTATTGGAAAATGTATTTCCTGAAAAAGCACCCGAAGTAAAGCTTACGGTAGCTCTATTGCTGAGCGTACCGGAATCTGAAAGTGACGTTACTAGTACGTTGAAATCAACTAACACGGTAACGCTAGGCGCGATCAACCCGACTAAGATGCCAAGGGACGGGTTAGCTGCTGGTCTAGGAACACCATCAATTAAGACGCTTCCAGCCTGAAAGGATGATCCAGGGGACAAGGGATCGACCACCAGCACATTATTAATATTCTCAATGCCGTTGTTCGTAACTGCAATTCGATAGGTTATCGTATCGCCTACGACCGCATCGGTAACAGTGGTGCTCTTCACAACGGCAACATTAGGTGCAGATACAGGAATAGACAAGGCGTTTGTACTAAATGAGCCGCCTAAGGTGCGGCCATCAGGCAGCAAGAAGCTGTAGGTAGCGGACGCTTGGTTCACAAGCTGCTGATTTTGCGGAAGCGCATTGATGACTACCGAAAAAGTGACACTTGCCGTAGTTGTGACACTGCCAAGCGATATTCCTGCTGCGGGATCTGCACCTGGCACGAGCTGGCCATTTACGATGACGCTGTTCTGGACAAGACTTGTGCCAGCTGGAATCGTATCCGTTAAGGTAACGTCACCGGGATAATTGCCGGTATTTTGAATTGCAATCGTATAGACAACGGTGTCGCCAATCGTCGCATTGCTGGTGTTTCCACTTTTGGTTCCCGTTAGTATTGGCTGATAGACAGGAATGATCACTGTGTTCGAGAAAGTGACGCCCGAGAATACACCTGATGTAAAGCTGACAGATGAACGATTGCTAAGCTGTCCAGAAGCGGGTAAAGAAATGACGGATACGTTGAAGGATACTACAACGGTATTGCCTTGCACGATCGTTCCTATAGCTACACCTGTTGCGGGGTTGGCCGTTGGTCTTGGCACTCCGTCTACCAATACGCTGCCTGGAACTAAAGCACTTCCGACCGGCAATGGGTCTGTAAAAATAATATTATTTACCGCTGCGATGCCGCTATTGAGAATGTTTATAGAATAGGTGACGATATCGCCAATTGCTACGGCTGTTGAAGTTGTGCTTTTGACAACACTGACATTAGGTGCAGATACAGAAATTACAACGGTGTTGGAGCTTGCGCTGCCGCTAAGCGGGCGGCCGCTTGGCAGAACAAATGCAAAGTTCGCAAGAGCTTGGTTTGAAAGCTGCTGCGGATTCGGCAGGGAATCAATGATGACAGAGAAGGTGACGGACACTGTTGTATTAGGAGCAACAGCACCAATGTTGATGCCTGTTACAGGGTCAGCACCTGGCTGAGGCTGCCCTCCGACTAAGACACTGTTGGGCTCGAAGATTGCACCGAGCGGGATATTGTCAGTCAATGTTACATTCCCAGCATAATTTCCTGTATTGCTGACGTCGATTCGGTAGCTAACGGTGTCCCCAAGTGTGGCGTTAATAGAATTTGCACTTTTAACGAGTGAGATTACGGGCTGATAGACAGGGGTATTAACGACGTTGGACATCGTCATGCCCGAGAATACACCGGATGTAAAGGTAATATTTGCTTGGTTTCCAATTTGCCCGGAGACGGGAATAGAAGTAACGCTCAACTTGAACGACACGGTTACCGTATTGGATGAAGGAATTAATCCAAGGGCAATTCCCGATGCAGGCACACCAGGTGCAGGATTGCCATTTATCGTCAAGCTGCCAGCAACGAATGTTGCTCCGTCCGGCACAGGATCCGTAAGTACAACATTATTGATCGATTCAATGCCGCTGTTTGTTACGGCTACTGAATAAGTAATGATGTCTCCAAGCGCAGCATCGACCGTCGTTGTGCTTTTGACGACCGCAACGTTAGGTGCAGAAACGGGAACAGATAATACGTTTGATTGTGTGGAGCCATTCAGCAGCCTGCCATCTGGCGGCGTAAATGTATAAGCTCCTATGGCTTGATTCACCAGTACCTGCGGGCTTGGAAGTGTTGTAATTACTGTCGAATAGGTAACGGTTATCGGCACACCAGGCAAAACGCTTCCCACACTAATGCCGGTTACAGGCGATTCTCCAGGATGCGGAACTCCGCCAACGACGACGCTGTTTGGCGCAAACGTTGTTCCAGTCGGAAGTGCATCCGTTAACGTGAGTATTCCTGCAAGATTCCCAGTATTGCTTACAACTACAGTATAAGTAACGGTGTCTCCAAGCGTAGCATTGCTTGTATTCGCGCTTAATTGCAAAGATATTTGCGGCTGAGTTACAGGCGTTGTTGTCGTATTCGACGAGGATGAAGCTGAGAATGCACCCGATGTAAAACTAACGGTTGATTGATTCGTTATTTGCGTTGGGACTGCCATCGTTACTCTCACCTCAAAAGTTACGGTAGCCGAACCGCCAGGGGCGAGGGTACCGATTGGGATACCGGTGGATGGAGATGAATCCGCCCGGGGAGTGCCGTTAATGAACACGCTATTGCTAATAAAGGCAATATTATCGGCTAAAGGATCGTTAACTACGACATGGTTTACAGGAGCAATACCGTTGTTGGTTACAATGGAGGTATAGGTAAAGGTATCGCCTACAACGACGGAAGTTGGTGCTGCAGATTTCACTAAAGTTACGTTTGGCAGTGACACAGGTATTGATACGATATTAGAAGCCGATGCACCATTTAATTGACGGCCGTCCGGCAGTGAGTAATTGTAGGGTGCACTTGCTTGGTTGACGAGAAATTGAGGTGAAGGCAGTGTTGCAACCGTCACGACAAAGCTGATTTCTGTCATGCTCCCAGGCAGTACATTTCCGATGGGTATCCCGGTTACAGGATTTAATCCGGGAAAGGGTACGGAATTTATGAGCACGCTGTTTATATCGAAAACAGCGCCGGCTGGGATATTATCCGTTACGTTTACTGTAGCGCCAATATTGCCGCTGTTTTGGACTCTTAATGTATAAGTATAAGTGTCGCCTATCGTTGCATTTTGAGTGCTTGCAAACTTAACTATAGAAATGATGGGCTGGTACACCGGAATTTGAATCGTTTCGGATAACGATGATCCTGTAAATGAGCCTGATGTATAGCTGATGGCCGCGCGATTAGATATGACAGCGGGATCGGGCAGCGATGTTACCTGTGCCTGAAATACGATAGTAACGCTGGCAGATGGATTAATGGTACCGATAGAAATGCCGACATTCGGGTTTGCAGCTGTTGCGGCCCCGTTAATTGTTGCGCTTCCAGCAATGAAAGCTGCGCTGCTGGTCAACGTGTCGGAGATGTTGACATTTGTAACAGGTACGACACTGTTATTCACAGCGATAATGGTAAACGTCAAAATGTCACCTACAGCAGCTGCGGTAGCGTTGACAGCTTTGGTAATTGTGACATTCGGTGCTTGGGCAGTGAGCGTGATCGTATTGGAGCTGCTGCTTCCACTTAAGTTTCTGCCACTAGGCAACTGATAGGTATATAAGCCTGAGGCTTGATTGACTAAAGTTGGCGGCGACGGAAGCGAGCTTAACAAGATCTGAAATGAAACGCTGGATACGCCGGAAGCTGGCAAAGCGCCAAGTGAAATGCCTGTAACGGGACTGCTGCCGGGAAGTGCTGTTCCATTAACGATGACACTGTTTGGCACAAAGGATGAGCCGGTTGGGATATTATCCGTTAAGGTCACTTGGGCAGCAATATTTCCACTGTTTTTTACGCTGAATGAATAGGTTATTGTACCTCCAACAGTAGCGTTCGTAGGCGTACCGTTTTTTGTAATGCTGATGATGGGTTGATATACAGGCGTTGTCACGCTGCCAGACAGTGAGAGACCTGTGAAAACGCCAGAGCTGTAGGATACCGAAGCCTGATTAACCAATGTACCTGAGCTTGGAATAGCAGTCGCGCGAATTGCAAAAGTAACGGTGACAGAGTTGCTTGGCGCAATGGTTCCTAAACTGATGCCGCTCGCGGGATTTGCTGTTGGTTTGGATACGCCAGCTACAATTACGCTCCCAGAGGTGAATTCCGCTCCAACAGGAATGGTGTCTCCCAATGTGACATTGGTGACGGATTCGATGCCGCTGTTCGTGACGACTAAGGAATAGGTTAATGTTTCACCTACAGCGATGTCGGTTAAGCTAGCGCTCTTCGTGACAACAACATTTGGAAGTCTTACAGGAACTGTAACCGTATTTGAAGCTAAAGAGCCGGGAAAGATTCTCCCATCAGGTATTTGATACGTATAGGTGGCTGATGCCTGATTCACAAGCTGAGGTGGAGATGGCAAAACATTTACTTGCACTTGAAACGTGATCGTTGACGATCCCCCAGCTGCAATCGTTCCTATGGCTACTCCCGCTGATGGATTCGCACCTGCTACAACGACTCCGTTGACACGGAAGCTATTCGGTATAAAAGATGTTCCCGCAGGTATATTGTCCGTCAGGTTGACAATGGCTGCTGAACTGCCGGTATTCGCAACGAGCAGTGTGTAGACTACTTGATTACCAACCGTTGCGTTCTGTGTGTTCGCACTTTTTACAATAGATAAATTAGGGGCATAAACAGGGATAGTGACAGTATTTGATGGAATAACACCTGTAATATTGGGACCGCCTGCTATGCTTTGAAACGTAAAGGCCGCATTGGCGGTGCTTGAAAGCTGAGCGGTGCTTGGCAAGGAGGTTACGGTAGCTTTATAAGTAACGGTGATGGAGGTTGCTAGGTTTAATGAGCCTAGCGGCGCTCCGGTTCTTATGTCGAATGTCGGTTTCGAGACACCGCCTACAACGACGCTGCCTGGTACGAACGTAACGCCAGCAGGCAATGTATCGGTTAAGACGATACTGGCTGCGTTTGCTGTCCCTGAGTTGCTGACCGTGACCGTAAAGGTGATGATGTCGCCGATGGTAGGCCCTGTTGCATTCTCGCTTAGCGTTACATTGATAACGGGCGCATTAATATTGACTTGGATGGCATTCGCGTTAAGTACATAAGCATCCCCAGAGGTTGTAAGTGACAAAACGGCTGAGCTCTGGTTGTTCGTCAGCCTAGCGGAAATATCAACATTCGTAATATCCCAGCCTTGTCGACCGCCAATGATGTTCGTACCGGGTGTGCCATTTGTTTGATTGCGGTCCCCGAAAGTTCCAGTTGTGTTTAATGCACCGGAATCATTGTTAATTTGTGAAGCGAAAAAATTGTTAGCGAAATTGTTCGTGCCAGATAGAGCTACCAAGCTAGCTGTCGTCGGGCCGAACAACGCTTGATCACCTGTTCGGTTTGCATCTCCTTCCTGAGCGCTAAACAACGCCCTGCCGCCTAAGGCTCCTGAGATCGGCGTGGCAAATCCGGTTATTGTCGTGTTGACCGCTGCCGAAGTGCTTTGAACCAAGATAGCTCCAACCCGCAGCGACATGTTGCGAAACGGAAGTGAAGGATTCTGATAAATGACGGCGAGGGTCCAGCCAGCATGGTTAGCAGTTGAATCGCCGGGAATAACAATCGTTCCGACTACGCCGCCTGTTATATAGGTACCCGCACCTGCCGCCAGCACAAGCGAGGTGACATTGGCTGAACGAGTATAGCCAAGTGCGCCTCCTCCCAAATCGAACGTATTGCTTGTTGCTGCATCAGGAGTGATGCTTGAGGTTCCGAGCGGTGTAATGAACGTAACGGGATTGTTAATGGCTGCGGTTAGATTAACGGTTCCATTGACATAAGTGCCGCCCCAAATAAGCTCTGCATAAAGAACAGTGCTTCCAGTGGGGAGAATGAGAACGGCGGCAGAACTATTCTCCAAATAGTTGCTCGTTGTTCCAAGCGGGTACGTGCCGTACCGAGCTGCTGTATTCGTAGTGCTGAAAGCGCCTATACTATCGGAAGTACCAGGGGTTCCAGCTACTTCTGAGCGGCTGAGACCCAGCGTATTCCCTGTAAATGTAATGGCGCCGGTTGCGTTTAATGTTGATCGGACGACCAGAGGTATCGTATTCACCCCCTTCAAAAGCTAATTTTCTTGTAAATATGAATGTATTGCTTAGTTTATGAGACTTTAGCCACTATTTTGTTTGTCTTCTTAAAATATAGTTTTTGCGCTTTGTTGCGCTGGTTTAATATCGTCCAAGAATAGAGTCTAATTTCGTCCAATTAAACGCTTTCATTTACAAGATATAATGATAAAAACGCTTTCAAAAAGTGAGGTTTGCGGTGATGAGAGAGAAACAGATACAATGGTTTGCAAGCACGGAAACCAAGCGATGGTTCAATAAAACGATAGAGGAAGCCGGTAATGGAAACACTAATCTGACATTCTCAGGTGAGAGCTTTCAACGGTTAGAAGGGTTTGGAGGCTGCTTTAACGAGCTTGGTTATGCTGCTCTGCAGCATCTGCCGGAGGAAGAACGCAGTCAAGTGATGCATGCGCTCTTTCATCCCGAAGGCGAGCATAAATTCAGTATTTGCAGGCTTCCGATTGGCGCTAGCGATTATGCACTGGAATGGTATAGCTTAAACGAAACAGACGGAGACTTAAGTATGGAGCATTTCTCCATTGCCCGTGATCAACAACATTTGATTCCTTATATTAAGGAAGCGCTAAAACTCAATTCTGAATTGAAACTGTTTGCCTCTCCGTGGAGCCCTCCGACCTGGATGAAATTTCCAAAGGCGTACAATTACGGCACACTGCGCTGGGAGAAAGAAATTTTAGAAGCGTATGCGCTCTATTTCGTAAAGTTTGTTGAGGCATACAAGGCAGAAGGCATTACGATTCACCAGGTTCATGTTCAAAATGAGGTGGTTGCGGATCAGAAGTTTCCTTCCTGCGTATGGACGGGCGAGCAGCTTCGTGAATTTATACGTGATTATTTGGGACCTGCCTTCGAGAGGCACGGACTCGATACAGAAATATGGCTGGGCACAATTAATGCGCCGGAGGCATGGGATGAATGGCTGAAGAAGAAGGCAACTGATTTTGATGCGTATGCCAATACGGTGCTAAGCGACCCTGAAGCTTATAAATATGTGAAGGGCGTAGGCTATCAATGGGCAGGCAAGCATGCTTTGCAGCGTACCGTTCAAAGCTATCCTGAGCTTCGTTATATGCAAACGGAAAATGAATGCGGTGACGGTGAAAACAGTTGGTTCTATGCAAGATATGTGTTTAATCTCTATCATCATTATTTTACGAATGGCGTGAACGCTTATATTTACTGGAACATGGTGCTGGAACCAAAAGGCCGCAGCACATGGGGCTGGGAGCAAAATGCGATGCTGACCGTAGACAAGGAAAAGCAGCTTGCCATTCGTAATCCCGAGTATTATGTGATGAAGCATTTTGCCCACTTCACTTCGCCTGATGATCGAAGAATAGGGCTGAAAGGTCCATGGTCAGGCAATGCAATTGCTTTCGAGAAGCCGGACGGCACACGCATCATCGTCTTAACGAATCCATTCAATGAAAAAAGGGAGCTGCGTTTGTCCATCGGCTCCAAACACCAGCTGCTTGAGCTGGAACCCGAATCCTTTCATACAATTGTCATTCCATGTGGATGATGAAAGCATATAAACTAACGCCAGCAATCGAGGGGGCGTTAGTTTTTTGCACACAATAGCTAGAAGAGAAGCGGGAGGCGAGAGAGCAAATGTTGGCCAAGCTAATCCGTTTACTGACAGAACCCTTCCGTCGTAGTATTCGGAATAAATTGATTTTTACGATGATTTTTTTATCCGTCATTCCGATTATAGCGGTTACTGCCTTAGCAGCCGAAAACAACCGAAAGTCGATGGAAGCGGAAGTAATCGGAACGAATTTATCCAATATGAAGTGGACTGGCGTCTACTTGGGCGAGCAGTTCTCGCAATTGAACAATCTCGTATATTCCGTACTCATCAGCCCTCATCTTAGTGATTATTTGGCAAGCACAGAGGGTTCACTGCTCATTAACCAATTTGCCGCTCAAAAAAATATTATGGATACACTGAGCAATTTGTTTTATTCCGCAGGAAATCATGTCATCGGCGTCGAGCTGTTTTTGAAAGAACCGCGAAAATTGTTTACCATAAGCGGAAATCAATATGATTTGGAAACTTCGCCTGCTATCCCTTCTCCTTATAAGCAGCTATTTGAGGAAAATAAAGATTTTCTTATTCAATCCAATAATGGGGATGAAGGTCACTTTCAATTGATTCGGAGCATTAACCGTTTTGAGAATCGGGAGAAGCTAGGCGGTATCTCGCTTAAAATTCGCTGGTCGATGCTTGATCAGACGCTTGATTTGATAGGCCGCGGCAAGGATCATCAGGTTCTGATCGCGAGCGAAGATGGAAATGTGCTTTATCAACGTTTCGGAGAGCGCCCCTCGGATAACATTATGCTGCGGATCAAGGAAACAACAGCGGATCAAGGTTATTTCCGCATGTCGAAGGCGTACGTCTTCTATAACACGATTGATCCCGTAGGCTTGAAGCTGATTACGATTATCCCGACCAGCTTTATTAATAAGAGCGCGCAATCGACGATGCGATTTGGCCTTATCGTAGGCGCAATTTCTATCGTGCTGTCGATTGTGATTGCTATTTTGTTAGCTTGGCGGACGGCTACGCCAATTGTTACGCTCGCAAGATCGATGCAGGGCCTTGGCATCATCAAGGAAACGGAGCTGCCTCAAAGCAACCGCGTAGATGAGATCGGCTTGCTTGAAACGAAGCTTTACAACATGTCATACCGCATTAGAGAGCATATTATAACGGAATACAGCATCAATCTGGAGAAAAAAACCGCCGAGCTTAAAGCGCTCCAAGCGCAAATCAATCCGCATTTTTTGCAAAATACACTTCAAATGATCGGCAGTATGCTCTTTACGAAAAAACCTGCGGAGAGCTACGAAATCATTCGATCGCTTAGCGATATGTTTCGATATGTCATTCGCGATCCGAACGATCTCGCCTACTTAAAAGCAGAAATCGATCATCTAAACAATTATATGCTTATCCAGAAGCAGCGTTTTTACTCCAAGCTTACCTATCACACGGAAATGGACGAGTCTATGATGCTTTCTCCCATTCCGAAGCTGACGCTTCAGCCGATTGTTGAAAATGCTTTTTTCCATGGACTAGAAAATAAATCAGGTCATTGGGAGCTTAGCGTGAGCGTTGTGCGTGAGCATGATAAAGTTCGAATTCGAATCCGTGACAATGGCGTCGGCATACGCGAGGATAAGCTTGCCGACCTGCAAAAGCGGCTTCACCAACATAGCGGACAGGTTTGGACGCACGGCAATCGTATCGGCATTCAAAATGTAGCGTCCCGCATACAAATGCATTTTGGCCCAGACTATGGGATTACGATTGAAAGCGAGTTAGGAGCGGGAACGACGGTCACCGTCTCTATTCCAATAGCAGGGGGAGATCAGCATGCTTAAAGTATTCATTGTGGATGATGAGAGCTGGGCAAGAGACATCATAAAAGCGTTCGGAGAATGGGAGTGCCTCGGCATGGAAATTGTAGGAGAAGCAGAGGACGGTACGGAAGCGCTTCGAATGATGGAGGTTTTGCAGCCTCATATTGTCATTACTGACATGCGGATGCCCGGAACAGATGGCGCTGCGCTGCTGCAGCAGCTTAATGATCAATTTCCAGCAATCAAGACAATTGTCGTCAGTGGGTATGATGATTTTCAATATGCCAAACATGCGCTTCGCTTCAAGGCGATGGATTATCTGCTTAAGCCAGTTGATCCGAAAGAGCTTAATACGGCGCTGCAAAATTGCAAAAGCGGGCTTGAAGCTGCTCAAATGGAGCGTGGAACATTATCACTTGATCTTGATATTTCGTATACATTGGCATCGTATAAGAAGCTTTTAAAGCTGCGTTTCAATGAGCTGAATACAGATGGCGTTAAGACAACACTAGATCAAATGATGAAGGAGCTTGAACAGAGCGGTATTACGAAAGCGGTCATGCTGGAGCAGGTCGTACAAGAGCTGCTACTGCTGCTTAAGGAATTAATGAATGCTAATTCACAAGACAGCGACTCGCTGCATGCGCCGTATGGGCATGAGATCACCCA
Organism: Paenibacillus sp. 01T431; assembly: GCF_056398625.1. Taxonomy (NCBI): domain Bacteria; kingdom Bacillati; phylum Bacillota; class Bacilli; order Caryophanales; family Paenibacillaceae; genus Paenibacillus; species Paenibacillus sp. 01T431. Next base: position 18,728 of record NZ_JBFTPT010000003.1, read on the forward strand.
GTCAGGCGAGAATACAGCTGCTTTTCTTACCCATCATTATGTGACTACACTAGAGCAGCTTATTCAGCAGCGGAAGTTCAAAAACAAATTGAATCTGGATGAAGTCAGGCTGTATATGGAGAAACATTATACGGAGCCGGTTACGCTGGAGCAGCTCGCTAGAGCTTTTTTTGTGAGCAAGGAATATTTGAGCAAAGTGTTCAAGCAGGAATATGGACGCAATGTCACGGATTATATGCTGCACCTGCGCATGGTGAAGGCGAAAGAGTGGCTGATGGATGAGAGCATTCCCATTAAAGCGATTGCGGAAATGGCGGGCTACGAGGATATCACCTATTTTTATCGTGTGTTCAAGAAGCATTTTGGCATCGCGCCAGGTGAGATGAGGAAGAGCAGCGAGGTTTAAAAATGTCCAACGAAAGAGTCTAATTCTGTCCAATTAAACGCTTTCATTTTTTAGATACAATGAAAGCGTAAACAAAACAAGCTTCTGGGAGGTCAAATGAGATGAAAAAAATAGTTAAAGGCTTACTCGTTACGATGCTCGCGACAACACTGTTAGCTGGCTGCGGCAGCAATACAAATAATGCTGGCAGCACAGATGGGGCAGCAAGCGGCGGCGGTGAAGCTAAGAGCGTAAAGCTGAAAATGTTCATTGCTCAGCCTCGTTTTAAAGAGCATTACGATAAATATATTGCTGACTTCGTAGCGAAAGAAAAAGCAGAGAAAAACATCGACGTGTCGGTACAGCTCGAAATGCCGACAGCCGATAATGCGGCGCAAATTTTGAAGACGCGCCTTGCCTCCAACGATGCACCTGATATTTTCGCGCTTCATGCCATTAACGAAATTCCTTCTTACTACAAAGCAGGTTACTTAGAGGATTTATCCGATCAGCCTTTTGTCGGCAAGCTGCTGGAGAGCGTTAAACCTTCGGTTACAACGACAGATGGTAAAGTCGTAGCCGTTCCGCTGGAAACATTGTCATGGGGCTACTTGTACAACAAAAAGATCTTTACGGATCTCGGCATTACGCCTCCAAAAACGTTGACAGAAATGAAAGCGGTTGTCGAGAAGCTTAAAGCGAATAAGGTAACGCCTTTTGTGCTTTCATATAAGGAAGCTTGGATTCCACAGCTCGTGCTGCCGCTTGCTGCAGGCGCACTTATCAATACGGAGGACGCTGACTTCATCGAACGGATGAATAAGGATGAAGGCTCCTTCACAGAGCTAAAAGCAATGTTCGACATCTTTGATCTTATCAATGCGAACGGAACGGAAAAAGCGACAGAAGTGGGCGGCGATGATGGCGCAGCAGCGTTTGCGGCAGGCAAAGGCGCAATGTGGCTGCAAGGGCCGTGGTATGCAGAAACGATTCTTAAATCCAATCCGGATCTTGATTTTGGTGTAGCACCGCTGCCAATCAATGACAATCCAGATGCGACACTTATTAACCTTAGCGCTTCGACTTCTCTAGCTGTTTCTAAGAGCACAAAGAACAAGGAAGTCGCGCTGGATTTCATCAACTATATTCTGGATGACACTGCTTCAAATGCTTTCTTCCAAGCGCTTAAATTCAACCCAATCTCCACCGTGCATACGTATGAGAGCTATCCATGGGTAAATGATGCAACAGCTTATGTGAAAGAAGGCAAATCTTATCAAGACCCAGCTATTCCTCAATCCGTGAAGGATGAAGTGGGCAAAGGGCTGCAAGCGTATTATGCCGGTCAATTATCGCAGGATGATGTACTCAAAGCACTCGATAAAGCTTGGAAATCGTACAACAAGGTAAATAAATAAACCACACATGCTCGGGATGAAGGGGAGACAAGGAGATTCTGCTTCGCTTCATCCCGATTTTAAAAAATAAGAAAGTATATCTTTTTCTCATACTTATCTTATATTTCACCGTCAAAGCTACTCAGCGTCTAAAGGACGCCGAAGACATCTTTGCTCAGTAAAGACACATAGGAGAGGGGCGGATACTGTGCCGATCAAGAGCTACAAAAAATACATCTCGTTATTTACGTTTGTCGCGCCCGCTTTTATTTTGTACGCGATCTTCCTGCTGATTCCAACGCTCGGCGGAATGTTTTACAGCTTCACGGATTGGAATGGCTTGAATCGTGACTATGACTTTATTGGAATGGGCAACTTTATTGAAGCGCTCAGAGACGATCCCGATTTTGTCGGTTCGTTATTGTTCACCTTGAAGTATGTGCTGTTCATGGTTGTGCTGCAAAATGTATTTGCGCTGCTGCTGGCTGTATTTATTGAATCACGCCGCAAAAGCAAAGGTTTCTTCCGTACCATTTTCTTCATGCCCAACATGATAAGCACGATTATCAGCGCATTTATGTGGACATTTGTATTCGCGCAGGTGCTTCCTCAGCTGGCAGAAAAGACAGCGCTTACGTTTCTGGACCAAGCTTGGATCGGTGATCCAAAAGTAAGCTTCTTCTCGATTCTGACCGTTTCCCTCTGGAACGGCGTCGGCTATATGATGATCATTTATTTGGCTGGACTGCAAGGTGTGCCTCAAAGCTTGAAGGAAGCAGCTGTTATCGATGGAGCTACCGCTTTCCAAACGTTTCGCAATGTGACGCTGCCGATGATTTCACATGCGATTACAATCTGTTTCTTCCTTACGCTAAACGGCGCGTTTAAAGTGTTCGAGGTTGTATATGGCTTGACAGGCGGAGGACCAGGACGAAGCACGCAGGTTATTACGATGAACATTTACGAGGAAGCCTTCTCAAACAACTTCCGATATGGTTATGCCAGCGCAAAATCGGTCATTCTATTCGTGATTATTCTCATCTTCACATTTATCCAAATTCGTGTCATGAAAAAAAGAGAGGTGGAAGCATGAGACAGAATAAATCAACCTCCCTCCTTATTACCATTTTCCTGTCGATCGGGGCTGCAATCTCTTTTTTTCCGATTTACTTGGCGGTTATTAACTCATTTAAGACACAAGGTGAGATGTTCAAGTCGTTCGTCTCGCTGCCATCGAAGATTCAATTCGATAATTATGTAAATGCTTTTCATCAAATCAATCTGCTGGGCAGCACACTCAACTCGATCATTATTTCGGTGCTTGGCATCGGCGGCATCGTCTTTTGTGCTTCGCTTGCTGGCTATAAGCTGTCACGTACGAGCGGAAAGATAAGCAATTTGATTTTTTTCCTGTTTATCGCTTCCATGCTTGTGCCGTTTCATTCGATTATGATTCCATTGACTAGAATGGCCAAAGCCTTGTCTGTTCAAGGCAGTACGTATGGGCTTGCAATCATATATATTGGACTCGGCGTCAATATGGCGATCTTTCTGTATCATGGCTTCGTGAAGTCTATACCTAAGGAGCTGGAGGAGGCGGCGCAAATTGATGGCTGCAATGAATATCAAACGTTCTTTAAAATTATTTTCCCGCTGCTTGTGCCGATTACGGTGACGATAGCGATTTTAGATTTCCTCTGGATCTGGAATGATTTCCTGCTGCCGCTGCTCATGCTAACGGACGTAAGCAATTACACGCTTATCTTATCGACAAACACGCTGTTCGGTGAGTATAACAAAGAATGGTCGCTTATTTTGGCGGCGCTTGTACTGACTGCGATTCCAGTCATTATTATTTACTCCTTCTTCCAAAAGTTTATTATGCATGGGATTGCCGAGGGGGCTGTTAAAGGATGAATAAACTGTTATATGGCGTCGCTTATTATGACGAATATATGCCTTATGAGCGATTAGATGAGGATATTCGGATGATGAAGGAAGCAGGCATTAACGTGGTTCGAATTGCGGAATCGACATGGAGCACACATGAGCCGCAAAACGGCGTATTCGACTTCTCTTCCGTAGACAGAGTGCTGGATGCAATGTACAAAGCCGGAATCGCCGTCATTGTTGGCACACCAACCTATGCCGTGCCTGCTTGGATGGTCAAGGAGCACCCGGATGTACTTGCCGTAACCCCTCGCGGACCAGGTAAATACGGCGCTCGCCAAATTATGGATATTACAAATGCTGCTTATCTTTTCTATTCAGAGCGAATCATCCGCAAGCTCATTAGCCGTGTAAGCAAACATCCAGCCGTGATTGGCTATCAGACGGATAATGAAACGAAACATTATGACACGGCGGGGCCAAATGTTCAGCTGCAGTTCGTCAAATATATGAGGGATACTTATGAAACGCTCGACATCGTTAATCAGCTGTTTGGGCTTGATTATTGGAGCAATCGCATCAACAGCTGGGAGGAGTTCCCTTCCGTTGTCGGGACAATCAATGGCAGCTTAGGCGCGGAGTTCGCGAAGTTCCAGCGGAAGCTGGTAAATGATTTTTTGGCATGGCAGGTCTCTATCGTGAACGAATATAAGCAGCCGGGACAATTTGTAACTCAAAACTTTGATTTTGAATGGAGAGGCTACTCATTTGGTGTTCAGCCTTCCGTTGATCACTTCGCTGCTTCGGAGCCTTTTGATATTGCGGGCGTCGATATTTATCATCCTTCGCAGGATGATTTAACCGGCATCGAAATCTCGTTTGGCGGGGACATGACACGATCGCTCAAAAACGATAATTACTTAGTGCTCGAAACGCAGGCACAAGCCTTCCCGCATTGGACGCCGTATCCTGGGCAATTGCGCTTGCAGGCGTTTAGCCACCTTGCTTCCGGTGCGAACATGGTTGCGTATTGGCACTGGCATTCGATTCACAATTCGTTCGAAACGTATTGGAAGGGGCTGCTCAGTCATGATTTTCAGCCTAATCCTGTTTATAACGAAGCCAAAACGATCGGTGCGGATTTTGCTAGGCTGAGCGAGGAGCTTGCCAGCCTCCGCAAAAACAATCAAGTGGCTGTAATGGTCAGCAACGAGGCTTTATCTGCAATGGAATGGTTTAAGCTTCCAGATGGAAAAACCTACAATGATGTTGTTCGCGCACTTTATGACGAATTGTACAAGCTTAACGTCGAGGTCGATTTTATTCAGCCGACCTGCACCCATTTGGATAAATACAATATGATTGTCGTACCAGCGCTTTACGCTGCCCCTTCAGAGACTTTGGAGCGATTAAATGAATTCGTACGAAGCGGGGGACATGTGGTTTATACGTTCAAAAGCGGATTCGCCGACGAGGTCGTTAAGGTACGTACTTCACAGCAGCCCGGTATCATACAAGCAGCTTGCGGCATATCCTATAGCATGTTCGTAACGCCAAATCATGTCGGGTTAAAAGGGGCACTGATCGATCAGAGTAACGAGACGAAAGAGGTTGAAGCGTGGATGGAGCTTATCACGCCAACAACCGCTGAAGTGCTGGCTTATTATGATCATGCGCAGTGGGGTGAATATGCAGCGATTACAAGAAATAACTTTGGAAAAGGAACGGCTACCTATATAGGTTGCTTGCCTAGCCCTGCTGTTGTAAGACGTGTGCTATGCGGGGCTTTGCAGAATGCAGGTCTTTGGGGCGCAGAGCAAGAGCTTGTTTTTCCAATCATCGTGAAATCGGGCTTGAATACTAGCGGAAAGCATATACGATATTATTTCAACTACTCAAATGATGCCGTTACATTTGACTACAAGCATCAGGACGGTACTGAGCTGTTGAATGGTAGTAAAGTTACAAGTGGACAACAGCTGGAGCTCGCACCATGGGGCTTTCTCATCATATCAGCCTAAATAGTAGGAACCTTCCGATCACTTTTACTGTGATTTTGAAGGTTCTTTTGTACTTTGTAAGAGATTTAGGCGGGCTTCATGCTCTTGATCTTGACGCGACTTAATAACTTATGTATCATTACTTACGTAAAGTAACTAGGTCGGCGAACAAAATATGTACTCTTGCCTTGGATATAAATATAGGAAAGCGGTGTTTGACATCAACGAGAAAATACAACAAGTTGCTCAGCCTTCAAAGGAACGGGCAGATGTGTTCGAGTTTGGCATTTACACATTAGGTGATATAAGTACTGATCCTATCAGTAGAGTATCGCCGAATGCGAGAGAGCGTTTGAAGGAAATCGTCGCAGCTGCCAAGCTTGCAGATGAGGCGGGCATTGATGTATTTGGAGTGGGTGAGCATCATCGCTTGGACTTCGCTGTTACATCTCCACCTGTTCTGCTTGCTGCAATCGCGCAAGCGACGAAGCGGATTCGGTTAACTAGCGCAACGACGGTGCTTGGAACCTCAGATCCAGTTCGAGTATTCGAGGATTTCGCCACACTTGATTTGCTCTCGGATGGACGCGCGGAAATTATTGCGGGACGAGGAGCGTATATAGAATCATTTCCATTGTTTGGGTATGAGCTTGAGAGCTATAAGGAGCTCTTTCAGGAGAAGCTTAATCTGCTGCTTGCATTAAATGAAACCGAGCATATCACTTGGAATGGAAAATATAGAACGCCGCTGCTGAATGCTGAGATTGCACCTCGTCCAGATCAGGCGAAGCTGCCTGTATGGGTCGGTGTCGGCGGTACACCTCAGAGTGCGGAGCTCGCAGGAAGTCATGGCCTAGGAATGGCCCTTGCCATCCTTGGCGGAGATCCAGCTCGATTTAAACCGCTTGTAGACGTATATCGTGCTGCTGGTGTTCGCGCAGGCTATAAACAAGAAGAGCTAAAAGTAGCGATCACAAGCCATGGTTATATTGCCAACTCGACTGAGCAAGCGAAGGATGAATATTATCCTTATTATGCTCATTATGTAAGCCAGTTCATGGGAGGCAAGCAGAGGGGCGAGTCGATGGCACGCGAGCAATTCGAACAATTGGCAAGTCCAATCAATGCGCTGGCTGTAGGCAGCCCGGATCTTCTTGTTGAGAAAATATTAGCGCAGCATGAGCTCTTTGGTCATCAGCGCTACATGGCTCAGTTTGATATCGGCGGCATTCCGTTCTCGAAGGTAGCGGCTTCCATTGAGCTGCTGGCGACGAAGGTTGCGCCAATTGTGCGTAGAGAACTAAGCAAATAAAAGATTGCTAAGTCAGATTAATAGTGAATATGAAGACTGTTCAATGCCATGAAGTGGCGGCGGCAGTCTTTTTTTAATGTTATTGGATGTCCCATTTGGTTCATTATTTATTCGTGGTACGACTCATTTCGTTATTCAAATTGCTGGCAGCGAATACTATACTCGGTTTTATAGAACGATGTTCAAATACGGGAGGCGCTCACGATGGAGTTTTTAGATCTATTAACCAATCCGGACAATGTTGAAATGGAGTGGGAAGAGGGATGGGTTCGCGCGTCATTCCGTTCACGAGAATGGTATGCAGGCGAAACCGTCATTTCATTTGAAACGATGGCTAATCGTATGGCCGTTCGATTAAGTGCAGGCCAGACGCCAGTTAGGCGGCTTCATCTGAGATGGCAGCGAGAACTGGACAGCGGGGGCATTCGTGTTCTGGGTGACCAATGGGAACGAGGTTACGGTGATTTGGAATGGCGGGGGTTAGTTGCTGAGCGTGAAATGCCTTGGTATTTCCTGTTGTCAGAAGGGGGACGCACGCATGGTTATGGCGTAGAGACCGGTACAAGCTCCTTTTCTTATTGGCAAGCGGATGCAGGCGGAATTAGCCTGACGCTTGATATTCGCTGCGGTGAAGCGGGAGTGCTGCTTGGTGATCGAACGCTCGAGGCTGCGGTCATTGTAACGAGAGAAGGTGCGGAAGGCGAATCGGCATTCGGTGCGGCAACGGCTTTTTGCAGAATGATGTGCAAGCAGCCGATTCTGCCTTCACAGCCTGTGTATGGGGGAAACAACTGGTATTATGCCTATGGGAATAGCTCGACAGCTGAGATAATCGCAGATTCAGAGCGCGTGTCAGATTGGTCTTCTTCGGTCGATAACCGTCCGTTTATGGTCATTGATGACGGTTGGCAGCTCTGCAGCGGCGGGGGCAGCTGCAATGGTGGGCCTTGGGAACCCAATTATCAGTTTTCTGATATGCAGAAGCTGGCCAGCGATATGAAAGGAATCGGGGTTCGTCCCGGCATATGGTGCAGACCGCTATTAGTCGCAAACAGTGTGCCAAATCATTGGAGAAGATATGGTGGCCACAATGTGGGCAGCATCTATTTGGACCCAAGCGTTCCTGATGTGCTTGACTATGTAGGCAATGAAATTCGCAAGCTGCATGATTGGGGTTATGAACTGATTAAGCATGATTTTTCCACTTTCGATATTTTTGCCAAATGGGGCTTTGAAATGGGCGCATCAATGAGTAATCATGGTTTAGCTTTTGCTGATCGCACGAAGACGACGGCGGAAATTATTGTCGCTTTGTATAAGAAGATTGCAGAAGCTTCAGCGGACAGTTTAATTATTGGCTGTAATACAGTAGGGCACTTAGCAGCGGGCTTGGTTGAAATTCAGCGGACCGGTGACGATACTAGCGGTAAGGAGTGGGAGCGTACACGTAAAATGGGTGTCAACACGCTTGCTTTCCGCATGCCGCAGCATGACACTTTCTTTGCGGCTGATGCGGATTGTGTTGGCTTGACCGCCGATATCCCTTGGCATTTGAACAAGCAGTGGCTGGAGCTATTGTCCGAAAGCGGAACACCGCTGTTCATTTCCGCAGATCCAAAGGCGGTTGGCGCGGAACAGGAAGCAGCGATTCGCAAAGCGTTCGAACGAGCGTCTAAACCGCTGCCGCCGGCTGAACCGCTGGACTGGCTTGATGATCGCTGTCCGTCCCGTTGGCAGATAGCCGGAGAGGAGCGGCATTTCAATTGGTATGCTGAACGCGGCGTACAATTGAATGAGCGTCCTGAAGTTATTCTGAGGTAGCAGAGGGAACGGAGCTGGATAAATGACCAGCATGAGGCTCCACCTCAAGCGGCGTTAAATAGCTTATCGTTGATTTATGCTGTCTCCGATAGGCGCCAGGGGTTAATCCTGTCCATTTGGCGAACTGCCTAATAAAGCTTTGCACATTCTCGAATCCGATTCGGAATGCGATTTCTTCAAGAGGTATGTTTCGCATGACAAGCATATGCATGGCCTCCTGCTGTCTAATGATCGATAAATATTGACGAGGCGACATGCCGTACGCTTGTTGAAACAAACGGCCGGCATGTCTGCGGCTAATGCCTGTCTTGGCTGCGATGGTTTCAAGCCAGTTGCTCGTTGAGGAATCTGTACCGAGCTCATTGAAGGTGCTGATGAGCGCCTCAATTTCCCTCGCGATCCGATCAGCAAGCGGCTGCTCATTTGGTTCATTGATGGAGAGTAAGGCTTCGCTCTGCACGAACTCCTCCAAATGCACCAGCATTTCATTACAAAGCATAAAGACGCGGTGAGCAGAAGGATTCTGCTGCAAGCAGGAAATAAGTGCTTTTAGCAGCGGATTAAGACGTTCATTGAGCGGATGATCTCTCGCAAATAAATACTCTCCGCAAGCTCGAAAGGCGTAGAGCAGCTTGCTGTCCACATTTTGCAAATGAAGGACAAAACCGTGCATCGTCTGCTGATCGGGAACAATAAAGTCATGCAGCTTCATGGGAGGAATGAGAATAATATCACCTTCATGCTGCGTGAAGCTCTCGTTTCCAATACGAGCGATTTGATCGCCTGTTAGGACAATATTGATCTCCAGCATCCGATGATGCAGATGTAAATCGCATACAGGGCCTTGGCCGGCTTCGAACGTACGCATGCCGTATAGGATAAGCTGTTCTTTATAATTAGGAAATGATTGGTTGAGGGCAGGATTAAGATTGCTCATCATAGCTCCTTTGTAAACGGAATTATTCATACCTTTATTATCTCTCTTACCGCTCAACAATAGCAATCCAAAGACAACCGAGAGGAATGAGACTATCGTGAAAATCGTATTGATAGGCGGAGGAAGCTTCGTATTTGCGCCAACAGTACTCGAAGATATTATCGTAAAAGAGAGGCTTGCAGGCTGTGAGCTTGTCCTTGTTGATCCAAATCTGGATGCCGCTGAAGGGATGGCAGCAGCTGCAAGAGAAATAGCAAGGCAGCTAAAGGTAGACATGCTTGTGACTGCAACGGTAAACAGACGAGAAGCGCTATTAGGTGCGGACTTTGTTATCGTATCCGCCTCGGTTCAAGGTGCACGCCGTTGGCAAATCGATTTTGATATATTACATGCATTAGGGATGGCCGATCAAGCAAGGGAATGTGGAGGTATGGGGGGCTTGATGAATGCTTTCCGGTCCATTACGCTGATCATGGATATTTGCCGTGATATGGAGGAGTTGTGTCCGCAGGCGTGGATTCTGGATGTAACGAATCCAATGCCTCGTGTCGTAACGGCAGCAGCACGTTATTCATCGATTCGCATAGCTGGATTTTGCAATATTGCGTATCGGGGTGTTGAGGGCTACACATTTTTGCCAAAGCTGCTCGGCAAATCGGCCTCTGAGGTATCTATCGTAACTGCTGGACTTAATCACTTTGCATGGGTGATGGAAATAAAAGATAGCCACACGGGTGAGGACCTTCTGCCTAAGCTTATCCAATATATTGAAGAGGAGAACTGGTCTGATCAAGATGAAGAGACGCAGCGCGAGCTTCGTATCACTAAGCGATGGCTGCGCGAGTATGGGGCAGTCGCGGCTGGCCACGTCGATCATCATGCGGAATATCTTCCTTATCAAGAGGACATTCATTATACGACAGCACCTCCATATCATGGATCGCTCGAAGAACGCAGCAGACGCTTGGAAGAGCTGAAGCAGATTGGTGCAGGCAAAATGCATTATGATCGTTTATTTGACCATGGCAGCTGGGAGCATCCAGTAGCGCTTGCTCACGCGTTATATACAGGCAGCGACCTTCAGATTGATATTTTGAACGTTAAGAATGATGGCGCAATACCGGGTTTTCCTTCGGATCGAATCGTAGAAATACCAGTAACCGTATCAGGCGGCATGATTCATCCGGTAGAGGTTCCAGCTTTCCCAGAGCCGCTGCTTCAATTGTGCCGTGTTATTTCGGATGTTCATGAGCTTGTCGTTGAAGCAGCAGTGACGGGCAATGTCTCTATTGCGAAGAAAGCGATAGACGCTGATCCGGCTATTGAAAATAAAGAGGCTGCATATCGAGCTTTGGAGCAGATGCTCGAAAGCCATGCTGATTTACTGCCACAGTTTCATTCGTAATGTCTTCGCGAAATAAAACGATAGAAATGTTCAAAGGAGAGCTGCTTCTTAGAAAGAAGGCGGTTCTTCTTTTTATTGTTCTGGAACTTACATCCGATAAATGCGAATGCACATAGCCGCTGGGTGATGGAGATGGTACAATTATAGGAAAAAGATTTAAGGGAGAGACGCATGGAAGTTTCTAGACTAGATGAATTAAGACAAGCGATCGATCAAATCGATCACGACATCATTTCCTTGCTTGCAAGGCGGTTTCAATTAACGGAAGAAGTGGGTATGTACAAAGCAGCAAATCATCTCGCTGCACAAGACCTGAGCCGTGAAGCCAAACAATTTGATAAAATAAAGAAACTTGCGAGCAGCCATGATTTAAATCCAGAGACAGCAGCTTCTATTTATAGATGCTTAATGGATGTTGTTATTTCGCGGCATAAGGAAATTGAGCAGGTTTACGCGCTGAACAATCGTGATTAGCTGATATAGAAATACAATAGTAATCAACTACTGTGTGACGAAGAAAGGGATGGAAACGATGATTTTATATGAGAAGGAAGACGCATTCATATTGATTGCACAACATGATCATGCGAGAATATCCGGAGATCTTGTTTCTGCCTGGCAGAGCCAGTTATTCCATAGTGAGAAACGAAAAGATGAATTAGCTTACGCTGCATATGAGCATGACAGCAGCTGGATTGATTTGGACCGTATCCCGCTTTGGAATGATGCAGCAAATATGCCGTTTTCGTTCCGCGATTTTCCAGGCAACATTCGCTTTTTCTTCTATTCTAAAGGTTTGGATCATGTTCAGAAAACGAGCGAATATGCCGCTTTGCTTGGCAGTATTTTGTATACGACGCTTGCTGAACGGTTCAGAAATGAGGATACGATTACGTTTGTAGAACGTGAATTTGCAAGACAAAGCGCGATCATCGAGCGACTGCAGCTGGATGTTAGTTTGCTTCAGCTTCATGCGAAAGCGCTGCTGCTTTGTGATGAGCTGTCGCTGTTTGTATGTATGGAGCAGCCGGGAACGCCTCGAAATCAATATGAATGGTTTGCTAATGGGTTTCCCTATTGGTTCGATCGTACGGGACAAACCTCATTGATAGCGGATTGGAAGGATGAAACGACTATCCAATTGAATCCATTTCCTTTCGAACATGAGGTGGAGACTTCATTATCTTATAAAGAAGTAAGCAAGGCGGACATAGCTGTTTATGGGATCGCAGAAGCTTATCAGCGTGCAGAGCTGCTTGAGCATAAGATTCGTTTTCAGCAAGCGCTATAGGAATAGTCATCGCTAGAAAGAAGGATACCGCATACTTGCCGGTATCCTTCTTTTTTAATCCCTCGATACTTACTTAACAGGCCCCATTGAAGTGATTTCTAAATCTACCTTTACACGCACTTCTGCATTCGCAAATACTTCACCCCAATGATCCTCTACCTTGCAAAATTTCTCGTATTCCTTTGCTCTTGCATACACTCCAAGCCCTATGGGATCGATTTTATGTTTTTGCAGTTTCTCGATAATGCTCGTAAATTGCTCCTGCATGAGAACGGCAACCTGTTTTTCCAGCTTTTTATCATCCTTCTCTACATTGAAAGGGAATAGATGCTCGGAGAGACCGACCCTTGTCTTCACGTGGATATCAAACTTGAATTTATTGTTTTCATAGGTAGTTTTGATTTTTGTTTTTACTTTGGCGCCAGTTAGGCTCAAAATATTCGTTTCGAATGGCCCGTTAACAGGCTCACCGGGAATGGGATAGGACAAGCTGAAGCCTGGTGCCGCTTGTTTCTGCAAAATGCTTAGCAGGATCGTTTCTTGGGGGCCCAATGAAAGCTCATATTTGCCTTTCGGATTCAGCAAAGCGGAACCTTTCAGCCTAACCTGATTATTGACGATCTTCACTTCTGCAATGTAAGGCGTTAAGCCTTTATCATAAAACTGCCTGTGAAATTCTTGGGCGGTCGTCGCATACGTTTCCGATTTTATCGATTTGGTGTCGACCATGCCTCTGAGCAGAATAGGAAGCAGCGGCTGATCAGGAGGATTTAGTGAAAATACCTCATCTAAAGAGCCATCAACAGCAATAACTCTGTCGGTTACTGTGTTTCTTGCATCACGAAACAACACATCAAGCATTGGAAACCAATCCTCGTAACTCAGAAATTGTCTGCCAAGGAGAATCACTTGGTAATTTCGACCTTGGATGGAGCCGCTTGATTGCGAGTCTTGAATCGCTTTGGATTGCCGAAGCGAATTCGCGCTTCCTGACGTTTCTTGACTCTTTTTCTTTATGTTTTTGCTGAAAACAGGAGCGGAAGAATAAAAATGAAATTTCTCATTTTTATCTAGGTCCATGCCAAGAGCAAGCGGTGTTGCCGCATTTTCTAAATACAGCTGATCCCCGCAGGCGGATGCAGTAAGGCAAATCGTAATGAACAAGCAACATACAAAAAAGAGGCGCAGCTTCATAGATCAGCCCTCCGGTGTATTCGTTTGTAAATGACCATGTATATCAGCAGTAGACTAGGGAGTATATATTCCATCCCAAAACCAAACCAAGTAAGCCATAATTCAATTTGATCGCTTTGCTTGAATGAGGGGATGTGAATAAAAGTAGCTATCGCAAGAATAATGCACAAAATACGTAATGGGATACGATGGCTGCTTAGCCCGAAAACCTTGCTTATGCAAAAAGAGACGATATACATAGACGGAATCCAAACGAGTGAGAAGACGAACAAATAAAACGCGATGAAAGGCACCTCAATCCGTTCAATAAAGCGAAATTCAATTGTTTTGAGAATACTGATGATTGGATCATTATAAAGTGTGATTTCATGGGGACTGAAGTAAATGAAGCATATGATTGTAATAAATAGATGTACAGAAAGGGTAATTGTATTGGATATAAAAAGTGAAGAAGCAGCTTTATCCTTCTTAACTAAATAAGGATAAAATATAAAAACGGCAGCCAGCCCCAGGTTCGGATAAATCGTTGCTTTCACCGCCGACAAGACGGGCAGCCAACCTACTTTTAATATAGGCAGTAAATTGAGCCAATGAGCATATTTCAGTGTAAATAGATAAACAAAGGGCAACCAGCATGATATGACAGCTACTAGCTCAGCGTATCGTCCTAAGATGCGAGGACCGTTTATAGCGATTTTATAAGCGGGTATTAACAGCAGAATCATGAGTATGTAGGACTGTGTGTTTGGCAGGAGCCAAATTTTAATAATCAGGATGGTGCGCACAAGACCGTCATACATAAGGGTAAGGAAAAAAAAGGCCAACAATAGGGTAAATCCTTTGGCAAGCCATTTCCCCATCATTGCAGGCAGCGCATCAATTAATGTTTGATCAGAACAATGTCTCATCACCATAATAATGATATACCCGCATAGAAGACTGATGACATAACCAATTAGAATGGAAATCCAGCCATCCGTTCCTGCTATTTCTGCTAATTTCCTCGGCAAGGAAAGGACGGCAACACTAATCTGAATACCGGAAATAATAAAAATAAATTGCATCGAAGTTATCGTATTACCTTCGGTGTTCGTCAATATGCTCAATCCTCCTTCCGAGTGTTTGTTTGACGTTTTTCTTGAAGCGGGAGCGCGTTTTTTGGTCTCTTTTCCATCAGCCATAATGGTGCTCGAATTAGGGTGTCCTTCAAATCTGAGAAGCGGAGCGGAGCCAGTGGGCTTCCATATGGCATGCCTAGCGATTTAAGCGTTAATAAATGAGCGATCATCGTCATCAAACCAATAATGATCCCAACAAACCCAAACAGTGAAGATAAAATCATGAGCATGAAACGGATTAAACGAACGGCTGCAACCATATCGTAGTTTGGCAAAATAAATGAAGAAATGGCTGTAAATGCTACAACGATAACCATAACATTGCTTATTAAGCCAGCTTGAACGACAGCTTGTCCAATCACAATACCTCCAACGATGCCAACAGTTTGGCCAACGGGGGCAGGCAGCCGGACGCCAGCTTCACGGAGCATTTCCAATGTGATTTCCATTATAATGGCCTCCACAAAAGGTGGAAACGGTACTTGTCCACGTGATTCACCTAGGGTGAGCAGCAGCTTCATTGGAATGATCTCGATATGGAAGGAAACAACTGCGATATAAAAGGCAGGCAAAAATGTAGCTGTAATAAATGCAAACATTCGCAGCAGCCTCAAAAAGGTTGCAATGGACCAACGAGTACTATAATCGTCGATACTTTGGAAATAAGAGTAGAAGCTGACTGGAGCAACGAGTACGCTTGGCGAGCGATCAACGACAACGACACATCTTCCTTGCAAAATTTGCGATGCTGCAGAATCTGGCCGCTCAGTAAGAACGAATTGCGGGAAGAGTGAGTAGGGATTATCCTCGATCAGCTCTGCCAGCTCTCCCGTGTTTAAAATGACATCTACGTCAATCTTTTGAATGCGATCCTTAAGATCGTTTAACAATTGAGGATTCATTACATCCTCCAGGTAAATAATCGTTACGGAGGTCTGGCCGCGCCGGCCGACAATCAGCCGTTTCATTTTTAATTCGCGATTCGGGATATAACGTCTGATCATAGCGATATTTTGGCCGCTGGTTTCGACAAAGCCTTGATGGGCGCCTTTTAAGGAGGCTTCCATTTGTGGATCTTCGATTGCCCGCTGCGGCCAGCCGCTTGTGCCAAGCACATAGGCTGTCTCTCTGCCGCTCACGAATAATATGGATTTACCGTGCAGTATTGCGATCTCAATTTGGTACCAATCCGTTTCGGGTACGATTTGTCCAATGGTCATCATTAACTCATCACCGGGTTTTCCCCCGCTCGAATCTAGCTGCAAGGGACGAAGGACGTCACTATTAATTGCTGCTCCATCTGTCAGCCCATCGATGTAGATGAGCGCTGCTTGCTCAGTTGTTTGCTTGATCGTTAGATTCCTTATGACTAAATCGCTTGTATCCGAAAAAATCTCTTTTATACGTTCTATATTTACTTTCAGGTCTGAGCTGATAGGTTCTGTTTGATCCATTGTTTGCGTCCTCCCATCCTCGCTGCCGTCTTGATTGATACACCTATTTTGCCACGGTTTACCATAGCTATACGCATGCAAAATAAATACCCCCTTGCGAAAGAGCAAGGGGGCATAATTGATGTTATATGTTATTTTGCTTTACTGACGGCCTATGAGCCTGATTTGAACAACGTTGCAATCGAGCCGCCTTCGGTAATGATTTTAATGGCGGTTGCAAGGAGCGGGGACATCGGCAGTACGACAAATTTACTCGAATGCTCTTGACCGATACTGATCGTATCTGTAATAACGACCTCACGGATGTTCGGATGATCCAGCTTCTCAAGCGCATTGGCTGAGAACAGTCCATGTGTTGCGCATATGTAGGAATCATGCGCACCTTTTTTCTTAAGCGCCTCTACGACGTTTACAATTGTGCTGCCTGTATCAATTAAGTCTTCAATAATAATTGGTGTCATGTCTTCAACATCACCGATGATATGCGTGATTTCAGACTGATTATGAGCGGGACGATTTTTGATCATGATCGCAAATGGACAGTCAAGCAAGCCGGCAAGTTTCTCGGCTGTTGTAGCACGGCCCGCATCTGGCGATACGACAACAGGATTTTTGATGTTTTTGCTTCGCAAATAATCAATGATCAAATCAAGCGCCGTTAAATGATCGACTGGAATATCGAAGAAGCCTTGAATCGGATCAGCATGCAAATCGACGGTAATGATTCGGTTTGCTCCAACAGTAGTCAATACATCGGCTACCATCTTAGCGGAGATGGGCTCCCGCGGTGCCGATTTTCTTTCCTGACGTGCATAACCATAGTATGGCATAACGATATTAATGGTTTTCGCTGATGCTCGTTTGGCAGCGTCTATCATGACGAGTGTTTCGATTAAATGCTCATTAACGGGATGGGAAAGTGATTGGACGATGAATACGTCACAAGTACGAATAGGTTCTCCGTATGAAACATGAATCTCACCGCTTTGATGCCTTGATATTGCAACATTGCCTAGCGGGAGCTCAAGTTCTTTACATAACTCCTCAGCCAACTTCTGGTTCGAAGTGCCGGAGAAAATTTTAATCTTTTGCATGTGATCCTCCTAAATGGTAGCTACAAGATGCTACGTTAAACGACATTATTAGCTCAATCATAACAAACAAAACAAAAGAGGACAAATATTTGATGAAACGACTTTTCTATTGGAACAAATAATGAAAGGTGATAAAGTGGATCGAGGAAAAAGTACCACAGAAGGAGATGCCTTACTTGCTTGCTCAGAAAAAAATCCAAACTCAAAATCAATCCACTGGCATTAAACGGCTTTGGCTGATCCTCTTGCTTGGATCGCTCTCCGCGTTTGGGCCGTTGTCCCTTGACATGTATTTGCCGGCGCTGCCGCAGCTAACGGATGATTTCGTTACAAGCTCGTCCCTTGTTAGGCATCAGCTGGCGGAATATTGCTTATCATGATATTAATTGACGCGCCGCTCGCTGCGATTCTTGTGCCATTGTTTTTTGTTGTAGCAAGCGTTGGTATTATTTCGACGACCGGCTTCTCCTTAGCGATGCAAAAGCATGGCTATGCTGCAGGCAGCGCATCTGCATTGCTCGGGTTATTATCCTTTACATTTGGGGGCATGATTTCACCGCTCGTAGGTCTTGGAGGCAGCGCAAATGCGCTCCCTATGGGGATTTGGATAGCCATTGCAGAGCTGGGTGCTGTAGCCTGTTATGTTCTTTTGATCAAAAAGCCGTTTCGAAAGAGCTAATCCAAAGAGCCTGCCATCCAGCTTAAGCAGTACAAGCTGCTTTGGATCGGCTCTTTTTTTTGCTGTTCAGGAAGGTGTATAATGTGTGCTTAGAAGGAAGTGGAAGCATGTCCAGAGAAAAAAGAGCTTATGAGCTGGTCGCATTGAAGGAGATAGCAGAGACACTTAACAGCACAAACGACATGGATCAAATGCTGAATGATGTGCTTGCCAAGCTGCTTCAGGTTACAGGTTTTACTACGGGCTGGATATTTATGATTGACAATAAAAGTGAAAATCTTTGCACGGCTACACATAATTTGCCTCAAGGTTTAGCGGCAAACAATCAGGCGGTCATGTGCGGCGAGGTTTGCTGGTGCATTGAAAGCTTTAAGCAAAACAAGCTGGATCAAGCGGTAAATATTATAGAATGCTCAAGAATTACATATGCCATCACGAACAAGCTTGGTGATAATGAAGGTGTTACTCATCATGCGACGGTTCCGCTAAGAGCAGGAACGGATCAATTCGGGTTGTTAAATGTTGCTGAAGCTGGCAAGGATCGTTTTACTGAGGAGGAGCTTGCACTTCTGCAAGCCGTCGCTTATCAGATCGGAACGGCAATTAAGCGAATCCGCCTGTATCAGGTGCAGGAGCAGCACGCGATTCATTATGCGAAGCTTGGTGATGTTATTCAGAAAATAAACGCCATACAAGATATAAATCATCTTCCGCTGCAAGCGGTGAGCCATATAGGCGATACGTTCAACTGGCAGCATGTATCGTTATTTATGTATGAACAAGAGCAATTATCGCTTCGCGCACATTATACAGACAATCACGTCCGAAAAGAGTGGCTTTCGCTTGCCATCGATCAAGGCGGGATGGTTAGCAAAGCGTTTCATGAGAATCGTCTTGTCAAACAGTCCGAATGCGACAGCAATTCCTGCTCTTCCTTATCATCCATAGGGATACCACCGTTCTCATCAGCAGTCGCAATACCGCTTCGCATTCGCAGCCGCCCGATTGGCGTTCTGTTTGTAAGCAGTCAGTTAGGCAAGCAGTTTGATGATTACTTAGAGGACTTCATGTATTCGCTTGGGGATCATTTCACGTTAAGCGTAGAAAATTTGCGGGTATATGAGCAGCGGCGCGAGCTCGCGCGCATGGAAGAGCGAAATCGAATGGCTAGAGATTTGCATGATTCGGTTATTCAAAAGGTTTTCTCTTTATCCTTTCTAGCGAAGGGAGCCGAGACGGTGCTGGCAGGCAAAGAACCTGTCGTGGAACGATCATTACAAGAAATAAGACAGCTGTCACAGGAAGCGCTGAAGGAAATGAGAACGCTGATATGGCAGCTGCGGCCGGCAGGTCTTGAGCATGGGCTAATTACTGCGCTTAAGCAATATGGCAAGAGCATGGATTTAACCGTGTATGAAAAGGTGGAGGGCGTTCGCGAGCTTCCGCGTGCGATTGAAGAAGCCCTTTGGAGAATCGGGCAAGAGGCGCTTAATAATGTAAGGAAACATGCAGATACGAATACCGTTTATGTGCGGCTCATCAAAACAGAGTCTCGCGCCTGCTTGGAAATTTTGGATCGAGGCCGCGGGTTTTCGCAAGAGAAGCGTAAAGGAAAACTGACCATGGGAATGCTAACGATGCGGGAACGTGCAGAAACGCTTGGCGGAGAGCTAACGATAACGGGCGGAAAAGGGCAACCTACAATGGTAACAGCTGTTATACCGATTGCAACGGAAATGGAAATGTGGGAAGAGGAATGAGGAACTGTTTTGACGATAAAAATATTGCTCGTTGATGATCATCAAATTGTGTTGAAGGGAATTTCTTTTTTTCTAAGCATGCAGCCTGATTTTGAGCTGGTGGGTGAAGCGAATAACGGCAAGGAGGCGGTAGAAAAAGCTGCTGAACTTAAGCCTGATATCATACTGATGGATCTGAACATGCCGGTTATGGACGGGATCGAGGCGAGCAATTTAATCGCTAGGCAAAATCCGGATATTAAAGTGCTTGTGCTCACCAGCTTCTCGGATCGCAGTCATATCGTGCCTGCTCTACAATCCGGAGCTGCTGGGTATATGCTGAAGGATGTAGAACCTGATCAGCTTGCAGAAGCGATTCGCAGCGCCTATAAAGGAAATATTCAGCTGCATCCGGATATAGCGAGTGCGTTACTCGCTCAAGTATCGCCGCAGATTAGTTCGGTGAAAGGGCTGCCTATTCGTGAGTTAAGTGAACTATTAACTCCGAGAGAGCTGGAGGTGCTGCAATTGCTTACCAAAGGAATGAGCAACAAAGATATTGCGCACTCGCTCACTGTAGCGGAGAAAACAGTCAAAACGCATGTGAGCAGCATTTTAAGCAAATTGGATTTAACGGACCGAACGCAAGCTGCGTTATACGCGGTGCAGTTAATGCGAGAACCTGAATAACACGCTAACGTAAGACTATAGTCGTAAGACTAGCTCTCCGCCTTTGGCGGTTTTTTTATGTCGATTTTTCGGTCTATTTACCGATGATTGTTGCTCTAAAACTATATACAATTAAGGTACTTACAAAAAGTAAACAAACATCTTGGAGGGAAATATACAATGAGTACAGTATTATTTATTAAAGCAAACGATCGCGGAATCGAACAGGCAGTCAGCGTTAAGCTATATCAATCTTTTCTAGACAGCTTTAAAGCTAGCCATCCAGAAGACACAGTGGTTGAGCTTGATTTGTTCAATGAAAACTTGCCTTACATGAACGCTGATATGATTAACGGTAACTTCAAAGCAGCTCGCGGTTATGACCTTACACCTGAAGAGCAAGCAGCTGTRGCTGTTTCGGACAAATATATGAATCAATTTCTTGCAGCGGATAAAGTGGTATTTGCATTCCCGCTTTGGAACTTCACTGTTCCTGCAGTATTGCACACTTATATCGACTACCTTTCACAAGCTGGCAAAACGTTCAAATATACAGCTGAAGGCCCAGTTGGTCTGATCACTGATAAAAAAGTCGTATTGCTTACTGCTCGCGGCGGCATTTATTCCGAAGGCCCTGCAGCTTCGGTTGAAATGGCACATAACTTTATCCGCACAGTAATGGGCTTCTATGGTGTGACTAACCTAGAGAGCATCATCATTGAAGGTCACAACCAACTTCCTGACCAAGCAGAAGCTATTGTAGCAAAAGGTCTTGAGGAAGCAGCAGCATCAGCTGCTCGTTTCTAAATCAACCGTTTAAATGCGAAGGCAGCCGAATAATTTCGGCTGCCTTTTTGTATGTGGATAAATTCAAACCGTTAATAAAAATTTGCGGTGTGATACGTGATCGGGTACGATGGCGATAGGAAAGCATGGACGAAAAGTTGATAAATCAGAGCTAAAATAGGAAGAGGTATGATGTCTATGGACTTGAAAAAGCTGCGTTATTTTATCGCAGTAGCAGAAGAGCTGCATTTTAACCGTGCTGCCCAAAAACTGAATATGACTCAGCCTCCACTAAGCCAACAAATTCAAGTTCTTGAGGATGAGCTTGGTGTGAAACTTCTGGAACGAACCAAGAGACAGGTTCGACTTACGACAGCCGGTGCGATATTTTTGGAGGAATCGAGAAACATAGTTGCTCATTTGGAACGATCGATAAAGATGACACAACTTGCAAGTGAAGGGAAAATAGGCAATTTATCCATCGGGTTTGTGGATTCAGCAGCAGGCGGTATGATGGTCAATGTTCTAAAGAAATATCGAGAACGTTTCCCAGATGTACAGGTTACATTATCTGAAATGACATCTGCTGAGCAACTGAAAGCGCTGCATGATGGAGAAATTGATGTTGGATTCCATCGGTTGCTGGACCCTTCAAAACATATCACATCCAGACTGTTCACGAACGAATCACTAGTTGCTGTATTGCTCAAAACACATCCGTTAGCCGATCAACCAACCGTTTCACTGCATTCTTTGAGGGAAGAACCCTTTATCTTATCACCACATCATATGGGGGCTTCATTTCATGACCTGATTGTAGATTTTTGCAGGCAGCATGGATTTCAGCCCCGCATCGTGCAGGAAGCTGTTCAAATGTACACGATTGTAAATCTGGCAGCTGCAGGCATTGGCATCTCAATTGTTCCCTCTTCGGTTTCCGTATTTCAACGCAGTGATGTCGTATTTCGATCATTTGATGAGGATACACCGCGTGTTCCTCTTTATGCAATCTGGAAAACAGAGAAGAGTGAAACGGTTCTGACTCATTTTCTAAAAGTAGTGGAGGAAACAGCCGCTAACCAGACAAGCTGATTTGTGTGAACGCTCTAACCGGTTTTACTAGCATCAAACTGAGCAACGTCTTTTAATATGTTATTTATTTGCACTACGATCTCAGCATCTAGACTAACTCCTGCTGCTTTTACGTTTTCTAATACCTGCTCCGGCTTTGAGGCGCCAATGATAACGGAGGACACCTGCGGGTTTTGCAAAACCCACGCTACCGCGAGCTGTGGCAGCGTTAAGCTGCATTTTTGTGCAATCGGCCCTAGTTGTTCTATTGCCTGAAGGACTTCTTTATTCAACCATTGTCCTGCCAAACGTTTGAAAAACGGCGAACCAGCGGCCGTAGAAGCGCGCGAGCCTTCTGGTATAGGCTTGTCAGGAGCATACTTACCGGAAAGAATACCTTGCGCAAGTGGTGACCAGACAATCTGACCAATTCCTTCACGCTCGCAAGCGGGAATAACCTCGGCTTCAATAACCCGCCAAAGCATAGAATATTGGGGTTGACTCGCAACAAAAGGAACTTTCAGCTCCCTTGCCAAAGCCGATCCTTGCGTTATCTGATCTGCTGTCCACTCACTTACGCCGATATACAAAACTTTTCCTTGTCGAACCAAATCGGAAAACGCCACAAATGTCTCTTCAAGCGATACGGTCGTATCAAATCGGTGAGCGTAATAAATATCAATATAGTCCGTCTGTAATCTGCGAAGTGAAGCGTGGCAGGATTCCATAATATGCTTGCGTGATAACCCTCTATCGTTATGCCCGTTCCCTGTTGGATGAAAAACCTTCGTGCACAATTCAATACTTTCACGACGTATTCCCTTTAAACAATGACCTAAGACCGATTCCGCCCTCGTCTCCGAATAAGCATCAGCTGTATCGAAAGTTGAAATTCCAGCGTTTAGTGCAGCATTTACGCATGCTTGTGCGGTGTTGTCATCCACTTGTGCACCGTGGGTTATCCAGTTTCCGAGAGCCACTTCGCTTACTAATAAGCCGCTTTTACCTAGTTTCCTATAATTCATGTTTCATTCCTCCTTTCAATGTAAATCTGATTATAGCAACCTATATTTAATATTAAAAATATATAATAAACGCATTATTAAGTTGATTTATATATTAATAGGATCGAAGGACGAATGGTTCTATTGTTACTGGATATAAAAAAAGGTTGACTTGATAAGCGGATCAATGTTTTTATTATATAGACCGATCGTTATAATCGAGGAGTGAATCAATGTCGGAAAAACATAATACAAGGCATGCCATACTTGATACGGCAGCTAGGCTTTTTTTTACGCAGGGCTATCATGCGACGGGACTAAGCCAAATTATTAAAGAAAGTGATTGTCCGAAGGGATCTCTTTATTATTATTTCCCAAACGGCAAAGAAGAGCTTGCGCTGGAATGCATTAACTGCACGAAGGAGCTTGTGATTGAGAAATGGAGAAAGAAATTTGCCGATTATGAGGACCCTGCTGAAGCCGTTCAGGCTTTTGTATTTGATATGGCCGAAGATGCAGAGAAGTTTGATTATGCGGGTTATATGCCGTTTAGCTTCTGGATGGCAGTCGAAACCTCATCGATTAGCGAGAAGCTGAGAGCAGCTGGACAAGGTGTATTTGCAGCATGGCAGAACGTGATTTCTGAGAGGCTGGTTCAGCTTGGAATGGAAGAGACTAGAGCAGTTGAGGTTGGCGTCGTCACCGTTTCCTTATTGGAAGGTGCGCTTATTCTAACGCTGACGAATCGGGACAAGCAGCCGTTGTTATCCGCAGCGAAATGTTTGCCGTATATCATTAATAAATGTCCTTCTCTATGAGAAGTCATGAATAAATGCTAGATAGATAATAGGAGAGTGGAAGGCTTGCAAGCAACAATGACAGAATCGCAACAAAATACGGGGCAAAAATATAAAGTAATCCCCATTATGATTTCATTATTATTAAGCGGCTTTATCGGAATGTTTAGTGAAACGGCATTAAATGTGGCACTAAGCGATTTAATTCGCGTCTTTGATATCACGGCGCCAACGGTACAGTGGTTGACAACGGGATACTTGCTGACGCTGGGCATATTGGTTCCCGTATCGGGGCTGCTGCTTCAATGGTTCTCGACAAGGCAGCTATTCATAGCAGCACTTAGTTTCTCCGTACTAGGAACATTGGTAGCGGCGCTCGCACCAAGCTTTGAAGTTCTTATGGCTGCGCGTGTTATCCAAGCAGTTGGAACGGCGCTTTTGCTGCCGCTTATGTTTAACACAATTCTTATTATTTTCCCGGCTGAGAAGCGGGGAGCGGCAATGGGTGTAATTGGGCTTGTTATTATGGTTGCGCCTGCTGTAGGCCCGACGATTGCAGGACTCTTGATTGAAAACTTAAGCTGGCACTGGATTTTCTGGTTGTCGCTTCCGTTCCTAGTCATTGCACTATTATTCGGGATTATGTATATGCAAAATGTTTCTACCATAACAAAACCGAAAATTGATATTTTTTCTCTCGTATTCTCAACGCTAGGGTTCGGCGGTATTGTGTTTGCCTTTAGCAGCGCGGGTGAAGGTGAAGGCGGCTGGGGCAGTACAAAAGTGATTGCGACCATGATCGTTGGTATATTGTCCCTTGCGATTTTCGCTGTTCGTCAATTGACGATGAAGCAGCCGATGATGAATTTACGGGCGTTTAAGCATCCGATGTTTGTTGTAGGAACGTTAATGGTATTTATTTGTATGATGGTTATATTATCTTCTATGCTCGTTCTGCCTATGTATTTGATCAGTGGACTTGGTCTTAGTGCACTGACAGCTGGCCTTATTATGCTGCCAGGTGGACTTATTAACGGAATTATGTCTCCCATTATGGGCAGCCTGTTCGATAAGTTTGGTCCTAAGTGGCTTGTTATTCCAGGTCTTGTCATCGTTGCCGCTGCGCTATGGTTCTTCTCAGGCATAACGACAGCATCAACCATTACATTAATTATTGTCCTTCATTCATGCTTGATGATCGGTATTTCGATGGTATGGATGCCTGCACAAACAAACGGGCTCAACCAGCTGCCACGCGAGCTGTACCCGGATGGTACGGCGATTATGAATACACTGCAGCAGGTCGCTGGCGCTATCGGTACCGCAGTTGCAGTAAGTATTATGACCGCAGGAATGACCGGCTTTATGAAGGATGTGGCTGATCCTACAGATCCGGCCAATGCTCCGCTTGCGTTGACAGCAGGAATTCAGAACGCATTTATTTTCGCTATGATTGTTGCCATTATCGGTTTGATCGTTGCTTTCTTAATTAAACGGGTTCATGTGAGCAAACAGCATTAATAGATTTGAATACTAGAGACAGTCTATGGGAACATGGACTGTCTCTTTTTTGATAGAACGATTGACTGTGAGAACAATTATCAATTACAATGATTGAAAATATGCTATAGACAAGCATTTGCAATACTAAAGGCGGGTCAATCCATGAAAAAGATTTTACTTATTGAGGATGAAAGAAATTTAGCGCGTTTTATTGAGCTTGAACTGCGTCATGAATCGTTTGAGACAGTTGTTTCTTATGATGGCAATAGTGGTTTGGAGCGCGCCTTGCGAGAAGAATGGGATGTTATTTTATTGGATCTAATGCTGCCTGGCATGGACGGACTTGAGGTTTGCAGGCGTATTCGGGAATCAAAAGCAACACCTATTCTTATGCTGACAGCGAGGGACAGCGTTACAGACCGAGTATCTGGCCTTGACAGCGGGGCGGACGATTATATCCCGAAACCGTTTGCGATTGAAGAGCTGCTTGCACGTCTACGCGTTGTATTTAGGCGACAGGATATGATTGCATCTGATCATCGTTCTATTTTGTCTTCTGGTGAGTTAACTGTAGATTTAGACGCTAGAATCGTTAGCAGAGGCGAACAAATCATAGAGTTGACTAAGCGGGAATACGGATTGCTGCTTGCTTTCATGCAAAATCCGAACCGTGTCTTCTCACGGGAAACGCTGCTTGATACCGTATGGGGTTACGATGCGGCTGTCGATACGAATGTTGTTGATGTATATGTGAGATATTTGCGCAATAAGATTGATGTCCCCGGAGGAACGAGCTGCATTCAAACGCTGCGCGGTATTGGGTATGTGATGAAAAAATGAATAATTTGCGCGTAAGTTTCTCACGAATACCGATCAAGTGGAAGCTGACATTATGGTCGGCGCTGCTGTTATTTCTTTTATTTGCTGCATACAATGCCGTTCAATATATGTTTGTAGAGAAGTGGATGAATAAACAAGCAGAGACGAACACACAGGAAGACATGCGGGAAATATTGAACTATTTATTGGAAAAGGAGTTCACTTTCGAGCAATCGGAGTTGAATTCAATACGAAGCTTTCTTGAAAAAGTAAATGGTAAAAATCAGCTAATACGCGTGCTTGATGAAGATGGAGCACCGATTATGATTGTCTCTGATAATCTAACAGAGCAGTGGTTAGATGCTTATCCATCTTCGAGTTTAGCTGCCAAAGGGTCGTGGTTCCTTGACCAAAACCTGCTGCTTATGCGGAGCCCTTTAACGATCTTCTCGTTTAACGGAACAATCGAAATTGTGAAAAACATCGAGGATTTTGAGAAGCTTAGTTCAGCTTTTTTTCGAATTATGTTAATTTGCTGTGTCGGTGCCATTGTTATAAGCGGCATCGGCGGAGGATTGCTGGCGCGTCAGCTGCTTAAGCCGCTTCAAGCGATGAATGTTGCCATGACCGGCGTAAAGCAGAAAGGCTTACAAGAAAGGGTTCAGCTAAACGAAAATAAAAATGATGAAATTGCAACGCTCATGAAGCTGTTTAATGAAATGATGGATCAGCTTGAGCGCTCGTTCGGGCAACAGAAACAATTTGTAGAGGATGCTTCTCATGAGCTAAGAACACCAATTGCCATCATTGAAGGGCATCTCGCACTGCTGCAGCGCTGGGGAAAGGATGACCCTGCAGTTCTGGAAGAGTCTTTGCAAGCTTCGTCGCAGGAAATAGCTCGGCTGAAAGGACTTGTACAGGAGCTGCTCGCATTGTCTCGTGCGGAGAAAGAGCCCGCTTACGGGAATGAGATGAGCAGCCATTCGAAGCAGAACATGGAACAGCTTATTAGAAATATAGAGGTGCTTCATCCGGAGTTCACTTTTCATGCTGATTTGAGTCTTTTGTCAGACGTAGATCTATTTGTGTCTGAGCAGCATTTGGAGCAAATTATGCTCATCTTACTTGATAATGCAGTCAACTATTCGGGAGAAAGCCGAAGAATAGAGCTTTGCTGCTTGCTAGGAGAAACGGATGCTGTCATTCAAGTCACAGATTTTGGCATTGGCATATCTGATCAGGATTTACCGCTCGTTATGAATCGTTTTTACCGCGCAGACCGTTCGAGGAGCGGCACAAGCGGCGGTCATGGACTCGGGCTGGCGATTGCGAACCGTTTGGTGCAACGATATGACGGTAGTTTGCTCATTGAAAGTAAACTTCATCAAGGTACCACCGTTTCAGCTGTTTTTAAACGAGTTACCCGAAAATGAATGTCGGGTAGCTTTTTTTTATTTTCACAGCATTTTCTCATTTTAGTAGGTTACAATAGGAACTGTTGAATTGGTGGTAATGATTTTCATTATCAAATTAAAAGTGGGAACGAGAGGTATGACAAAGATGAAAAAGAATTATATCGTAAGTGTCGTATTGTTAACGATGCTGACAGTGCTCGTATTAGCAGGTTGTGGAGCGAATAATGCAGGAAACGATAAGACGAATGCTTCTTCGCCATCGCCAGAGGCGAGCCCAGCAACGACTGAAGCAGCTGGTGGAAGTAATGATACGAGTAAGAATAACGGCAAAGAGCAAGTCGTAAACGTGTTTACAGCAAGACACTATGATGTTGACAGCCAGTTGTTTGATGCCTTTACGAAAGAAACAGGCATTAAAGTCAATGAAATTAAAGGTACGGCAGAAGAGCTCGTTGAACGTTTGAAGCGAGAAGGAGAAAGCTCAGAAGCAGATCTGTTCATTACAGTAGATGGCGGCGTTCTAAATTATGCGAAGCAAAATGAAGTGCTTCAACCGATTCAATCCACAACGGTTGATAGTAATGTACCCGCAGAGCTGCGGGATAACGAAAACAATTGGGTTGGCATTGCAACCCGTGCACGCGTTATCGTTTATGCCAAAGATCGTGTAAAGCCGGAGCAGCTGTCCACCTATGAAGATCTTGCAAATGCCGCATGGAAAGGGAAAGTATTGGCGCGCTCGTCTGCCAGTCTTTATAATCAGTCGCTGCTTGCTTCATTCATCGAACTAAATGGAGAGCAAAAGGCTGAAGAATGGGCGAAGGGGATTGTAGCAAACTTTGCTCGTGATCCTGAAGGCGGAGATCGCGACCAAGCGAAAGCGGTCGTTGCTGGTCTAGGTGATGTTGCGATTATGAACACTTATTACGTTGGGCAAATGTTGAATTCGAAGGATACGGAAGAGGTTAAGGTTGCAGAGAAAATTGGCGTATTCTTCCCGAACCAAGAAACGACAGGCACACATCTTAACATCAGCGGTGTAGGCCTTACTAAGCATGCTAAGAATAAAGATAACGCTGTTAAACTGATCGAATTCATGACAGGCAAGGATGGGCAAACGCTGTTAACGCAAGGAAGCTTCGAATTTCCTGTAAATGCTGCTGCAGAAAAGCCTGAGTTGTTAAAGGGCTGGGGTGACTTTAAAACACAGAAGCTGGATTTCTCCAAGCTGGGCGATCATAACAAAAAAGCAGTCGAGCTTCTGGCTAAGGCAGGTTGGAAATAAAAATGATGGCTTCCATCTCTTTGCGAAATTTAAAGAGAATATTGAACGGCTGGGTTATATTGAGCGTAATAGGGGCCATCATGGCCCTTATTCCGTCTCTTTATATTTTTTTCGGTTTGTTTGACAAACCGAATGAAAACTGGCAGCAAATCAAAGAGTATATGCTGTTTGAATCTGTCGTTCAATCTTTATATCTTGTAGTAGGATCGGTGTTTTTCTCCGTTATCATCGGCGTGTCGCTTGCATGGCTTGTTGCAGCCTATGATTTCCCGATGCGGAAGTTCTTTCACTTTGCATTTTTGCTGCCACTGGCTATTCCACCATATATTGCAGCTTATACTTACGGTTCTATGCTGAGCTATACGGGCAGCATACAAGTTTTTATGCGAAATACGCTCGGCGTAACCCCTAACCAAGCTTATTTTGATATATTGTCCATGAAAGGCGCTATTTTCATATTTTCAATATTTTTATTTCCTTACATTTATTTGATGACCAAAACCTTTATGGAGAAGCAAAGCGCAGCTTTCATAGAAAACGCAAGACTGCTCGGCAAAGGGCAGCTTCATATCTTTTTCCGAATCGTATTGCCTTTGTCGCAGGCTGCAATTATCGGCGGAGCCAGCCTCGTCGCATTTGAGGTACTCAATGATTTTGGAGTAACAAAACATTTTGGCATTGCTTCGTTTACTGCAACGATTTTCAAAACATGGTTTGGTATGTATGACGTTGATTCTGCCCTGAGATTATCTGCACTCCTAATGAGCGCTATTATTGGTTTGTTTATTATGGAGAGGCTGCTTCGCAGGCGAAAAATGTATCATTCCGCAACAAGCAAGCTTAATCCGCTTAAACGAAGGAAGTTATCCTATTTAGGGACAGCTGCTGCTATTTTTGTGAGCACGGTTATATTTGCCCTTTCATTCGCTATTCCAGTAGTTCAGCTCCTCGTTTGGGCGACATGGACATATCAAGATGTATTGAACAGCAAATTTGCGCAGCTCGTCTCAAACACGCTTTTGGTTTCCATTGTTGCGATTACCGTGTTGATGCTGCTTGCTGTTATTGTCGCCAATGTAAGCCGGAGCCTGAATCGATCGCTTTTGTCGCTTGCAGCAACAAAGCTAATTTTAATGGGCTACTCTATCCCGGGTGCTGTTTTGTCCATTGGCGTGCTTGCTTTGTTTATTTCCCTAGACCATCAATTAAGCGGCGTCTATTCATGGTTAGGTTTTGGATCGAGCAAGCTCGTGCTCAGCATGTCGCTCGTGATGCTTATTTTCGCCTATGTAATCCGCTTCCTTGGTGTAGGATTTAATGCGGTGGAAGCGGGATTTGATAAAATAGGCAATCGTTATTCTGAAGCTTCCAGAACGCTCGGCATCGGTATGACTGCTACCTTCTTCAAAGTGGACTTGCCATTAATAAAAGGCTCCATATTAGCAGGCTTCCTACTTACCTTTATGGAAATTATGAAGGAGCTGCCGCTGACGCTGCTGCTGCGCCCATTTAATTTTGAGACGCTAGCGACAAAAGCCTATCAATATGCAAGCGATGAGCAAATTCATCAAGCTTCGGTACCGTCACTATTCATAATCACGGTGGGAATGGCAACTGTTTTTGTTTATCATCGGTTGGGAGAGAAGAAATCAAGATGAACTTTTTTGAGCTGACTAACGTTTCTTTTAGCTATGATAATGGGAAAAAGAGTGTATTAGAAAACTTTACAATGCAAATGCAGAAGGGTGAAGTTGTTGGAGTGCTTGGTCAAAGCGGTTGCGGGAAAAGCACGCTGTTGCGGATTATTGCCGGGCTTGAGATTCCTGCCTCGGGACGTATTGCCGCTGGCGGCAGGGTTTTAGTAGATGATCAGCAGTTTATTCAGCCTGAGCAGCGCGGCATAGGCATGGTGTTTCAGGATTATGCGTTGTTTCCTCATCTGACTGTCGGTCAAAATATATTATTTGGTTTACATCGATTATCAAGAAAAGATAGATTCAAACGGCTGGATGAAATGCTGGAGCTGATACAGTTAAATGATTTCGTCAAGCGTTATCCGCATGAGCTTAGCGGCGGTCAGCAGCAGCGTGTTGCTTTTGCTCGTGCGCTTGCCCCGTCTCCCTTGATGCTGTTGATGGATGAGCCATTTAGCAGTTTGGATTCACACTTAAAGCAAAGCATTCGGGAGGAGCTGAAGCGATTGCTTCACAAAGCCCAAATTACGTGTATGTTCGTCACCCATGATCAAGAGGATGCAGCTGCTATTTGCGAACGAATCATTCAAATCCCATATAGACAAACCCCAGCAATCCCGATATGATTGATTAAATAATCGCATAATTGAATAGAGAAGGTGCAAACAAAAGCATGCTTTTGTTTGCTTAATAGGGAAGTCCGGTTCAATGCCGGCGCGGTCCCGCCACTGTATGTGAAGAGTGATTCTCTGCAAATGCCACTGTCCGATTCAAGGATGGGAAGGTGTGAGAATCGCGTTGACGCACGAGCCAGGAAACCTGCCTTTTTTATTTTGTTTCTCATTCTTCGGGGGTAAAGAATGTGGAGGCGTAATCGTTTTGCAGGACGCATCATATATTTTAGTTATATACGGTTGCTATTCTTACATTCGACATGCAGATCCCCTAATAGAAGGGGGTCTTTTTTTTATTGTTAAGGTTTGTGTGAATGAGACAAAAAGGAGCAGAAAAGAGACGATGGCAAAGATTTGCAAGAAATGGTTACCAAGCTTAATCATCCTATGGCTTGTTATTGGTTTATTAGCTGGCTGTGCCAGTCCGGCACAGAGCGTTAATTCCAATACCAATCAAGTGCAAACCAGCAACGAAGGACAAGTGAAAAAAGAAGCGGAGAAAGCCGCTGATGGACAGCCAACGAGTACTTCAGCATCAGAAACGGCAGAGGAAACGCAGTTGCCTAGCGAAGATAAAGATCAAGCGAAGGCAACCGACAACGCTGGCGGTAAGCAAGCAACGCCTTCCCCGAAGCCGAAGCAGACAAATGAGCCAAAACTGGATGATCCAAAAACGAAGCCTACTGCTTCTGCGAAACCAACCAAAACAGACAGTGCGGCTACTGCGAAGCCCGTCACGCCTGTTGCAACGCCGAATCCTGTGCAGACGGTTACGATTTCAATTGTCGCGGACAAAGATACGGGAACGGTGCTTGCACCAACAGCCGTAGAGTTCAAGAAGGACGATACCGTTCTAGATGTATTGAAGAAAATTACGAGAAAAAACAAAATACAAATGGAATACAGAGGTGTTAAAGGCGGTGCTTATATCGAAGGCATCGACAATATTTACGAATTCGATCTGGGTGCGAAGAGCGGCTGGATGTACCGAGTAAACGGTGAGTTTCCTAACAAGGGCGCCGGGGTTTACAAGGTTAATGAAGGTGATGTTATTGAATGGTTGTACACGACTGATCTTGGCGAGGATATAGGTGCAAAATTCGATGAATAGTGCGTTCGGTTCGGTACATCCGGTTACGAGCTTCAGTTATTATGCAGGAGTCATTACATTCGGCATGCTCTTATTTCATCCTGTTTTCTTATTGACGTCACTTGCTGCGATTACGGTAATTATTGTCATTCATGGCGAAGGGAAGCGGCTGATTAAGCTGCTTCCTTATTATGTTCTAATGGGCGGTTTGGTTGCTGTTCTTAACCCGCTGTTTTCTCATCGCGGGCGGCATATTTTATTTTATTTTATGGATCAGCCGATCACGTTGGAAGCTATTTTATATGGTGTGACGATGATGCTCTCTTTATTGTGCATTTTATTAGCCTTTGTATCGTTTCAGCAGATTGTTACGACGGAGAAATGGATGTATTTATTTTCACGAGTCGCTCCGCGAACTGCACTGCTAACCTCGATGTCGATTCGGTTCGTACCGCTTTTCTTGCGGAGACTGGATCAAATTACTACGGTTCAACGAATAAAAGGAGTTTCGATTCTTGAAGGCAGCTTGAAAAAACGGAGCAAGGACGGCATGCTGCTTGTTCGTGTGCTGTTGACCTGGTCCTTGGAGGAGGCGCTTCAGACCGCTGATTCTATGAAAGCTAGAGGGTATGGCGCAGCTAAACGAAGCTCTTATGTCATCTATCGTATGGATCGTAGAGATTGGTATGTTCTATTGTTTCTTGGAGCAATGGCACTAGTATGCATTTGGGGCTGGATGCAAGGCTTTGGTGTGCTTACTATTTATCCGCGTCTGGAAACAATGCAGTTTCATAGGGGGGAAGGCATTGCATACGCTTGCTATTGCGCCTTTCTGTTAACACCAGTCGTACTTGAAGAAATGGAGAGAAGGTCATGGAAGTAATTCAGGTTGATCAATTGACGTTCCATTATCCGGAATCAACGGTTGCAGCACTCGATAACATCACTTTAAATATCAAGCCAGGCGATTTTGTCGTCCTTTGTGGGGCATCCGGCTGCGGCAAAACGACGCTGCTTCGGCACTTGAAAAAAGAAACGCAGCCTACGGGGAAACGCTCAGGCACCATTAAGTATAATCGTGTATTGCTAGAGGAGCTGCCTGCGGTCGAGGCGGCTGAACAGATCGGCATGGTGTTTCAAAACCCTGAAAATCAAATTGTGATGGATCAGGTATGGCATGAGCTGGCTTTTTCCATGGAAAATGTCGGTTATGGGCAAGCGGTTATGCGTAAACGACTAGCCGAAATGAGCCATTTCTTTGGGCTGGATGAGCTGATTAACAAATCCGTTCATGAAATATCGGGGGGACAGAAGCAGCTGATCAATCTTGCTTCAGTATTGCTGCTGCAGCCAAAGCTGCTTCTATTAGATGAGCCCACCTCACAGCTTGATCCGGTAGCGGCGCGAGATTTTCTGCAGTTTATTTATCGGTTGAATCAGGAAATGTCGATGACGGTTATTATAAGCGAACATCGGCTGGAGGATGTTATTCCACTTGCAGATCGAATCATTCTGCTGGAGGAAGGCAAAGTGAAATACGACGCGCCGCCGAGAGAGCTATGCCGGCTCGTTGGTGTTGATGCAGCGCAGAAAGAAATGCCATACCTGCCTTCCGTTACGAAGCTGTTTCTATCTGCCCAGAAGGCTGGCAGCCTACCAGAAGCAAATCAAATTCCGCTTACCGTGCGTGAAGGGAAGAAGTGGCTCTCCAATGTTTTCGGCGTACATACAATAGGCGCAAATCATTCAGTAATCAACGAAAGCAGCGAGCTCGAAAAAAAGGAATGGCTGCTTGCTTGTGATGAAATAACGTTTAAATACGAAAAAGCGAGTGCAGAGGTGTTGAAGAAGCTGTCGCTTAACGTGTACAAGCATGAGTTTTTGGCGGTGCTTGGCGGCAACGGGGCTGGAAAAACAACGATGCTGCAATTGATGGCCGGATTATTAAAGCCGCAGCGAGGCAAGCTGAAGCGGGATAAATCGATTAAAGTCGGTTATTTGGCGCAAAATCCACTGCTTTATTTTAGCTACGATACGGTTGAAGAGGAGCTTCAGCGAATGGCGGATTACGCCAAACTCGATGATCGGGATCGGAAAATAGCTCAGGTTGTCGATTCCCTGCAGATTTCCTCTATTTTGCCGAAGCATCCTTATGATTTGAGCGGAGGAGAGCAGCAGAGAGCGGCGTTAGCGTTAGTGCTGCTTGGTGAGCCGGATGTTCTTTGCTTGGATGAGCCGACAAAGGGGCTAGATCCCATAGCCAAGCAGCGAACAGCGGAGCTGCTGCAGCAGTTATGCCAAGCTGGCAAAACCATTGTCATGGTCACGCATGATATTGAATTTGCTGCCGAGCATGCAACGCGCTGCGCGATGCTGTTTGATGGAGCAATATCTGCTGAGGCGGAGCCGGCGCAATTTTTTGGAACTAATTATTTTTACACAACAGCCATCAATCGAACGGTGCGGGAATGGCTGCCAGAAGCGCTGACGACAGAGGATGTGATTGCAACGTGGGCAAAATAAAGCTCTGGTTCTTAGCCAGCATTGGACTGTTCATCGCAGCTATGGCCTTATCCTCTGCCATTACCGATGATCATTATTTAATGCTAAGTATCGTGCTGCTATTTGTCACGATGATTCCTTTTTTTGCAAGGTTTGAGAGACGGAAGATCGAAGCGCGCGAGATTGTTATCCTTGCTGTGCTTGCGGCCATTGCGGCCATTAGCCGCGTACCGTTTGCGCCGCTGCCGAGTGTTCAGCCCACATCATTTGTCATCATAATTGCTGCGATTGTGTTTGGAGCTGAATCAGGCTTCATTATCGGTGCAATAGCTGCAGTCGTATCGAATATCTTTCTAGGTCAAGGCCCCTGGACGCCGTGGCAAATGTTTTGCTGGGGGATGATCGGGGCTAGTGCGGGGTGGCTGCGGCATACTTGGCTCATCAAAACAAAGACCGGCTTGCTCGTATTTGGTTTTGGATGGGGCTTCTTGTTTGGCTGGATTATGAATATTTGGTTTATCATCGGATTGCCGGACGCGCTGAGCTGGAATTTGATTTTTGTTGCCTACATTCAAAGCTTTTATTTTGATCTTGCGCATGCGCTGTCCAATGTTTTTTTCCTCGCCGTGTTTGGGAGCAGCTGGATTGCCATTTTGCAGCGCTTCAAGAGGAAATACGGTTTATTGGAATCATAGGTTATCTGCTATTTTCCCCTCGAACCTATATTAATGCTACAATAGTATAAAAACACGAGGGGACGAATTCGGCTGCGTAGCTAATCATATGCTCCGGAAAAAATGATGGATGATACAGAACCTCTTGCTACCAAACCATGCGCCATTTGCAAGGAAACGAAACCGCTCTCTGAGTTTCTGCGGCGAACGGGCAAACGAGCCGGCGCTGGTGCAAGGCGAGGTGCATGCCGAGCTTGCAGGCAGGCGAAAGCGGCTTTAGCTCCATTGCCTGATGTTCAACTTAATGATTATAAAGCAATACGAAGAAAAGCTCATCCCAGCAAACCATTCCCGGTTCCAACGATGACATCCATAACGCTGCCGAATGATCCGGCAGCACTAAAACCTATGCGTCAAGGTACGATTTGGATGAGAGGCAAGACGGATAAAGGACGGCGCTGGTATCAAGAAATTGAACCAGAGCTTGCGATAACGCTGGTAAAGGAGCATGCTGCGGTTATCGTCAATCGCCATACGATACGCCGATTGTTCAGCAATAAGGAATTCCGGCGCTACATTTTGGAGCGTGACCATCACATTTGTTATTTTTGCGGGGAGCAGGGGGATACAATCGATCACATGCTGCCGCGCGCTAAGGGCGGGCATACAACGCCGGATAATTGCGTCTGTGCTTGCAATGCTTGCAACCAATCGAAGGCAGATCAAGACCTGCAAACGTTTATGAACGGTGATGAGCTTATTCCTTAGAAGCATTAATGAATGATTGAGTGATCCGTATGTTGTACTACTTTTGTTACAACTAACGTTTATACAAAAAAAGACTGCATAGTCCGCCTTGATGAAGGGCGACTACGCAGTCTTTTTTTGTATTAGATGCCTGCACTTGACGCAAATAATTTAGCGAAACGGTTTAAAATCGCAGCAGCTTCCTTATTGAGCAGCGGATCTCTCGAACGGAAATCTGTACCTGTATCAGTCGATTTTATTTCTGGTCCATATAAACGAGCTCCAACAATGAATTGAACCGCTTCTTCGGCCCAAGCTGAAGTCTTGCCGCTCAGCTTCGCTGGAATGGGAGGGAAACCAAGAAAACGTGATAATCGATAGATAATGACAGCAGCTTCTTCCCTTGTGATCGTTCGGTCTGGTTCAAACCTCTGGGCTGAAGTACCACTTAATACGTGAATCTCTAGCAATGTTTGAATTTCTGATTCATATGGATGAGCCTTTAGATCCGTGAATTTAGAGGGTTGGTGTGATTTGGTAATACCAGCTAGTCGTACAATCTGAGCTGCGAATTGTGCACGAGTCGTTTTTCCTTCTGGTTCGAAAAGGGTAGACGTTTGATTCAAAACCCCGCCCAAATCACGTAAAGTATAAATGTCATCGGCATACGGATGATTGCGCGGTACATCTGAATAGTTAGGTGATGGGGTTATACGTTCACACCAAGCATCAATAAGTAAATAATAAAAGTATGAGATATTGCCAGCTTCATCTTTTTTAAATGCGCCAAGTTTTCCATCTTCATCTTGGAACAGCAGCTCGCCAACGGGTTTTAGTTTCCTGGTGCTATTGGGTCCGGCAACGGATAAATAACCATCTTCCGCCTTTACTTTGTAATAAACGAGCGGGGCGCGCAAATACTGGTAGCTGCCTTCAAAGCGTGCTAATTGTGCCTTGGTTAGTGCAATGGCTGGCCGCTCTTTCTCTGTTTTAGGGTAATAATGATCCATAAACGCGGCGAACAGCTGCTCACGTATATCGCTAGCATCGCTGTTCGTTACAACAAATCCGCCTACCTTTTGTTCAGGCAGCAGCCACATCCACGAATGATAGCCCTCCAAATCTCCACCCTTTCCAATGACAGTCTCGCCATTGAAATCTTCTTGGAAAAACATCTCAAAACCTAAAGCCATGTTCGGAATTTCTGAATGAATGCCAACCTGTATCCGCTGCATCTCCTTAACTGTATTTTCCTGTAAAATACGATTTTCTCCAAGCTTGCCGCCATTTAATTGAGCGAGCATAAATTTGCTCATATCCGTGCCTGTTGCGAACATGCCCCCGTCTGGCGCTATTGTAGGCGTGAGCTGGTATTGCGGCCAAGGCTCCTTTAATTGGTTATAGCCGGTAGCAAGGTTTTCCAGCACTTTATCCGTCATCCGGAAATCACTGTTTGTCATTTGCAGCGGACGGAATATTTGATCATCAATGACTTGTTCGAATGGCTTGCCTGTCACATTTTGCACGATTAATCCTTGATAATTGAAAGCTAAATTATCATAGCGATAAGCCGCTCCCGGCTTACGCACGATGGTAGGTAAATTCTCTTTAATATATTGTTCGAGAGGATAGTCTTTACGGGTCGCATCTGGAGCAGTCAACACATCTGTTTTGTCGAAACCTGTTGTATGAGTCAATAAATGTCGCATCGTTAGTTTGCTGCCGGTCTCATTGGGAATCGTCACACCTTTCAAATAGGGGCTTACATCCTGATCCAAATCTATTTTGCCTTCTTCTACGAGCTGCATGACGGCTGTTGCTGTAAATACTTTGGATATGGAAGCTATTCTGAACATGGTTTTATCAGGATCAACAGGTTTCTTGCTCTCCACATCGGCATAACCATAACCTTTGTTCAGCAGCACTTTATCATTGCCCACCACTACCACTGCACTACCAGCTAGCGAGCTCGCAACCTCTGGACGTTTAAAGAACTCATCGACAAACGCCTCAACTTCCTTAGCATCCTTGGGGCCAGTTGCACCTGCTGCCTCAACGCTCCTTGCAGGAAATGAGATGGCAGAAAAGGCGATCACCGCTGCGAGCAGGGCGGGTGCCCAAGCTTTCCTACTTTTCCTTCTTTGTTGAAACATCAACATCATTGATTTCCATCCTTTCAAGTAATATGTAATTTATTTCCTCTTAACTTTAATGGAATCGCCATTTCATCAAATCAGTCATTGGTCTAATTGTTACCTAGACTTTAGTCGAAAGAGAGGTTTTGTTTGCAAGGTTTATGAAAATTGTTATTCGTTTGAGCTAGCAAATGAGACAAAGTACAGCATTTATACGGCTAAATTCGACAATAACAAAATAATTAATTGTTATTGTAAAGTTATTTATTATTTGTATTGCAAAAATAATGTTATTTATGTTATCTTCTCAATAACGAAATGCAGCTTGTAAATTTACCCATGCAGCAAGATGCTCCTGTTCATGTAACTTAGCTACTTACGTCTACTAAATGTAGAAAGGAGGTGATTCATTTTTGAAAGCGTTTTCTGGCGGGCTGATTATACTATCGCAAGGCGGCACGTCCCAAAAGCATAGCTTCATCATTATGAATTAGAGGTGACGAATGAAATGGATTTTAACTACCGATGGGGAACACGCAAGGTTTTGTTTTATGCTTTGATCCTAACGTTTGTTATGGGGGCCATTCCTCTCTACCCTTATGTAAACGCGACTGCATCTGCTATTAAATATGAAGCAGCTAGTGCAGAAGTAGAGGGCGCTGCACAATTTTTAACTACAACTGCAGAAGGTGACATTCAATATATTGGAAACGGTTACATTTCATTTTTCACTGGTGATCCGGGAGCTGCCACCTTTCATGTTCAAGCAGCAGCAACTGGCTTATATAAGCTGAACATTGGTTATTACTCGCCTTATGGACGGAAGGTAACGTCGCTGCTCGTAAACGGTCAGAGCAACGGGGAGATTGAGCTGCCTGCAATTGCGGAAGCTGGCTCTGTTTCATCAGAAGCTTCCGCAGGGAGAGTTATGCTGAAACAAGGTGACAATACGATTCGCTTTGAAAGAGGCTGGGGTTATTATGGCATTGAATACATTACGCTTGAATCCGCGGATACCGTTACTGTGCCAGATACCAGCCAATATGAAGCGGAAGCGGGGATTTTGGCGGGTGGAGCAGAAATACGCGCTACTGGAAACGGCTATTCCGGCGACGGTTATGTTTTTATTCCTGGAGGATCTGTTCAGATAGATGTATCGGCTTCTGCTGAAGGTTTTTATACGCTGGATTTTGGTTACAGAGCTTCTTACGGCTTCAAAAAGACGCTAATAACCATTAATAAAAATCAAGCCGGGGCTTCAGGGTTTGAAGTTGATCTTAATGAATCAGCTGAATTTGTTGAAATATCGGCAGGTAAGGTTTTTTTGAATGCAGGAAACAACAAGATAACCTTTGATGCCAATTGGAGTTGGTATGACATTGATTATATAAAGCTCACTCCAATGCCTATCGAGAATAAAGAGCATCAGGTTCCAAAGTCGCTGATCAACCCAAATGCAACAAGGGAAGCGCGTGCGCTCATGAATTATTTAGTTGATAACTACGGCAAAAACATCATTTCCGGCCAGCAGGAATTATCTGATGCGGAGTGGATTTATGAAAAAACCGGCAAGCTTCCAGCGATGGTTTCCTTCGACCTTATCGACTATTCTCCTACTCGGGTAGCTCATGGTACGAAGTCAGAGGAAACAGAAAAAATGATGGAGTGGGCGGAAAGAGGCGGGATCGTGTCCCTTTGCTGGCATTGGAATTCGCCAAACGGTTTAATCGATGTGCCGGGCAAAGAATGGTGGAGAGCCTTCTACACCGACTCCACAACGTTTGATGTTGAGTATGCGCTTAGTCATCCGGATTCAGAGGAGTATAAGCTGCTGCTCAGTGACATCGATGTGATTGCCATTCAGCTGAAGAGGCTTCAGGATGCTAGTATTCCTGTTCTATGGAGACCGCTGCATGAGGCAGAGGGAGGCTGGTTCTGGTGGGGCGCCAAAGGACCAGAGTCCGCCAAGCAGCTATATCGATTGATGTATGAGCGGTTAACAAACGAGCATCAATTGAACAATTTGATTTGGGTGTGGAACTCCGTGTCATCCGACTGGTATCCAGGAGATGATGTGGTTGATATTATCAGCACCGACATTTACAACCAAGCAGGCGATTATAGCCCAAATATTAATAAATATGATCGTCTAGTAGATGTCGTCAAGGATCGCAAGCTTGTGGCGCTACCGGAGACCGGAACGATTCCAGATCCTGATTTTCTGCCTTTATATGGTGCAGACTGGAGCTGGTTCAGCACATGGACGGGTGATTTTATTAGAAACGGTATTTATAATACGGCCGAGCATCTTACTCATGTCTTCAACCATGAATATGTCATTACGCTCGATGAGCTGCCGAGCAACTTGTCAACCTATGGCTTGAAAGCGCCAGAGTGGATCAATGCTGAGTTACAAGCAGCAAATGTCAATCAAACGAGCGCCACCTTGTCATGGAGCGGTGCATCAAGCGAGCAGGAAATCTTAAATTATTTGATCTATAAAGACGGTATTCAACTGGATGAGGTGAATGGCTCCAGCAGCAGCTATGAGGTGAGCGGACTAGCAGCTGGTACAAAATATACGTTTAAAGTAGAAGCATCTACACGAGATGGAGTTTGGAGCGTTGGCGGTCCGCAGATTGAAGTAACCACTTTGTCTGAGCCCATCGTTACGCCGTCTAATCCAGATACAAGCCAGCCGCCTGCAGCGGGACCTGGCGGCAAACAAACGATTCAGCTTAATAGCGCGGAGTTTGAGGCAGCTGTCACCAAAGCTCAAAAGGGTACAATCCTTGTTATCGGGACTCCAGCAGCAGGAGCTAAGGAGGTAAAGGTCAATATTCCAGCTGAGCAAATAGCTAAGGCTATAGACAAAGGTCTTGAGCGGATAGAAGTGAATATCGGTTATGCTGCGATTACAATTTCACTATCCGAAATATCAAGCCATTTAAGAGGA
The DNA here is from genome assembly GCF_056398625.1 of Paenibacillus sp. 01T431. Lineage (NCBI taxonomy): Bacteria > Bacillati > Bacillota > Bacilli > Caryophanales > Paenibacillaceae > Paenibacillus > Paenibacillus sp. 01T431. The sequence continues at coordinate 60,265 of NZ_JBFTPT010000003.1, forward strand.
ACATCTGCAACGATTACGTTCACATTCTCTATTGTCGATCCATCCCAAATGAGCGATCTTGCCAAAGCTAAGCTTGGTGGCGCGCAGGTTTATGACCTGAATCTTGACATTGACGGAAAGAAAATAACAACATTTCATGCAGCATCCTTAAAAGTTGCTTTGAATTATTCACTAGCCTTAGGCGCAAATCCAAACACGATCGTGACATACCACATCAAAGAAAACGGCGAGCTTGAGGTTGTAAAAAACAGCTATTACGATGCAACAACAAAAAAAGTTATTTTTCATCCCACTCATTTCAGTCAATATGCAGCTGCGGCAGTAGATGTTTCATTCAAGGATAAAGGCTCATCCTCAGCAAGACAGGACGCGATCGATTATTTGGCTGCAAGAGGCATCGTACAGGGAAAAGGCAATGGTTTATTTAAGCCTCTTGACCTTGTGACAAGAGCGGAGTTTGTTCAAATCATTATTCAAGCGTTTGATTTGAATGACGATACCGCCAGCAACACATTTAACGACGTTCCGAGTGATGGCTGGTATACCAAGGCTGTTTCAACAGCTCAACAGCTCGGGCTTATTAAAGGAAAAGAAAACGGAAGTTTTGGTCCGCGCGAAGCCATGACTAAACAGGATGCGGCAGTAGTGTTGGAACGCGTCGCCAAGCTTATTGGAAGTCCAGCATTTAAAAGTAATGATTCCATTTTAGCAAAGTCAGTTGTGAACCGTGAGCAAGCGGCTGAAATGGTTTCGAATTTGATGCGGTTTCTCGATTAAGGAAAACGAAGAAAGCAGCAGATGATGAAAGGGGGTGATAGGCTCTCATAAATATGTCAGCCTCTTTAAAGTAACAGGCAGCCAGATCAAACACTAAGAACCGAGACTGCAAAACAAAAAAACAGTTGGAGGGATTTAGTTATTATGATGATCAGGAGATTGAAAATGACGTTTATGCTTGTGCTTATGCTAGCTTTGGTTGTGCCTTTTATTGCAACTGAACAAACCCATGCGGCTAACGGTTTTTATGTAAGCGGCAACAATTTGAAGGATGCAAACGGAAATAACTTTGTCATTCGAGGAGTCAATAACGCTCACGCATGGTTTGATACGCAGGCGTATGATGCTCTGAGCACGATTAGCTCGAAAAAAGTGAACGCTGTTAGAATCGTCTGGACGACAAGCGGTTCGGCATCGCGGTTGCAGCAAATTATCGATCGTTGCAAACAGCTCGGCATGGTTGCCATTGTTGAACTGCATGATGCAACAGGCTCTAACAGCGCAACTGCTTTAAATAATATGGCTAGTTATTTTGCCAGCAGCGCGGTTAAAACGATTTTGACGAACAATGAAAAGTATGTGCTCGTTAATATCGCTAATGAATGGGGCGATGGGAATCTTGCGGATACCGCTTGGCGCGATGCGTACAAGACGGCTATTTCAACCATTCGAAATGCTGGAATTCATAATACGATTATTGTTGACGCCTCAGGCTGGGGACAAAATTCTTCACCAATCAAAGCATACGGCAACGCGCTCCTCACTCATGATCCGGATCATAATGTCATGTTCTCCATTCATATGTACGGCTCATGGAATGATTCTTCTCGGATTGGCACGGAGCTGCAAGCGATTAAAAATTTAGGGTTGGCTGTTATGGTTGGCGAGTTTGGCTATAACTACAACAACGGCAATAATAACTTGGGAAGTCAAGTTAATGCACAAGAGGTGATGAACCAAAGTCAGGCGAAAGGCATTGGTTATATGGCATGGTCATGGACAGGAAATGATTCGGCCAATTCGTGGCTGGATATGACGACAAGTGATTGGCAGACGCTTACTTCATGGGGCAATCTTGTCATTAACGGAACAAATGGCATTTGGGCTACTTCTACAAAAGCTTCTGTGTTTAATAGCAGCAGCAGCTCTACGTTGTACGATTTTGAAGGCGGAAATGCACAAGGCTGGACGGCATCAAACGTTGCTGGCGGACCTTGGTCTGTAACGGAATGGGCGGCAAGCGGCAGCAGCTCGCTCAAAGCAGACATTACGTTAGGCGGCGGTCAATTTTATTTGCAATATGCGGGTGCTAATAATTTCAGCGGAAAATCTTCTGTTTCTGTTAAAGTAAAGCATGCTGCATGGGGAAGCTTTGGCAGCGGCCTGCAGGCGAAGCTGTTTATTAAGACGGGCTCCGCTTACACTTGGTATGACTCAGGAACGGTAAACATCAATTCATCGGGGGCATCTACGATTTCAATGAGCTTATCTGGAGTAGCCAATTTGGGTGATGTGCGTGAAGTAGGCGTTCAGTTCATTTCACCTACTAACTCAAGCGGATCAACTTCGGTTTATGTAGACAGTGTTGTGCTGCAATAACGAAATGGCTGGAGCGATTCACCGACGATTAATTTGTATAATAAAGCAGGGCTTCCCGCATCGCCATTTCGAACGGATTTTTAAACGAAGCACTACTGCGAAAAGAGGATGACCGCGATGGTCATCCTCTTTTTATGTTTAATTTCTGAAAATAATCTCAGCTTGGATAAGGGTCCTCTCGTAGCTCGTTGTTGCGTTGAGTATTCTCCAAAGCATCTGATCAACAGCACGTTTGCCGAGCAGCTCCTTATCTACATTAACAGTAGCCAAAAAAGGAATCTGAGGATGGGTATTGTCGAAGCCGGTGAAAACGAGCGTTTCTGGAATATACATGCCGATATTTTTTAATGTATCTAACGCAAAAGAGGCAAATATATCATTGGCGCAAACAAATACTTCAGGTAAACCATGCTCCTCAATAGCAGCTTTGAATGTATCGTGAAAGTTTTCAATTTCCGGTCCCATTAGGGAAGGAATTTGCTTTAGTTCAATATCATTGTCCTCGAGAGCTGAACGGAAACCAAGGAATCGTTCATAGAAGCTTTGCGCATCTCTAATATTCCCTAAAAATTGATAGTTTTTGTAGCCTTTTGTAATGACGGCATTCATTATTTCTCTCATGCTGGACAAGTTGTCTGTAAAAATCGAGTCGCAGTGAAAGTTTGGATCGTAATGATCGACCATTACGACAGGAATGCCGAGCCGTTTAATATCAAGCAACACAGAGGTAGAAATAGAGCCTACAGTAATAATGCCCATAATAGCTTCAGGGTTTAAAAGTGAGAACATGGAGTCGTTAGTAGGCTCAGTTAATGTAAGGATGTTAATGCCCTTTTGGTTCAGCCTTGTAGATATGCCGTTAAATATTGGACCCCAATATAAGGAATCAGTATTTTGATAACGAACATTTGGGAAAAGCACTAGAATGGTTCCGGACCAGCTTCGTGATTCTGTATCCATCAGTTCGCTTGAAACAGGAGGCGTCTGCGCGTCCTTAAAATAACCAAGCTGTCCTGCAGCTCTTAATATCACTTCTCTTGTTTGTGGACTAACCCCCGATTTCCCGGATAACCCTCGTGAGACTGCGAATTTTGACAACCCTGTGTAATCGGCAATTGATTGAATCGTTACCTTCCGGCGCATAAATTTCATCCTACCTTAATTAGTTAGTTTGCCAAGCCATCTATATGTAAAGAAGTCCATTATTATATGTGAAGAAATGCTAGTCATTATTTTACCGTATTGTTACTAACAATTAAACTTGTTTTTTTATTGCTAAAAAACATTAAACATTATTATTTTATTTAGAGTTTTATTTAGGAAGTTCATTCACCTCAATGCTTTATTATTGTCTTTTTGTTATTTTGTTATGTAGATAAATATAGCTGTTTTTTCAAGGGTATACAAGCGATAAAACGGAATTTAACTTATTTTTTTAAAAATATTAGCGCGTTTGGATAACAAATAAAAAACAATTGACCAGTTTTGTTTTTGGTGTTATATTCGTTATGCAAAAAGAAATAACAAATTACGGAAATCAAATAACGAAAAGGCGGTGAGGTTAGCTGTTGGGTTTTTCAAAGTTTAGGAATGAAAGCGCTTTTAAATGGGGATTTTTACTTTATACCAACTGATGAATGTAAAAATGGGAGGTTCGGTCATGAGAAAAATACAAGGTTTGTCCATTTTGGTGTTATGTTTCATGCTCATACTTACAGCTTGCAGCGGCGGGAACGGCGGAAATAAAGGAACGAATAACGCTCCAAAAGAAAGCGCTGTCACTGATCCGACTGCAGCACCTGAGGAATCCACAGCAACACCAGAACCTGTCGATATGGGTGGACGCGTTATTAAAGTAGCTGCATGGTGGGATTTGACACCAGCAGGTGCAACGGCTTCCGAGAAAGAGCGTCTCGCTAAAATTGAAGAAGTTGAAAAAAAATATAATGTGAAAATCGAATTCATAAACGTTCCTTTTGAAGAATACATGCCGAAGTTTACGGCTACTGTCCTGACAGGTGAGCCTTTCGCAGACATCGTTCAAATGGAATATAAAGCAGCATTGCCGGCTGTATTGAAAGGCCAGCTGCTTCCGATCAGCGAGTTTACAACTTCAGCTAATAACATCAACAACGATGCAAACTTGATGGCCAAAGCGCCTGCTATAGCTGGCGGCGAATATGCATTTGACAATCCAGGCTCAGGCGGTACAGCCATGCACTACAATCGCGATTTGTTCAAAAAGCTTGGCCTTCCGGATCTTCAAGAGCTTTACACAGGCGGCCAATGGAACTGGGACAAGTTTTTGGAAATTGCAAAGCTAGCAACGAAGGATACAGACAATGACGGAAAAATTGACGTTTATGGCTTCTCTGGCTGGTCCATTGATATTTTCCGCAACTTTACGGCTGCAAACGGCGGCAAAATCGTTGACGAAGGAACAGGCGTTCAAGGCTTAACCGATCCAAAAACGATTGAAGCGGCAGAGTTTATGAACCGTTTATACAACGTTGAGAACGTTATGAAAATTAAAACAGGCGACAGAATGAATTATGAAGAGTTCAACACGTTCAAAGACGGCGATGTAGCGATGTTCCAAGCACCGGTATGGAACATTGGTGATTTAACGTTCGATATCGGCGTAGTGCCTATTCCGAACGGCCCTCAAGGAAGTCCTGAGGTTACTTATGCGAACCCAGCACAAGCGGCTAAATTTATTCCAAAAGGCGTAAAAGACGCGCAATTGGTTTACCAAATTTACGAAGAAACATTTGATATTACTCAAACGGAAGAGTTCCCTAGCCAAGAGTGGCTGGAAGGTCTCTACAATCACGAGGAAGATGTAGCTATGCAGCGTGATCATATTACGAACACAGGCCAAATCTTGCTAGATGATGCTTATCCTGAATTCCCGACTGGAAAGTTCGTTACAGATATTATCGTAAATAATCAATCAGTGACTGCGACTGCAGAGAAGTATAAGCCGGAAGCAGAAGCGTCCATAGCCAAGCTTTCTAAGTAATTGAAGGCAGCGGTTTAATGTATAGGTCGGGGGACGTCTTTCATGACTTCCCCCGATTGTATGAGAACGAGGAAAATAAATGCTAGAAGATATATGGGCTTATATTTCACCATCAAACGTGAGCTTCCCCGCCTATGGACGGAGAAACCGTTTATGCATGTAAGGAGGACCTCTGGTGATAAGCAATTTGCGGCTAACCAATATGGCAAGGAAGCTAGTCCCTTTTGTTTTGGCAGTTTTAATGGTGCTTCCGTCAGTGCCTAAGGCGCATGCAGTCGGCAGTTCGGATAATGCGCTGACGGAGGAGTCCGTTCAATCCGGATCGACGAAGATCTCGGCTTATAATGAACAAAAATATCATGATTATGTCTCGCAATATGAGGCGGCTGCCCGTCCAGAGCGGGAAATCGTATTAGAAGCAATCAATTACAGCCATATAGAGGGTGCTGAGTTCGAGAAGCTTAACAACTACGAGGGCATGGACGGATCTTCCTTGTTAACAGGCGAATCGGGCAAAGTGGAATGGTCATTTGATGTGACTGATGCGGGTCTTTATAATCTTTCTTTGCTCTATTATCCCATTGAAGGAAAAAGCTCAGCGATTGAACGGGATTTATTCATTGACGGAAAACGTCCGTTCAGAGAAGCTGCTTTCCTGCAGTTTGACCGTGTTTGGGATAATCAAGCAGCTCAAGTTGTTCAGGACAATCAAGGCAATGATCTCAGACCAAAGCAAGTGGAGAAGCCGAGATGGAGCGAGAAAACATTTCAAGATTCCGATGGTTACGAGAATGAACCTTTCTTATTTTATTTTTCGGAGGGCAAACATACGATTACGCTTGAATCTACACGGGAACCGATGGTCGTTAAACAATTGAAACTATTTCAACAGCCTGCTCCACTACCCTATGAACAGTTGCTTAAGCAGTATGAAGCAGATGGTATGAAGGCGACGAGCGGCCAATTGATTACGATTGAAGGCGAGGCTTCCACAGCAAAGTCTTCACCTACCTTGTATCCGCTAAGCGAGCGTTCAAGTGCTGCAGTATATCCTTACAGCTCTTCAAAAATAAAAATTAATACGATTGGCGGCTTGAATTGGCGTCTTCCTGGTCAATGGATGGAATGGGAAATTGATGTCCCTGAAACGGGGCTTTACCAAATTGCCTTTAAAACGCAGCAAAACTTCGTTAGAGGCATTTATTCAACTCGTACATTAACCATTGACGGTGAAGTTCCTTTTAAGGAAATGGAAAAGGTTGCGTTTCGTTATAAGAGCTCCTATCGGCTTGATGTGATGGGTGGAAAGTCTCCTTATTTATACCGCTTGGAAAAAGGAAAGCATACACTCAGGCTTGAGGTAAGTTTAGGCGAGTTTGCCCCGCTCATTCGAGAGGTTGAAAGCAGTCTTTATAATTTGAATGAAATGTATCGCAAAATATTGATGATTACGGGAACGAAGCCCGATGAATACCGTGATTATCAGATTGAGAAAAAAGTTCCCAACATACTTAACGTTTTTGAAGAAGAAAGTGAACGTCTTAAAACCATTGCCGCGCAGCTCGTCAAATTATCAGGACAATCCAGTGACCAAGAGGCTCTTCTAAAGACGATGTCACTGCAATTGGATGAGATGGTTGAGAAGCCGGATACCATTCCAAGAAGGCTTGGAGCCTACAAGACAAACACGGGCGGACTAGGAACTTGGGTTCAGCAAGCAAGGCAGCAGCCGCTTGAGATCGATGCGCTGTATGTCGCTTCACCAGATAAGAAATTCCCTAAAAAAGGGATGGGTTTCGCTGCGAATCTTAAGCATCAATCTGCAACTTTTATTTCTTCTTTCTTTACGGATTACAATCAGATCGGAAATATTTCTGAGGACGCCGACCAAAGGTCGATTACCGTATGGATCGGAAGCGGACGGGATCAAGCCAACACGATGAAGGCGATGATTGACGAAACCTTTACATCCGTTACCGGCATTAATGTCAACTTGAAGCTGGTAAACATGGGAACACTGCTGCCTGCAACGCTGGCGGGCCAAGGTCCCGACATCGCCATGCAGATTGAAAATGATTTGCCTGTTAACTTTGCGATGCGCAACGCTTCAACTGATTTGACACAGTTTGCTGATTTCGAAGAGGTGAGGGAACGTTTCCGTCCAAGCGCAGTTGTTCCATACAGCTATGATGGCGGGGTTTATGCGTTGCCGGAAACACAAACGTTCAACATGCTCTTTTACCGTAAGGATGTGCTTGATCAGCTGGATCTGGAAATTCCGCAAACTTGGGATGAAGTTTCTAATTTACTAGCCGTTCTAAGTAAAAATCATATGCAATTCGGTTTGCCAGTTGTGGCACAAGCTGCTGTTCAAGGGCAAAACATACCGCCAAACTCGATGTATGCGGCACTATTATTTCAGAATGGCGGACAGCTATACCGCAATGATGGCAAAGAATCCGATCTGGATTCACGCATCGGCATTGAAACATTCAAGCAATGGACGGAGTTTTATACCGACTATAAATTAGAACGGGAATATGATTTCTCCAATCGCTTCCGTACGGGGCAGATGCCAATCGGCATTGCAGATTATACAACCTATAACCAGCTTTCTGTATTTGCGCCAGAAATTCGCGGCATGTGGGGCTTCGCTCCTGTTCCGGGAACCATCCAGAAGGATGGCTCCATTAATCGTGAGGTGCCAAGCGGAGGCAGCGCTGTCGTAATGATGAAGAAGGCGAAGGACAAGGAAGCATCATGGGAGTTCATGAAATGGTGGACCAGCGAAGCGACACAAACGGTGTTTGGTCGTGAAATGGAAGGTTTGATGGGCGCAGCAGCCCGTTATCCAACTGCCAATATTAAGGCACTCGACAGCTTGCCATGGCCGGTTGCCGATTACGAAAACTTGAAGGCGCAATTTGAATGGGTACAAGGGGTGCCGGAAGTGCCAGGCGGATATTTCACAGGCCGGCATTTGTTTAATGCCTTCTATAAGACGGTTGTTGGTCAAGTGCAGGCGCGCGAATCGATTATGGACTATGTCCAATATATGCAGGATGAAATTACGACGAAACGAAAAGAGTTCGGGTTGCCGCAATAATGGAGGGAGGGTCAAGCGTGCAAAATTGGTGGAACCTGAAGCTGCGGGAAGTGAAAGCAAACAAACACTCCTACATATTGCTGGCGCCTTACATGGTTTTGTTCGCCGTGTTTACAGTACTGCCGGTTTTGGTGTCGGTGGTGCTTAGCTTTACGTACTTCAATATGCTGGAGTTTCCAAAGTTTGTCGGCTGGCAGAACTATACGCGCTTATTTCTAGATGATGATGTTTTCCTCATTGCCGTAAAGAACACGCTGTTGTTCGCTGTAATAACGGGACCGATTAGTTATATCGCATGTTTTGTTTTTGCATGGATTATTAATGAGCTGTCTCCAAAGCTGAGAGCGATAATGACTCTCGTATTTTATGCGCCATCGATATCCGGAAACGTGTATTTTATATGGCTGATGATTTTCTCCGGCGATCGTTATGGTATTGCCAACGGTTTTTTATTGAAGCTGGGCATCATCTTGGAGCCGCTTCAATGGTTGAAAAAAGAGGAATACATTTTGCCGATCATCATTCTTGTTCAGCTTTGGCTTAGTCTTGGAACGGGTTTCCTTGCTTTTATTGCAGGTTTGCAAACCGTTGACCGGACATTATATGAGGCTGGCGCAGTCGATGGCGTGAAGAATCGATGGCAGGAGCTTTGGTACATTACATTGCCTTCGATGCGGCCGCAGCTGATGTTCGGGGCAGTCATTCAGATTACGACGGCATTTGCAGTGGCTGATGTTTCAATCGCCCTCGCAGGGTTCCCAAGCGTCAACTATGCAGCTGAGACGATAGTTACTCACTTAATCGATTTCGGTACTACCCGTTTTGAGATGGGTTACGCTTCTGCCATTGCTTCTGTGTTATTCATGATTATGGTGGGATCGAATCTCATCGTTCAAAAACTTCTTCGCAGGGTAGGTGAATAAGTTCATGAACTTCTCCTTTCGAATCCCGAGGAAACGGGTAAATCGATCGTTCTGGGGCAGCTTCTCGCTTTTTGTTTTGCTTACGGCGTTTGGTGCGTTCATGATCGTGCCGCTAATCTATGCGATCAATAATGCCTTTAAACCGTTGGATGAAATATTTATGTTTCCTCCGACATTATTTGTTCGAAACCCGACCATGAACAACTTTATCGATTTATTTGCATTGTTAGGCAATTCATGGGTTCCTTTTTCAAGGTATATTTTCAACACGGTTTTCATTACCGGCATGGGAATCATTGGGCATGTACTGTTAGCGTCGGCAGCTGCTTATCCGCTAGCCAAGCATAAGTTTCCAGGTAAAAGCTTCATGTTCAGCATTGTCGTTTTATCCTTGATGTTTACGCCAGCCGTAACAGCTATTCCAAACTATATGATCATGTCATGGTTAGGCTTGATCGATACGTATTGGGCAGTCATCATTCCTGCTTTTGCTTATTCGCTTGGTCTCTATTTAATGAAGCAATTTATGGAGCAGATTCCTGATGTGCTGTTAGAGGCGGCGAAAATTGATGGAGCAAGCGAATATCGTATTTTCTGGACCATCGTAATGCCCAATGTAAAACCGGCATGGCTGACGCTAATTATTTTGCTTTTCCAAATTCTTTGGGGCAGCGATGGGAATGGCTTCATTTACAGCGAACAGCTTAAATCGCTGCATTTTGCAGCGAATCAAGTTGTGGCAGGCGGTATTGCTCGCGCAGGAGCGGCGGCAGCAGTAGCACTCATTCTGATGAGCGTTCCGATTACGCTGTTCGTTTTCTCGCAAAGCCGAATTATTGAAACGATGGCGACTTCAGGAATGAAAGATTAAAAGGGGGGGAATGCACTTGTCAGCGAAAAAATGGTTTCTCGTCATCGCGGCGGCTTCCCTATTGTTTATTACCGCAGCGCCTGCACCGGCGGCTGCAGCGTCGACGCCATATGAGAGCTACAACTATAACTATTGGGAAGAAGCAGTTCCAGCACCGGCGGCTTATGTACCCAAACGCTCCATATCCGGAGCTGATATTGGCATCGGTGACTTTTTAGAGCCAAAGGATATGGTCGTGTCTGCAAGCGGGCTCATATACATTGTGGACAGCGGCAATGGCCGAATCGTTATTTTAGATGATCAGTGGAAAGTGAAAAACATCATTAACGAATACGAGAAGGACGGAGAAAAGATCGGTTTTAAAAATCCGTCGGGACTATTCGTTGATGAGGAGGAGCAGCTTTATGTTGCGGATACGGACAACGGGCGAGTTGTCGTGTTATCGAGCGACGGTGAAATGCTTCGAATAATCGAGCAGCCCAAATCTGATGTTTTGGCAAGTGATTTTAAATTTATTCCGTTAAAGGTAACGGTAGATAAAGCCAAACGGGTTTATGTCGTAGCGCAAGGCATCTACGAAGGCATCATGCAGTTTGATGAGAAAGGCCAGTTTATCGGATATGTAGGGACAAACAAAGTGCAGCGGGACTATACGGAAGTCATATGGCGCTTGCTTTCAACCAAAGCACAGAAAGCGCAAATGGTGCTGTTTATACCAACCGAGTTTTCGAATATCGATATCGATGCCAAAGGATTTGTCTATGCAACGAACATCGATCCTGACTCTAAGGAACCAGTAAAAAGACTTAATCCATCAGGTGAGGATGTGCTGAAGCGCTTCGGTTACTTCGATGTGTTAGGGGATATTTTGTTCAGGCGCGCTGTTGGTCCTTCCAAGCTGATTGATGTGAAGGTGCTCGAAAACGGAATGTACAGCGTGCTTGACGGAAATCAAGGCAAAGTATTTACCTACAATGATGAAGGCGATTTGCTCTATGTGTATGGCGGTAAGGGAAATCAGATCGGTACGTTTAAAATACCGGTCGCCGTCGAGCATTTGGGTGAAAAACAACTGGTGCTTGATCGTGGGAAAAGCAATATTGTCGTATTTGAGCCAACGAAGTTTGGTGCCAGCGTAAACGAGGCGGTGAAGCTGCATTACACCGGTGAGGATAAGCTGGCGGTACCGATTTGGCAAGAAGTGCTTCGGTTAAACAGCAACTACGATATTGCGTATATAGGCATTGGCAAATCATTGCTGATGGAGCGGAAGAACGGGGAAGCGCTCGAGTATTTCAAGCTGGGCATGGACCGCGATAGTTATTCCGTAGCTTACAAAAGGTACCGCAGGGAAGTAATGAAGGAACATTCAGGAACCTTTCTAACAATGCTGATCGTCCTAGCAGCTGCATGGCTTGCGTTCAAGCTGGTAAGCTCTCGTATGAAAAAGAGGAAGCTTACGATGTCAGACTTTGCATCGCAAACCGCTAAGGAGGGCAGATCGCTATGAAACAGGATTTCATTAAGTTTCCGCTGCATTTAATCGTTCATCCTTTTGACGGCTTCTGGGATATGAAGTATGACGGCAAAGGAAAAGTAAAGGTCGCATTAGCTATTTTGCTGCTTGTCATCGTTTCTGTTATTTTACAAAATCAGTTTGCAGGTTTTCTGGTGAACTATAATGATCCACGTCATTTGAACAGCCTGACTCAGCTCGTTACGATTGTATTTCCTTTCTTTCTTTGGTGTATATCCAATTGGGCGATTACAACCTTAATGGATGGCGAAGGTAAATTCAAAGAAATTGTTATGGCGACGGGTTATGCGCTTGTTCCTATGGTCATTCTTTATGTGCCCATGACCATTGCGAGCCGGTTTATGGTACAGGAAGAAACGGCTTTTTATTATTTAGTTATGTCTATATCCACCATTTGGTTTCTAGCGCTTCTATTTGTCGGTACGATGACGGTTCATCAATATTCGGCGTTTAAAACGATTATTACGATGCTGCTGACGGTAATCGTAATGGGCATTATCGTATTTCTTGGGACGCTCGTGCTGAGTATGATGCAGCAAATTATCGATTTTATTATCAATATTTATCGTGAAATCATTTTCCGTACGTAAAGGAGGCCGCACCCGTGAAAAATCGTAAAAAGCTGGTTGCGGTGCTGGCCTGTACCGCAGCAATTTGTATCTTGGTCTGCTCCGTATTGCTATTCACCAGTCGTGGAGCTAAAGCCGTTAAAGCAGCCGCTTATATGAAAATGACAACTGAGCTGGAAGCTGGAGCCGCAATTAAGGCAATGCCTGATTCTTCAAAAGGTGTGCCAGGCATGCAGCTTGTAGCGGACAATTCCGAATTATCGTTATACTACAGCGCCGAAACGACAGAGGTCGCTGTGAGGGATAAACGGCAAGGCCAAATCTGGTACAGCAATCCGCCCAATCGGAGTGAGGATGCTATCGCATCGGGCTTCGAGAAGGAAATATTGTCTTCTCAGTTGACGGTACTGTTCCGGGATTCAATCGGTACGCTGGATACATTCACCAACTTCACGGAAAGTATCGCAAATAAGCAGTTTACAGCTGAAAGCATTGAGAACGGCATTCGTATCACCTATACGATTGGCGATACGTCAATCGGCGTGGATGCCTTGCCAAGGTATATAAGCAAAGTGCGATTGGAAGAGAAGGTGCTCTCCAAGCTGGATGCACCGACGGCCAAGTATGTGGGATTGCGCTATTATCCGAAAGCGGACAATAAGGAAGTATTAGAGAGACTAGATGCGCAGGTTTCCAAGCCGCTTGTATTGAGCAAAATGACGGCGGCATTCGTCAAGGCTGGTTATTCCGATGAGGATCTCGCTTTCGACAATGAGGAAAACGGCGTTGCAGGCGGCGGCGAATCGAGCAAACCAAACTTCGTTATTCCTTTGGAATACCGCATTGATGGCGGTTCACTGGTTGCATCCGTTCCAGTCAATCAGGTCAAAGAAAGCGGAGGCTATCAAATTCGCAGCATCGAGATGCTTAATTTCTTTGGCGCTGCAGATAAGGAAAACGAAGGATATATGTTCGTGCCGGATGGAACCGGAAGCTTGATCCATCTAAACAACGGCAAGGTAAAGGAAGAGCAATACGTACAAAGAGTATATGGCCTTGATCCGAACGATAACAGCTACCGCCGCGGTCAAGTAAGCGAGAGTGCTAGAATGCCGGTATTTGGGATGAAGGCAGGAAGCGCAGCGTGGTTTGCGGTGATTGAAGAAGGTGATGCTGTTGCCAGCATCGCTGCTGATATCAGCGGTAAAAAAAATTCCTACAATTATATTCACAGCAGCTACTCATTGCGTGGAGAGGATGAGCTTGAGCTTTACACTGGTTCAAAGATTCAAGAAATCCAGCTGTTGAGTGAAGAGATTTATAAAGGCGACATTCAAATTCGGTACAGCTTTCTCTCAGGAGATAAGGCGAGCTATTCAGGAATGGCGGAGCTTTATCGTGACAGGCTTGTAGCTGAAAACAAGCTTCAGCCATTAAAAGATGATGAAAAGCTTCCATTTTATTTGGATATTCTAGGAACGGTCGACAAGCGGAAATCATTCCTTGGTGTACCGTACAGCTCCGTCGTTGCCATGACATCCTTTGAGCAAGCCTCACAAATGGCTGGACAACTGAAGTCGGATGGGATTAATCGATTGCTCATTCGTTACACGGGCTGGTTCGGCAACGGCGTCATTCATCAGACACCAGTAAAGCTGAAAGTGGACAGCGAGCTCGGAAGCAAGTCCAGCTTTATTAAGCTAGCGAATCAGCTGGAGCAATCCGGCGGGATGTTGTTCCCAGATGTAGCCTTTCAGCAAATTTATCATGATGATGGAGGTTTTGTTCCATCCTCTGATGCATCGCGGTTCGTTACACGGGAGGAAGCAGAGCTTTATCCTTATAACCGAGCGCTTAATCGAATGGATATGCTGTTAGGCTCGTATTATTTGTTGTCACCGGCAAAGCTTCCCTACTTCGTTGATACGTTTATGAAGAAGTATGATTCGCTTGGCATGAGGGGAATATCGCTGCGGGACCTTGGCAGCGTGCTGAGCTCGGACTTCCGTACGAGCAGAGTCATTCAACGCGAAACGGCTAAAAAAATCGTTGAGGATGAGCTGAGCAAGGTGGATGAGCGCGTCGATCAAACGATGCTTACGGGCGGAAATGCTTATGTATGGCCATTCGCAGATCATCTTATAAATGTGCCAACGTCATCCAGCGGCTTCGTGCTAACGGATGAGGAAGTTCCATTTTATCAAATGGTTATTCATGGATATGTCGATTATGCCGGCGGTGCGATTAACTTAGAGGATGAGCAGGATATTCAGCAGCAGCTGCTTCGTTCGGTAGAGCTTGGCTCAGCGCCGCATTTTTCATGGAGCTATGAACCATCGTCTAAACTGAAATTCACTCATTTTGACAAGCTGTTCTCTACCCATTACAAAGACTGGTATGATCAAGCGCTGTCGATGTATAAGGAAGCAAACGATGTGCTCTCCGGTGTGAGAAACGCTCAAATGGTGAAGCATATTCGCCATCAAGACGGTGTCGTAGAGATGCAATACAGCAATGGGAAATCAATTATTGTCAATTACACAGATAAGCAAGTCAGCATTAACGGAAACAAAGTTGAAGCTCAAAACTATTGGGTAGGAGGTGAGCGTTAATGAATGGTTATAAGTTAGCTTTGCGGCACAAGCGCTCACTTCTAGGCGTAGCATTTATTTTCCCATGGCTGCTGGGCTTCATATTTATGTTTGCGACACCGCTTATCCAATCCATTAAATTCAGCTTCAGCAAGCTAACGGTGGAACCGACTGGGTTTATATTGGAATCGGTTGGTTGGGCGAATTTTAAAGAAGCGTTGTTCGTGGATGCTACCTTCAATCGGATTTTGACCCAATCCGTTTCTGAAATGGTTTTGAATGTACCGATGATATTATTTTTCAGCCTTTTCTCTGCTACGCTGCTTAATCAGAAGTTTCGTGGCAGAATACTCGCGAGAGCGATATTTTTCCTTCCGGTCATACTCGCTTCCAATGCGATTTCAGCTGCAGAAACAGCGGGGCTTATTAATCTAGTAGGCGATTCATCGGTCGTAAGTGAAATGGGTGAAGCTTCTTCCACCTATAATATTATGTCAATGGTCATGATACTAAGTGAAATAGGATTGCCGCTATCGTTCGTTGACTACATCGTTCAGGCGATTACTAGAATCTATGAGATTATTACAAGCTCTGGCGTGCAAATTCTTATTTTTCTAGCTGCTTTGCAGTCCGTTCCAGGTGCCATGTATGAGGTGGCTAAGATGGAAGGCGCTACAGCCTATGAATCGTTCTGGAAAATCACATTTCCATTAGTTAGCCCGCTCATTTTGACCAATGTCATCTATACGATTATTGATTCATTCTCGGGCAGCGCAGTTACGGATATGATTTTCTCGACGGCATTCACCACGCAAAACTTTGGGCTCAGCGCAGCGATGTCTTGGGTTTACACGTTGATTATAAGCGTTGTTTTGGTCATTATCGGAGTGCTGCTATCGAGAAAAGTACATTACAACTGAGTGATTAACAAAGGAGGAAGCTGCATATGGAGGCTTCACAGGCTGTTCGCAACGAGGACAATAAATATCGGCTGCAGAAAATGAAAAATAAGACGATCGATACGTTGTACGCCATTTTTCGTTACGCGCTTGTTATTGGCATCTCGTACATCATCATTTATCCGCTGCTTATGAAGTTTTCTGTCGCTTTCAAAGACAAAGTCGATATTTACAATCCGACGATTTATATGGTGCCTGTCCACTTTACGCTCGACAACATCAAAATGGCGATGGATATTTTACACTACTTTCCTCTTCTGGGAAACACGCTTGTCTTTGTTATTGTGACTACGCTGCTAACGACAGCTTCTTGCGCGCTTGCTGGGTACGGCTTCGCCCGTTTTAACTTCCCAGGCAGCAATGTGCTGTTCGCTCTGGTCATATTAACGATTCTAGTTCCGACAAGCACGTTGATGGTTCCGATGTATCTTCATTTTAGAAGCTTTGACATACTCGGAGTCATTCATCTAGTGACGGGTAAGGAAGGCGTTAATCTGCTCAATACGTATTGGCCTTCTATTATAACGTCTGCGACAGCAATCGGATTAAAAGCGGGACTGTTCATTTATATTTTCCGCCAGTTTTTTAAAGGAATGCCTAAAGAGATAGAGGAAGCAGCATTGATTGATGGCGCTGGCGGAGTGAAAACATTTTTGAAAATCATGCTGCCGAACGCCATTCCGCCAATCATTACTGTCGTGCTGTTCTGCTTCGTGTGGCAGTATAACGATACCTTTTTCACTTCGCTGTTCATGAGTGAATCCGCACTTATGCCGATTAAGATTTCGACATTGTCAGCCCAAGCCAATGCGTTGCTTCCAGGTTTGCTGGGGGTAGCGGCCGGAGGCGGTAACGTTAAGGCTGATCCGAACCATGTGGCAATGATTATTGATACGGGTATTTTGCTTGCTATCATACCGCTAATCATTTTGTACTTAGTCGTTCAGCGTTATTTCGTTGAAAGTGTGGAGCGGAGCGGTATTATCGGTTAGCAGGCAGTAGGTTAAGTGAGGATATACAAAAAGAAATGCCAAAGAAGGAGAGAAACCATAAATGTTGAATGTGAAGCAGCAATCCCGTTTCATAGTGGAACCTAAGCTCATAAACCCGAATGCAGACGATCAGGCGAAAAGGCTGATGACCTATTTATGCGACATTTATGGAACTCGCATATTGACCGGTCAGCAAATCGGTGTAGTATCAACACCTGAACTTGAAATATTGCATGAAGTGACTGGGAAATACCCAGCTGTTTATGGCTTTGATTTCATGAATTATTCACCCTCGCGCACAGAGCGCGGGGCCACATGCTCCGATACGGATATTGCAATTGATTGGTGGCAAAGCGGCGGCATCGTAACTTTTTGCTGGCATTGGAATGCGCCTAAGGATTTAATTGATTTGGCCCCTGACCGAACGTGGGGCAGCGGTTTCTATACAAAAGCAACGACGTTTGATGTGCAGAAGGCGTTGAGTGATCAAGAGTCAGAGGATTATAAGCTGCTGATCAGAGATATTGATGCGATTTCCTCCGAGCTGAAACGGCTGCAGGATGCAGGGGTGCCTGTATTATGGAGACCACTGCACGAGGCTTCGGGAGGCTGGTTCTGGTGGGGCAGCAAAGGGGCTGAGCCCTGCGTTCAATTGTGGAAGCTGATGTATGACCGAATGACGAACCTGCATAAGTTGAACCATTTGATTTGGGTATGGAATGGACAGCATGCGGATTGGTATCCGGGCGATGAGTACGTCGATATTATTGGAGAAGATATTTATCCTCCTGAGCAAAATTACGAGTCGCAGCTTGATCGTTTCGAGAAGGCACTCGCTTACACAAGCATGAACAAAATTATTGCTTTGTCTGAAAATGGACCGATTCCTGATCCAGATCTTATGCTGCAGGATCGTGCACTCTGGGCATGGAATTGCACGTGGTATGGCAATTTTGTCTACAATACTGTGGATGGACACCGAGTATATGCCGAGAAGTTTACAGATAGGGAACAGCTTATCAAATTTTATAATCACCCTTTCTCGTTAACGAAGGATGAGCTGCCTGATTTGAAAAATTATCAGCTGCGAGAATAGCGGGTGGATGCCATTCATCGCAAGGACTAATACTTGTGCAAGGAGCACGCCATTTATGACTTTGTCGATTTGGAATCACCGAAGCAATCTGCATCGAACGCGGCGCGGAATCCAAGAAGGACGCTTGACGCTTGGCTTTATTGGAGGCTCGATTACCGATGCAAGGCCGCGCCATAACTGGCCGGAGCCAGTCATTGCCTGGTTCACGGAGCAATACCCGGAACTGCGTATCGCGGTTGAAAATGCAGCGATCGGAGCAACGGGCAGCGATTTAGCTGCTTTCCGCGCCAAACGCGATTTAATCGATACGAATTGCGATTTGGTTTTTATTGAATATGCAGTTAATGATGAAGGCGAGCCAACCTTGAAGCGCAATCGCTCGCGCGAAGGATTAATAAGGCAATTGCTCGCTGATGGCCAGCGCGATATCGTCATCGTATACACGTATTCGCAAAATATGTACAGCGCCATTACACAGGGCTTGGTACCGGATACGATTAATGAATTTGAGCGGATAGCAGAGCATTATGATCTTAGCTCGGTATGGATGGGTTTGTATGCTTTTGAGGAAGTCAAGAAAGGCAAGCTGCGCTTTGAAGAATGGCTGCCAGATGGTCTTCATCCGACAAGCAGAGGAAGCTTGAGCTATGGGCAAAGCGTAATTGCTTATCTCCAGAAGGAATTACCGTACGCGGATCACGCGGTGGAGGCTGATCAGGTTTCATACTTGATACCAAAGCCGCTGGATACACAATGCTGGGATGATGTATTCGACTTATCTTTTCATCACATTCATACGAGAGGTTCTTGGGCCATAAGGAGATGGCCTCATCTGGAGTGGATCGATCAAGTGCTCGAGACATCGGCCATTGGAGCAGAGTTGTCCTTCTCCTTCGAGGGAAGAGGACTCGTTCTTGGCTTTGACTTCGGGAGAAGCTCAGCTGAGTTTCGATACCGAATAGATGATGGGGAGTGGCAAGTGATGGAGCGGGAGAGGCCATCATGGGTCCAGGATGATGGGTGGTATCGCTTAAGCTGTTTCGGAGATGATTGGGCGAGCGGCCGTCACCGCTTCGAGCTTGAAGTCATTCATGGCAATCGACCAGAATGCACAGGCACTAATTTCCGACTCGCGAAAGTGGGGATTATCAGATGACCGCCCTTAGGAGCAGGCGAGTTGTCATTAGTGCGTTGGCTGTCAGCTTAGCGCTTCTAGGCGCCGCTTTAGTCGTTATATTGGCTGTTCTGCCAAGCTCAAACAAGGAAGAACCATTTTTGAAATACGAAGCGGAGTCCGGGCTGCTTCAAGGTACTATGGTTTCTCAAGAAGCGGAGGGCTTCTCTGGCTCAGGCTTCGTTACTGATTTTACGGATGAGCAGGACCAGTTATCGTTTGAGGTTGTTGCTCCAAAGGCAATATTATACAATGTATGGGTCAGCTACCGGGCGCCAAATGGCAATAAAGTAGCTAGCATTTCATTGAATAATGAGCCCCACGGCGATTTGGTTTTACAGCCAAATGATCAATTTACGGAGCTCAAGGCAGGGAAGCTTCTTTTACAAGAGGGCACGAATACGATTAGCCTGACTCGAGGCTGGGGTTATTACGATATCGACTATATTAAGCTGCAAAAGACGAAGCCTGAAACGAAACATCAGGTTTCTGGTGAATTAGTGAATGGGAATGCTTCTGCAGAAGCCAAAAAACTAATGAATTATTTGGTGGAAAACTATGGCGAGTCGATGTTGTCGGGTCAAACCGGACTGGATAATGTTTCTTGGATTGAGAAGATTACCGGTAAAGAACCAGCGATGGTCGGGTTTGATTTAATCGATTATTCCAAAACAAGAGCAGAGCACGGAGCTATCTCGTATGAAGTGGAAAAAGCAATTGGCTGGCATAAGCAAGGCGGCATTACAACCTTCTTATGGCATTGGAACGCTCCCACCGGCATAATTGACGAGCCGGGAAAAGAATGGTGGCGGGGGTTTTATGCTGATTCGGTAACCTTTGATTTGGAGAAAGCTTTGAGTGACACTGAATCGGAGGAGTACAAGCTGCTGCTAGCTGATATCGATACGATTGCCGTGCAGCTTCAAAGATTAAAGGATGCCCATGTGCCCGTGTTATTTAGACCGCTTCATGAAGCGGAAGGCGGGTGGTTCTGGTGGGGAGCAAAGGGTCCTGAACCGGCAAAGCAGCTTTACCGAATAGTATACGATCGACTGGCCAATAAGCATGAATTAAACAATCTCATATGGATCTGGAATTCGGTCCAGCCCGAATGGTATCCAGGAGATGACGTAGTGGATATCGTTAGTGTAGATAGTTATCCAGCCCCTGGAGATCATTCTCCCGCCATTAATTATTTTGATAATCTCGTCGCTCTAGTCAGCAATAAAAAACTTGTTGCAATGACCGAAAATGGTTCCATTCCTGACCCGGACTTAATGAAAGCGTATGGTGCGAATTGGAGCTGGTTTGTCACCTGGGAAGGCGATTATTTAAACGATGGAAAACATAACAGCCAAGAGATTTTGAAAAAAATCTACAATCATTCAAATGTGACGACACTGGATGAACTTCCAGACTTGTTTGGCATGAAAAAAGCTGTAGATAAAGAAGAATGACAAGCGATAGGAAGACACATATTCTTAGGAGGACAAAATGAGAGAAACACAACTAGTGCTAAGTAATTGGAAATTCAAAGCTTGTCAGGAGCAAGAATGGATGGAAGCCATCGTGCCTGGCTGCGTTCATACTGATTTACTGCGCAATGGCATCATCAAAGATCCTTTCTATAAAACAAATGAGCATGATTTGCAATGGATTGACAAAATAGATTGGGAATACGAGACTCATTTCGACGTAAATGATCAATTGTTAAATGCCTCAACTATTGAACTCGTATTCGATGGATTAGATACGTATGCAGACGTTTATGTAAATGGCAATCATGTATTGTCAGCAGACAATATGTTTAGAACATGGAAAGCAAATGTAGCGTCTATGGTGAATGCCAAAGATAATGTATTGTTGATTAAATTCCGCTCCCCTGTGCAAGAGGATTTGCCGAAGATCGAGAAGCTTGGCTATAATCTACCAGCTAGTAATGATCAATCAGAGCTTGGCGGACTGGGTGCTCAGAAGATAAGTATTTTTGCAAGAAAAGCGCCTTATCATTATGGCTGGGACTGGGGTCCACGATTCGTTACCAGTGGTATTTGGCGTGAAGCTAGACTAGAGGGCTGGTCCGACAGCAAAATTACGGATGTATATGTGAAGCAGGATCAGGTAAATGCTTCGAAAGCTAGCTTAACAGTAGATGTGGAAATTGAGTCGGAGCATGAATGGAACGGCTTGGTGAAGTTAAGTGCAGGGGGACAAACTTGGGAGCAGGCTGCGCACTTAAAGCAAGGGATCAATGTGATTCAACTGCCTGTTGATATCGAGAATCCGAAGCTTTGGTGGAGCAGAGGACTTGGCGATGCTCATTTATATACATTTACAGCAGAGCTTTGCAAGGATGAAGAGTTGATAGCTGCAAAGTCCGTTCGTACTGGTCTTCGCTCCATTCGATTGGTGCGAGACAAGGATGAGGTAGGAGCCTCGTTTTATTTTGAGCTTAACGGCGTTCCTGTGTTTGCGAAAGGTGCAAACCATATCCCTAATGACAGCTTCATTACAGAAGTAACAGATGATCGATATAGACATGAAATTGTTTCTGCTGCGGAATCGAATATGAACATGCTTCGTGTATGGGGCGGCGGTATATATGAACAGTCGGTGTTCTATGAGCTTTGTGATGAGTACGGCATCTTGGTGTGGCAGGACTTTATGTTCGCATGCAGCATGTATCCTGGCGATGAGGCCTTTCTAGAAAATGTTCGCTTGGAAGCAGAAGAGAATGTGAAGCGGCTGCGCAATCATCCTTCCATCGTGCTGTGGTGCGGCAATAACGAGATTGATTCAGCTTGGGCGCAATTTGATGAGAAGGGCGGCTGGGGCTGGAAAAAAGAATATACATCGGAGCAGCGCGCTGTCATTTGGGCGGACTACGAGGCGGTTTTCCATGACATTTTACCTGATGCGGTTGAAGCCTATGCGCCAGGAACACAATATTGGCCATCCTCACCGCTTATATCGCTGTCGGGGGACATTAACCAGCATGCGCATCCGCTATCTACAGAGGGAGATGTTCATTACTGGGGAGTATGGCACGCAGTTGAGCCATTTGAGAACTACAACCTGAAAATCGGCCGTTTTATGAGTGAATACGGCTTCCAGTCATTCCCTGAGTATGATACGGTGATGAAATTCGCAACGGAGCAGGATTTGGCTCTGGATTCTAAGGTAATGCGCGCGCATCAGAAGAATGGCGACGGCAATCGTCTCATTAAAGAATACATGGATATTTATATGAGCGAGCCTAAGGACTTCCCTGCTTTCCTCTATATGAGTCAGGTGCTGCAAGCAGAAGCGATGAAGATGGCGATTGAGGCGCATCGTCGCAGCATGCCATATTGCATGGGAACGTTATACTGGCAAATGAATGATTGCTGGCCAGTAGCTTCTTGGGCAGGCATGGATTATTACGGAAAATGGAAAGCTATGCAGTATTATGCGAAAAGAAGCTTCGCCGACACAATGCTGTCCTTTGACAAGACAGATGACGGCATTATCAATATTCATGCGGTAACGGATTTGCTGGAAACGTTGAACGGCGAGCTCAGATTAACGCTATACGACTTTGCAGGCGTGTTAATTAAGCAGGAAACGACTCAAGTGTCCATAGCAGGAAATAGTGCAGCAATTGTAAGCTCGATAAACGAGCTGGAATGGCTGACAGGCTGCGAAGCAAAGCGTGTTGTATTGTATGCAGAGCTGACCCAAGGCGGTAAGCTGATAGACAGCAAGGAACATTATTTCGTAAAAGCGAAAGAACAGAAGCTTGCTTCAGCGGTTATTCGAATTTCAGAGGTTCAAGGCAGCAACGGTACGTCGTTCGCGCTGGAGACGGATGTGCTTGCTAAGCAGGTATGGATTACTGCAGAGCACGAGGGCATGTTCACGGACAATTTCTTTGATTTGATACCAGGTGTAGCTAAAATCGTAGAGTTCCGCTTGCGCGAAAGTGGAGAAGCAGCAAGTAAG
The DNA here is from genome assembly GCF_056398625.1 of Paenibacillus sp. 01T431. NCBI lineage: Bacteria > Bacillati > Bacillota > Bacilli > Caryophanales > Paenibacillaceae > Paenibacillus > Paenibacillus sp. 01T431. The sequence continues at coordinate 83,462 of NZ_JBFTPT010000003.1, forward strand.
CCAGCTGCAGCGGGCAAGGTACAAGCTCGTTCAATGATCGATTTTTTGGCTGAGGAAAAATAAAACGAAGTGAAAAAAACAAATAAAAAGGAGGCGCCTATAAGGGGTGCCTCCTTTTCTTAATGTTCAATACGATACTGCTGGAGCGGGAATTTGGTCATTATTTCGACAATCTTATCTCGCATTAACTCTTTACTGCGAGAAAGGATTAATGTATTATCGTAATAAAGGTTTTGACTTTATTTAGTAAGGGTGAAATGTATGAACGAGAAAATTGAAGTTAAACCACGAAAGGCTTTGGAAGTGATGAAGCCCTACTCGCCAGGTAAACCGATTTGGGAGGTTCAGAGCGAATATGGCCTGCAGCATGTAATTAAGCTGGCCTCAAATGAAAATCCATTAGGACCTTCTCCAAAAGCGATTGAAGCCATCCAAACCGCCTTGACTGATCTTCATCGTTATCCTGACAACCAGTCTCAATTATTGAAGAAAACCATTGCCGATTATTACGACCTCCATGCAGATCAAGTCATTGTTACTAACGGCGGAGATGAGCTCATCACGCTTGTAGCAGAAGCTTTTTTGGATGCGGGTGATGAAATTATTGTGCCGGGACCTACATTTAGTGAATATGAGTTTGGTGCTCAGCTGATGGGAGCTAAAACAATCGTTGTCCCGCTCAATGATGCTTTTCAATATGATGCAGAAGCTATTGTTGCTGCAGTGACTGATCGTACCAAAATTATATATCTATGTTCTCCAAATAATCCAACAGGTACTTATGTAGCTCAAAAAGATTTGAAATATATACTCGATTCAATCCCAAAACGTATCATGGTTATGCTCGATACAGCTTACAGCCACTACGTTTCGGAGGAGCTGTATTCGGATGGAATGGCATTTGTAAGAGCAGGCTACCCGCTCATCGTGCTAAAAACCTTTTCGAAAATTTACGGTCTTGCAGGTATTCGAGTAGGTTATGGGGCTGCTCCTCAGCAAATTATTCAGAGCATTCTTCAAGTGAAGGAGCCGTTTAATGTTAATGCACTTGCCCAGACAGCTGCAGCTGCAGCGATCGGTGATGAAGAGCATGTTTTAAGTTCGCAAGCACTGGTTGCCAAGGAACGTGAGCGTATGTACGCTTCATTTGACCAGCTTGGAATCAAATATACGCAAAGTATGACTAACTTTGTACTTGCTGAGCTTGGGCCAGAATCGGAGTCCATCTACATGCGTTTAATGGCTAAAGGGATTATCGTTCGCCACGGAAAAACGTGGGGCTTGCCGCTCCATGTGCGTATCTCAATAGGTATGCCCGAAGAAAATGATCAGTTTATTGCCGCATTAAGCGAAATACTTGGTTCGGTTTAATCTTTAGTAAATAATTATGCTGCGATTTTAGTAAGAGCAGCCAACGAGTGGAAATTCGTCGGCTGCTCTTTTTTTGATCGATGCGATTAACCAGTAAATTCTTGAACCCATGCACCTTGGTAATACCCTACTCCAATTTTAGTGAAACTGGATTTCAAAATATTTGCGCGGTGCCCAGGGCTGTTCATCCAATCCTTCATTACTTGATCAGGAGTAGGCTGACCTTTAGCAATATTTTCACCAGCAGAACTGTACGTAATATTGAATTGTTTCATCATGTCGAAGGGAGAACCATAAGTTGGTGAATTATGATCAAAGTAGTTGTTGTTAATCATATCCTGTGCTTTGACCAAAGCCATTTTGGATAAAGAGCCATCCATGCTGAGTGCAGGCAACCCTGATTTTGATCGTTCAGAATTGACCAGTTGGAGCACCTGTTGTTCATATTGTCCAGAGGAAGAAGGAGCTTTCTCCGCTGGATTTTGAGTCGTTGGATTCTGAGTGGTCGGGTTTTGAGTTGTTGGATTCTGTGTCGTTGGTTGTTGAGCTGGGTTTTGACCAGGGTATTGAGACGGAAATGGATAAGGGTACTTATTAACGAGTCCATTTGCTCCATCGCCCAACAGCCAATCTGGAATGTTGTTATACTGCGAGCCCTTCATTGAAACAGTAGGATTCTTCATCATCGGTGTAGAGATTGAAGAGGCCTGGGTTGTGTGTGGCGTTGACGTAATAATAGGTGTTTTGGTTGATGTGTAACCAAGAGCAGAGTGCTTATTGGTTGACATCCTTGGATTTGACGAACAGCCTACAGCTAAAATAAGTAAAGCTAAAATGAAAAATTTCCGCATGTACATACTCCTCAACGTTAGAATAGTGTGCTTGCTACCCGATATATAATTTCCTGACCAAGCGGTTGTTATCCCGGAGAAAAAAGGGATTTGATCTTTTTTAAAATGAAGACTTGCTTATTACAAATGCCTATGGTATATTATCAATACAAACAACAAATTTAACCTTGAATTCACTCATTGAAAAGGTTGTCATTTGTATGATGATATCTTTTTCAATGTGTGATTTTTAGTTTTTCTGGAAAAAACATGTTAATATACTTTTGGAGGTAATCAATTATGGAACAAGGTACAGTAAAATGGTTTAACGCAGAGAAAGGCTTCGGTTTTATCGAAGTAGAAGGCGGCAATGACGTATTCGTACATTTCTCCGCAATCCAAGGCGACGGTTTCAAATCACTTGACGAAGGTCAACGCGTTGAGTTCAACGTAACTCAAGGCAACCGTGGACCACAAGCAGAAAACGTTGTAAAACTATAGTATTAAATCAAAACCCCTTAACTTCGGTTAAGGGGTTTTTTTTATACATTAATCAAGTTATAAATTTTCGGAGTGGGAGCAGGACTACCACTCTGTTTTTGTTTTTGGTAAGGTATAGGTATGTAGACGAAGGGAGAATCCAAGGAGGCAGCCAATCTATTCAAGCCTTAGCCAGAATGATTGGGCCAATCATTGGAGGTCAAATCTATGTATCATTTGGTCATGCCGCACCCGCTTTTATGGGTATGATCCTTATAGCAGTGGCCATACCAGTAATGTATTTGCACCAGCAAACACAAAAAAACCAACTCGAGTGAATAAACGCTCGAATTGGTTTTATAGTGGAAATATTAGCGAAGATTTGGAATGTTTACTTCTGGATTAACGTCTGYTTCATAATCGATGCCATCTGTCTCGAAACCGAATAGCTGGAAAAATTCACGACGATAACCTTCAAGATCAGAAAGATCATAAACATTTTCTGTAGAGAGCTTAGCCCAAACATCGGCAACCTCAGCTTGGATTTCTGGTCTCATCTCCCAATCATCAACGCGGATAAGGCCTTTTTCATCAACCAGTGTCTCATTTTTGCCGTATAGACGATCTGAGAATAAACGATACATTTGCTCAATGCAGCCCTCATGAATGCCTTTTTCTTTCATCACTTTATAAAGGGCGGAAATATAAAGCGGCACCACTGGAATCGCGGAGCTTGATTGCGTTACGAGCGCTTTGTTAACGGAAACGAATGCGCGACCGCCATTTGTGCTGAGCTGTTCATTAAGGCGGTGAGCCGTAGCTTCCAGATCATTTTTAGCAGCGCCAATTGTACCTTCACGATAAACTGCATGTGTAATTTCAGGTCCAATGTAAGAGTAAGCAACTGTAGTTGCGCCTTCAGCAAGTGCTCCAGCTTTCTCAAGCTCGTCAATCCACATCTGCCAGTCCTCGCCGCCCATAACAGCAATCGTTTGACGAAGCTCGTCTTCTGTTGCAGGCTCGATTGTAGCTTGCGTTACATCGCCGTTATGGAAGTTAACGGTTTTGTTCGAATACGTGCCGCCAAGCGGCTTGATAACGGAAGAGAACGTTTCGCCTGTTTTTGGATGCGTACGGCGCGGGGAAGCAACGCTGTAGACAACAAGATCAATTTGACCTAGTTCCGTACGGATCAAGTCGATTGTTTTTGCTTTAATTTCATCAGAGAAAGCATCTCCAACGATGCTGAAAGATTTGCGTCCAGCAGCTGCAGCAGCTTCCTCGAAAGCAGCGGAATTGTACCAGCCAGCGGATGCTGTGCGTGCGCCTTCAGCAGCTTTGTCAAAATAAACGCCAATTGTATTAGCGCCAGCAGCGAAAGAAGAAACGATACGTGAAGCAAGACCATAACCTGTTGAAGCTCCAATGACGAGCACGTTGCGCGGGCCTTCAATGCTTGGTTGAGCGTTTACGTAATCGATTTGACGCTGTACTTGTTGTGCGCAGCCCTCAGGATGTGCTGTCGTACAAATAAAGCCACGTGTTTTTGGTTGAATAATCATATTAGAATATTCCTTTCCATAATGGAATTTGTTTGTATGCGTTATGTAACGGGACAACTCTCTCCCATTTTACCGATTTTTATTGAAGAAGGGAAGTTCTCCATTCGTGACAAAAGCATTTATTTGCACAATTTCTTATTTTTTCTCAAATAAATAAGCGCCAAGAAAGCATCTCTGCATTCTTGGCGCTTATTTATGTAGAAATTAACGATGTCCTGACAGCTGCTGTTCAGCCATTTGAACGAGCCGGCGTGTAATTAATCCGCCGATAGAGCCCATATCGCGAGTGGTCATGTTGCCATAATATCCGTCTTGCGGAAGTTGAATGCCAAGCTCTTGGGCCACTTCATATTTAAGCTGCTCTAGAGCTGCACGGGCTTGCGGTATAAGAAGTTGATTCGTACGATTTGCCATCTTTTCTCAGCCTCCTTCTTGAACCTATTATGTGGATACGAGTGAGAGTTTATTCATATCATTCACCTAAATTTACCTCCTATTTTTGAAGTGAAATCATGCTAAAATGGTTAAACGGAAAGGGGGCGCCGTAATGTTTGTGGAACCCATGTTATTAACGGAATATGAAAAACCTTTTGATGATGATGATTTTATATTTGAACCCCTATTGGATGGACACCGCCTGCAGCTCTCCTTTATGGGAAGCAAGGCTGCTTTATATACTCGGCATTTCAATGAAGTTACGCGGCAGTATCCCGAATTACATAATGTACCGTTGAGGGAGCCTGCGGATGTTCTGTTAGATGGCGAGGTAACCTATGTAAACCCATTTACAGGAGCGATTGAGTTCGAGTCGCTGCAGGAACGTTTCAGGTTGAAGAAGGAGCCGAGTATCCGTGAAGCCAAAAGGACGAAGCCAGTCCAGTTTTTTGTATTTGATATTCTTTATTACAACGGGCTTGATTTAAGGCAAAAACCGCTGCTTGAGCGAAAGCGGCTGCTGGAATATATTTTGGAGGATAATGCCTATTTCAAAAAGATGCTGTACGTGGAGCGAGAGGGTGCAGCTATTTTTGATCTTGTAAGAAGATCGGATTTGGAAGGCATTGCCTGCAAGCGCAAGGATAGCACCTACGCTGAGGGTCGTCAGGAGAGCTGGCTAAAGGTGATAAATGATAATTATAAATCGTTATCGATGGCTTCAGATCAGAAAAAAACCTCAATTGCTGAGTAAAGGTATTATTAATATTTTTATTAATAACAACGAATACACGTAAATGATTTTATAGTGAGTGAGATGAATGCTGTCGGCAAAAGCTGATGGCATTTTTTTGCGTTTATTTCTAAAACGAAGGAATGGAATACTGCCGTACTAGAGGGGGGAGTGGGAGTGAAACTAACTTACATCATTTATATATTTTCTATTGACGATTTACAGCGTTTGTCGTTACAATGTAAACGTTAATAAAATTAGTAATCGATTAGTTTAATTATTATTCGTTGGTTAAAGGTTAGGCAGGAATAGGGAATGTGAGGTGAATGGGAGCGTATCGTTCGATTTACTGATGATGCCATCATGATGAATGAAACATGATTTTCAATCGAAAGGGGAGTTATGCRATGCTCAAATATTTTAGCAAACGGATTGCAGTGGTTCTTGTTTGTTTATTACTTGTACCTGCACCATTAATTGTGGCTGCTGAAGGTAATACAGAACCCGTTCAGAGTACCTTGAATCATGCAAACCAAAGCAAAATCAAATCCGATGTGAAAGGCCACTGGGCGGAAAAGGATTTTACAGCGTGGTACGAGAAACAGCTTATTCAGGGTTATGGAGATGGGAAATTTAAACCAGATCAAGCGATTAGTCGAGTGGAATTTATGACTCTGATGAATCGGGTTTTTCGTTTTGTTGATGAGGAAGAGATTGTTTTCTCTGATGTATCTGCATCGAGTTCTTTTTACAGTGAAATGAAAAAGGCGGTTGCGGCAGGATATATTTCCGGTTACAGCGACGGAACGATCCGTCCGGGCGATTCGATTTCTCGTCAAGAGGCTGCCGTTATCTTAGTTAGAGTATTTCGATTGAGTAGTGCGGCCAAAAATGAAAGCGCTCTTACGGATCTGGGCTCATTGCCTTCATGGAGTAAGGAAGCCGTGAATGCGCTCGTTATGGAAGGGTACGCAACAGGATATAAAGATCAAACATTTAAACCAAATAACAAGATTACAAGAGCTGAGGCGCTGCGTCTAATAAACAATATTTCTGGAGAGATATTGAATCAAGCGGGCACATATACGGATGTTTCAAGCAAAAACATAATCATTAATACAGCGAATATTACGTTAAAAGATACAACTATTGAAGGAGATCTATATTTAACCGAAGGCATCGCCGAAGGGGATGTCATACTCGACAATGTCAAAGTAAAAGGAGTAGTGAAAGTATTTGGAGGAGGCCAAAACAGCATTAAAATAAATGATTCGGATATCGCGCAAATTTTTGTTGATAAAAAGAATGGCAAGCTGCGAATGGTTACGCAAGGAACAACAACCGTTGGTCAAGTATTCACCATTTCAGGCGTTAAGCTTGAAGAGGCTGCTGGTTTAACTGGTGATGGCTTCATAAATGTATTGATTGACAAGGATACAGCAGCGGATGCAACCATTGAGCTGGATGGAAACTTCGATAAGGTTGAGATTTCTGCATTATCTTTACCTGCTATTAAATTGTTGAAAGGTATCATAAGTAAAATGATAGTGGAGCAAAAAGCAGCCTTGCATGTGAATGAGGCCGCAGAAATTAAAGAGATTATCATTCTGTTTGACGGTAAGCTCAAAGTTACAGGCAAAGGCAAAGTGACAAGCAATAGTGAGAATGAGGCTAAGCTTGAGCGAGAGGCAGCGACATTTCCTGCTTCTGGTGGTAATGGTGGTGGAAATGAAACACCTGCACCATCAACAACTCCTACTCCTACTCCTACTTCGACACCGACGCCGACGCCGACTTTTGAAAATGTATCGGTTCACGATCCATCCGTTATTAAAGTTGACGAAACGTATTACGTATTTGGCTCGCATTTGGCGGCTGCCAAATCGAATGATCTCATGAGCTGGTCGTTAATCGATTCAGGCGTGACGGAAACGAATAAACTGTTCAAGAGTGCTGAAAGCAATGTGAAAAAGGAATTGGCTGAGGCGCTCGGCTGGGCAGAAACGGATACGCTATGGGCTGCTGATGTCATTCAGCTTGCAGATGGCAAGTTTTACATGTATTACAATGCATGCAAAGGAGATCAACCGCTCTCAGCACTCGGGGTTGCAGTTGCGGATAATATCGAAGGGCCATATGTGAATAAAGGCATCTTCCTGAAATCAGGCAAAGGAATAAGCGCTGAAGGTACGGCTTATGACGGTACAAAACATCCGAATGCTGTTGATCCCGATACGTTTTTTGATAAGGATGGCCGATTATGGATGGTTTATGGCTCATACTCAGGCGGAATTTTTATTTTAGAGATGAATGCCGAAACCGGTTTTCCATTAGAAAATCAAGGTTATGGCAAACGATTGATGGGTCAAAATCACAGCCGTATTGAAGCGCCTTACATCCAATATCATCCGAATAGCGGCTACTATTATTTATTTGTGACATTTGGAGGATTAGATTCAGTTGGCGGCTACAATATGAGAATATCTCGTTCCTTAAAGCCGGATGGACCTTATGTGGATTATGAAGGTCAGGATATGATTCAGGCTCACGGTCCAGAGGGTTCATTCTTTAAAGATGCGGCAATTGAACCGTATGGCGTGAAGAGCTTTGGTAATTTTATTTTCAGCAACTTAAATGGACAAGCGAACTTCCCTACCTATGGTTATGTATCTGCAGGCCATAACTCGACTTACTACGATGAATCAAATGGTAAGCTGTTCAACATCTTTCACAGTCGGTTCCCTTACCGCGGGGAAGGCCATGAGGTTCGTGTGCATCAGATGTTTATGAACGAAGATGGCTGGCCAGTGGTCGCTCCACATCGTTACACGGGTGAGACGATTGGCAAAATTTCCGAAAGCGATGTCGTTGGCGCTTATCATTATATTAACCACGGCAAAGAGATTACGAAGGAGATTAAACCTTCTGTTTACATTAAGCTGGAGCAGGACGGCAAAATTACAGGGGCTGTGACCGGAACTTGGGAACTAGATGGCGACTATTATGCGAACCTGAAAGTTGATGAGCTTGTAAATGACGTTCCTGTTCAGACGACATACAAAGGGATATTCATTCGCCAATGGGACCCTACTTCGAATGTATACATCTTGGCTTTTAGCGCTTTGTCAGGCAAAGGCGCTGCTGTTTGGGGAAGTCAATTGGCAGCGTTAACTGATCAAGAACTCGCTGCGAATGCAGTTAATAGGTTAACGCTAGGCGATACAAGCCGCATATATAATGATGTCAGCCTTCCTGTGAAAGCTGCAAACCATTGGCCGATTACATGGGAGTCTTCGAATGTATCAGTCGTAACGGCAAGTGGGGCTGTAACAAGGCCTAGCGCAGGTTCCGGCGATGCAGCGGTGCAATTAACAGCAACGATAACGTTAGGCAGCGCAACCGCATCCAAAACGTTCACACTTATAGTTCAACAGCATAATGAAAGTCCGCTAGCCGATGGATTAGTTGCTCAGTACAATTTTGAGAATAATCTTGAAGAGATGACGGGCATAATGGCGGCAGGAACGATCACGGGCGACCGAATTGATCGTACAGGCGGAGAAATTTCGTTTGTAGATGGAACGACGGGCAAAGGAAAGGCAGCTAGCTTTAACGGCGCGTCAGGTGTTCTTTTGCCGGAGGGCTTAATTTCAACAAATGAATATACCGTATCGATGTGGCTGAACCCTGCCGAGGCAGCAAACATTGCTCCAGCTTTCTTCGGTGCACAAACGCCGCAAAGCTGGATCAGCTTTATGCCAAGAGGGCATGATTTTGCGAAAAATAATACGATGCTGTGGTCAGGTGAAGCTTGGTATGATGCATCTACAGGTATCCAAATCAAGCTGAATGAGTGGACACATATTGCATTTACAGTGAAAAACGGCGAGACACAAATATTCATCAACGGGATTAAGAAATATTCCGGTACAGGAATGCCAAATGTGTTTACAGACAAGCACGGTTTGTTTGCACTAGGGGTCAATTATTGGGACACCCCTTATAAAGGTCTCATCGATGAGGTTCGTATTTACGATGTGGCTTTACATGCAGAGAAAATAGGGTGGTTGGCTTTTGGAGAGCCGGATGCCTCTGTTCTAGTTGCACAAATTCAGCTTGATGCTGCGGAGAAGTCGCTAGCGATTGGCACAACTTATTTGCCTGAAGTCAATGTTTTACCAGTGAATGCAGCTAATAAGTCGATTACTTGGTCTTCAGCCGATTCCAGCATCGCTATCGTGAATGCAGCTACAGGGCAAGTAACAGCAGTTGCACTCGGAACAACTACAATAACTGCAACAGCTGATGACGCCGGACATAAAACAGCGACCTATGTTGTACATGTAACGGATGGTGAAAATGCTTATTATGCTTTTAACTCGAATCTAATGGATTCATTAGGGCGTGTATCTGCGGGTACGATTACAGGAAATAGAGTAGATAATACGGGAGGCAGCATTACGTTTGGAACAGGCATTTTGGGGTCGGCGGCTGTATTAGACGGCGCTTCAGGCATTCGTCTGCCAGACGGTATAATAGAAGGCAATGTTTATTCGGTATCCATGTGGCTTAATCCTGCGGAGGCGACCAACTTTGCGACAGCATTTTTTGGATCAAGAACGAATGAAAGCTGGATCAGCTTCGTGCCAAGAGGCCCAGTCAACAGCAACACGATGCTTTGGTCTGGCACTGCTTGGTATGATGCGAGTACAGGGCTGAAAATCAGCATTGGACAATGGACGCATATTGCATTTACCGTTAATAACGGCACAGCCAAGGTGTATATTAATGGAAAAGAAAAGTTTGCAGGCTCCGGCTTCCCAAATGTGTTTACTAATAATAGCGGTGTATTTGGCGTGGGGGTAAACTATTGGGATACTCCGTTTAAAGGCGCAGTAGATGAGTTGAAAATTTATAGTAAAGCGCTGACGGCAGAGCAAATAGCTGCTGAATTTGCACTCAGCAGCCGTTAAAAAAATAATGAAATAGACATGCAAACCTAATGAAGGTACTGCATGTCTATTTTTTATTCATTTCATCCATAATAGAAAGAATATAATCTTATTGTTTCATATCCCGTATATATGGTTAAGAATGTTATAGAAGCTAGCGATTGATTCACGATAAACAGAAAAAAGCTGCTATCGCAAAGGGCGATAACAGCCAAGTTCTATATTATAAAATTAATTTGTGACGCGTCTTGCTGTAACATAACTTTTGGACCAGTAGCTGGAGGTCATGTCCGACACGGTAACACCAGTGCTTGTAGCGCTGTGGATAATTTTGTTGTTGCCTGCATAAATAGCGACATGGCTGATCGTCTTGCCATTCGTTTTAAAGAAGACAAGATCGCCCATGCTGAGTGAACCCTTAGGAACCTTCTCGCCAACCGTAGCTTGTGCTACAGATGTGCGTGGAAGAGAAACATCAAGTCCTTTGAACAAAAATTGAGTAAAAGATGAACAGTCAAATGCGTATGTAACGCCTGCCGGTGCACCGAATTTATATGGAGTGCCGATAAATTCTTTTCCTGTAGAAACAAGATTAAGTGTTTCAGGTGTAGCTGCATGTGCCTTTGGAGCAAAAATTCCGATTGTGAATGCCGATATGACGATAGCGCTGCAAATGCCTGCTTTGGCAATCGATTTCAGTAGGTGTAATTTTCTCATGCTGTCAGGTTGTCCCTCCGCGTTTCGTTTTATGTATTATGACTATAACACATCCGCAAAAGGGCTATTTTCACTCATGAGAACGAAAGGGCAGGTATTATAAGGATTATGAGCGATTATGAGAATTAAATGAAAAAATATTAATAATCCGCGTATTCCCGCGAATTAAGGCATATTTATGCCTCTTGCGCTTACTAGAAGCGTGTACCATTGCTCTCTCGTCATAAGTTCCGATTGCTTCACCGCATCCTTGCAGGCTGCTATCCGCTTAGGATTAACAGTGCCGATTACAGGCTGAATGCGAGCGGGATGCTTCATTAACCAAGCTAGTACGATGGCTTCCGGTGTCGTTTCATTTTCTTCAGCTATTTGTTGTACGAGAGCAGCTGTTTTCAATTCTGACTCCGTTGCGTTCTCGGATACTCTTCCAGAAAATTTCCCCTGTGCCAGAGGCCCCCATGCTTGAATTTGTATATTTTCCATTTGCATCAATTCCATAAGACCTTCAGCAAAGTTGTCTTTTAAACCTGCCTTTTGATTGACATGCACACCTTGATCGATGAAATCATGACGGAGTAGACTCATTTCCAGCTGATTTACGACAATAGGATCAGGCAGCGAGCGCTGCAGGAAACGAATTTGTCCCGGGCTCATATTGGATACGCCAAAGTTGCGAACCTTGCCGGATAATTTCAGCTTCGTAAAAGCTTCTGCAATTTCATCCGGCTCCATAAGCGGATCAGGGCGATGAAGCAGCAAAACATCTAAGTATTCTGTGCCAAGCCTCTCCAATATGCCATCGACAGACGATAAGATATGCTCTTGCGAGAAATTGAAGCGTCCAGGTAAAATGCCATCGGATAGCTGAATGCCTACTTTAGATTGAATAACGAGCTGCTCACGAAGCTTGGGCTGCTTTTTAAGAATTTGACCGAATACGGATTCTGCTTTGCCTCTTGTGTAAATGTCCGCATGATCATACATCGTAATGCCGATTGATAGCGCGGCTTCTATCGCTTCCTCTGCTTGCTTGATATGATCAGGTGTAATCGGGTCTGCAAGATCCCAGCTTCCGCCAAACCCCATACAGCCTAACACGAGACGGCTGTCGGATATTCCACGACGCTCTATTGGCATCATTTTCATTCGTAATCAACCTCCAAAATTTATATTCACTCTGTGACGACTTCTATTATACCTTTCTATTTCTGTACATATAAGCACTGAAAAAAAGTTCACTAACTAACCTTAGGGCGTATAGGACATGGAAGCATCGCCGTTTCATATGATAGATTGCAAGCGCTTCATATAGATGCTACATTACTAGTATTACATATCATTAGAGTAAGTTGATAAACAGAGCATATCTATTAATAGGAGGAATATCGTTTGGCACTCATTACTTGCAACTTTTTTTCTGAGGCACTGGGCCTCAGTACATCGATGACCGTTATTTTGCCGCAGCAGACGACATCGCAAATTGGTATGAATAATCGCAGCAGTCAGAAGCTTCATAAAACGTTATATTTACTGCATGGCTTGTCTGATGATGATACCATTTGGATGCGCAGAACTTCTATTGAACGTTATGTAGCCGAGCAGGGTTTTGCGGTTATCATGCCGAATGTGCATCAAAGCTTTTATACGGATATGGCATATGGCAATAAATATTGGACGTTTCTAACCGAAGAGCTTCCGGCCGTTGCTCGTTCTTTCTTCCCTCTATCTGATGCCCGTGAAGATAATTTTGTCGCGGGCTTATCGATGGGCGGTTATGGAGCATTCAAATGGGCATTAAGGCATCCGGATCGTTTTGCCGCAGCTGGCAGCTTATCCGGTGCGCTGGATATGGCGGATATGGTGAAACGGAGCGAAATGACTGATCTGAAGCGTCTGTTCCATCTCATATATGGTGATAAAGAAATTAAAGGCACGGATGATGATTTGCTGCATCTTGTAGCGGGGAGTGCCAAGCTGGATTCGGCGGCTAAGCCTCTGCTCTATCAATGCTGTGGTACGGAGGATTTTCTATACAATGATAATATCGCCTTCCGTAATGCGAGCGAGCAGGCGAATTATCCTTTAACTTATGTTGAAGGTCCAGGCAATCATGAATGGAGCTATTGGGACACGCATATCCAGCAGTTCTTAGAATGGCTGCCAAAACAAAACGAATAAGAAGGAAGCTATCATGCCGAGAGGCTGGTAGCTTTTTTTTATTCGAAGGGTTGCAAAATGTATCCGCTACCATTATGATTTGGTTAGGATTAATGTATGAGTATATGGATGAATAAATGTATTAATCCAACTATTTATCAAAGTCTATTTATTCTATTATATTGAAGCGAGGTCGATTTATTTGGCAAACCGTATAACCATTAACGCTGATTTGGCTGCAGGTACGATTAATCGCAATATTTATGGACATTTCTCTGAGCATTTGGGACGTTGTATTTATGAAGGGATATGGGTAGGCGAGGATTCTCCTATTCCGAACACAAACGGGATTCGCAATGATGTAGTCGCAGCGCTTAAGCAGCTGAAAATTCCAGTTCTTCGTTGGCCGGGCGGCTGCTTCGCGGACGAATATCATTGGAAGGATGGCATTGGACCACGTGAGTCGCGCAAGCAGATGATCAACACCCACTGGGGCGGTGTTGTTGAGAACAATCATTTTGGCACGCATGAGTTTTTGATGCTGTGTGAAATGCTGGAATGCGAGCCTTATATCTCAGGCAACGTGGGCAGCGGCACCGTTCAGGAAATGTCGGAGTGGGTAGAGTACATGACATTTGACGGCGTATCGCCAATGGCAGAATTGCGTACAGAAAACGGCAGGGAAAAGCCGTGGAACGTGAAATATTTTGGCGTCGGCAACGAGAACTGGGGCTGCGGCGGCAACATGCGTCCTGAATATTATGCAGATCTGTATCGCAGATATCAAACCTATGTGCGCAATTATGGCGATAACAAAATCCATAAGATCGCTTGCGGTCCAAACGTAGATGATTACCGCTGGATGGACGTTGTCATGCGGGAAGCACATGGGATGATGGATGCGATATCGCTGCATTATTACACCATTCCAGGGGAGTTTTGGACACAAAAAGGTCCAGCAACAGGTTTCTCCGAGGATGAATGGTACGGTACATTGAAGAAAACATTTTATATGGACGAGCTGATTACACGTCATTCGGCTATTATGGATCGTTATGATCCGAAGAAGCGAGTTGGCCTTATTGTTGATGAATGGGGTACGTGGTACGATGTGGAGCCGGGTACAAATCCAGGGTTCCTGTATCAGCAAAACACGATTCGTGATGCGCTGGTTGCTGGAATTACGCTTCATATCTTCCACGATCATTGTGACCGGGTACAAATGGCTAACATTGCTCAGGTGATCAATGTGCTGCAATCGGTCATTTTGACTGAGGGAGAGAAAATGGTGCTGACGCCAACGTATCACGTTTTTGATATGTATAAGGTGCATCAGGATGCAACGCTTCTTACCACGTCAATTGACAGTCAGGATTATGCGCACAATGACCAGAAGATTCCGCAAGTATCCGTATCTGCTTCAAAGGACGCGAGTGGCCGCATCCATGTAAGCTTGTGTAATTTGGACAATCAGTCCGGAGCGGATGTGGAGATTGATCTTCGCGGCCTAGCAGGTGCAGGGCTTAAGGTTTCGGGTACAGAGCTTTCAGCTTCCGCTAAGGACGCGCACAACACGTTTGAAAATCCGGAAGCTGTTGCGCCAACCGCATTTCAAGCTTTCACTGTTAATGGGTCAAAAATTAGCGCGAAGCTCTCGCCAATGTCGGTAACGGTGCTAGAGCTGATCTCGGAATAGGGATACCACCAGCAATGAGCAGCAAAAATGCGTGCAAAGGCTGTCGTGATGATTACCTTGTCACTGATGAGCAGATCGATCGGATTTTGGCGGCGCCGATGTTCCAGTCCGAAATTAGTGTGCCGGATGATGTGTACGAGCAGCGCTTGAAGCAATGTAGAAACTGCCCGAAGTTTCAATATGGTACGACATGTATCGTATGCGGGTGTTTCGTACGTATTGCCGCCAAATATAAAGAACGTGCTTGTCCGAATCCTGGGGATAGCCGCTGGTCGAAATATGCATGAAAATATATGAATAAGGATCTTAGAGCTGCTCTCTGTCTATATAGAGAGCAGCTCTATTTATTTTTAAAAAGGAACGGCGGAAATTCATAACTTTTAACCTGATATTGCAAATACATTCCAAATTCATCTTTGTACAATAAAACTATCGATTGGATTGCTAAATGGTTATGCACATCTCTCATTACTATTCTATGTAGATGAAAGGGACGATTTCATTGAAGAAATGTAAGCGTTTTATGTCGGCTGGTTTGATCGTTTTATTGCTTGCTATGGCACTCCCAAGCTTTGCGTTTGCAGCGGATACGCCGGTGTTCGCACTTACCCAGGAGAAATCGGATAAAGATATTAAAATCGTCGTTACTGCGGATAAGCTAACCGATATGTACGCTTATGAGGTAAAGCTGTCATTTGATGCAAAGAAGCTTCGTTTTAAAAGTGCCAGCAGCAGCATTGCAGGATTCTCGATATCGCCGATCGTCGAAGGCAATCAAATTGTGTTTGCTGCGACGAAGATAGGGAACAAAGCAGGCGAGAATGGTAAAAGCGTATTATCCAGCTTTCTATTCGAGCCAATCGGAAATGGGGATACCGAGGTAAAGCTCACGGATGCGAAGCTTGTAAAAAGTACCCTCGATTCCAGTACGCTGAAGCCTAATGTGAAGCTTACCGCTAACCTAGGAAATTCAGCGGTGTCATTCAAAGATATTGCGGGACACTGGGCAATCGCATCCATTGAGCGGGCTGTTCAGCTAGGGTTTGTTAATGGTTATACGGACGGAACCTTCAAACCAAATGCACAGGTTACCCGCGCGGAATTTGCAGCGATGCTCGTCAGAGCACTAGATTTGAAAGCTGACCTTGCAACAGATGTATCGTTTAAAGATGCAGGCAGCATACCAAGCTGGGCTTCCGCTTTTGTTGGTACTGCAGTAGAAGCTGCCATTATAACAGGGTACGAGGACAATACATTCCGCCCTAGCAAGCCAATTAATCGCGCGGAGATTGCGGTAATGGTTGTTAGAGCACTCGAATGGAAGGTTGATCAGGCGAAAAGATCGTCATTTGCAGATCGGAGCCAAATTCCAGCTTGGGCGGAGCCTTCTGTAGCGATGGCTGCTGAAGCGGGCATCATCAAAGGCAGAGGCGAAAATAAGTTTGCACCAAGCGCTAATGCGACTCGGGCTGAAGCCGTTACTCTCTTGCTTGCTTTGATTGACTCAAAGCAATGAAAAAAACGATTCTAGTGATTTCCGTTTTTTTGTCAGCTACGGTCTTGGGTTTGTTTTTCATATTAAATTCGGATCAAACGAGCGGCAATGCAGGCGATAAGCTGGATGCATCCGCGCTGGAGAGCGTATTAAGTTTGAATCAGGAAGCTGCTTTGCACCGCAAAGCGACTTCTGGAGTGAAGGCGCCTGCCTTTACGCTCAAGGATCTGAACGGAGCAACCCACACCGTAGCGGGTGCAGAAGATAAACCGATTGTATTGCAGTTTTGGGCGAGCTGGTGTGAGGCATGCAGTGTTGAAGCTCCCACCTTAAAGAAGCTGCATGAGAGATATGAAGATAAGGTCGATTTCTACGGCGTGAATCTATCATCAGAAGAAAAACAAGCAAGCGCCATTGAAACGTTCATCGAGGAAAATGAATGGCGGTTTACGAATTTACTGGATGCCAATAAACGTGCCTCTTATTTATACGAGCTGCATGCGCTGCCAACTACATTTATTATCGATACGGACGACACGGTACTGGATACGTTTCATTTGATTGATCCGATGGAGTTTGAGAGCAAGCTGGAAATGTTAACGGAGGGGAGGTGAGCTTGCATCATCTACTAGCAGCTGAATTGAAACGCAAGCTTAGCATGAGCTTGCGATTGCAAGAACTAAGATTGAGGAGTGAAGCTGGATGCGGTTCAGTGCCAGGCTGAAATCAATGATTGTTTTGCCGCTCATTTTTTCAATGTATGTAAGCATCTTTCTGCCAGCAGTTCATGTAGAAGCTGCGACTGGAGCAGAGCCGGTTTTTTTCGAGGATCATTTCAATCGTTCCATCATTAATGAAAATTGGGCGGTCATCGATGGAATATGGTCAACGGCAAATGGCAAAATGACCGGAGAAAGCGGATCAGGATCTAAAGCTTTGGTTAAGCAAACCGAAATACAAGATGGCACCGTGGAGGCAGATATAAGCCTTGCCAGTCGAAACGGTGATGCGGGATTGCTTTTCCGAACGGTTAGCGCAGCGCCAGGGGCGGACAATGTGAAAGGTTATTACGCAGGCATTTCCGCGCAAGGAACGGGCAGCGTATTTCTAGGCCGTATGGACAACAAATGGACTGAGCTGAAGCGGACTTCGATAGCGATTAATCCTAATGTAGTTTATCACTTTAAAGTTAGCGTTGCCGGGTCGCAAATTAAGTTTTATGTCAATGATAAGCTGGTGTTGGAACAATCGGATACGACCTATACGAAAGGTCAGGTCGGCGTAAGGCTTTACCAATCCCAGCCGACCTATGACAATCTCAAACTTTCAAATGATAAGGGGGAGCTCGCATTTACGGATTCATTTGATGCCCCAGCGGATGGGCTCACATTGCCGAGTTGGCATGCTGCTCAAGGGGAGTGGAAATTGCAATCGGGCGGGATAACCGTAAACGCCGGCGCAAATCAGGCTTTGCTCGTAAAAGATACGGTGTTCACCGATTTTACAGTGGAGACTGATATTAAGCTGCCGCTAGCTTCGGGTACGGCAGGACTTTTGTTTCGAACTAAGCTAAGCGGTGAGGGAAAGGAACCCAAAGGTTATTTTGCAGGACTGCGAAATGATGGAAACTTGGTACTTCGCCGTCTAACGGATAAGTGGACTGATCTTAAAGTCGTTAAGGCACTGGATACGGTCACTGCGAACAAGTTTTATCAATTGAAGGTCGTAACCTATGGGAATGGCATCAAAATATATGTGGACGATATGCATAATTCCATTCTGGAATACACCGATGACAGTGAACAAAAGTTTACCTCCGGCGGCATTGGGGTATGGGCGGATGAGTCTGAGCCACTATTTGACAATTTTATTGCAACTGATTATGCCGTACCGGCGGAGTCGTTCCAAGAGCTGGTCAAAAATAAAGATCCGCTTGTACAAACACCGTTTGTGCCGCTTCCGCTTGGATCGGTCAAAGCTGATGGTTGGCTGCTTAAGCAATTAGAGCTAATGAAGGATGGTGCAACCGGCTACGCAGAGGATTTATACGGAGAGCTTAGCACAAATTCGGAGTGGCTGGGTGGAACAGCGCCAGAATCGAATTGGGAACGCCCTATCTATTATGTGAAGGGATTGGTCGCGCTCGCTTATACGCTTGACGATCCGGAGCTGATTGCAAAATCGCAAAAATGGGTCAATTGGATGTTGAATAGCCAGCGTGATGACGGCTTCTTCGGTCCTGCCAGCGACAATGATTGGTGGCCGCGCATGGTTGCTATTTATGTGCTCAAGGATTATTACGAGGCGACAAATGATAAGCGAGCGATCTCCTTTCTTACGAATTATTTTCACTACCAGCTGAACAATCTAGACCAGCGTCCGCTTAGGGATTGGGGACAAATCCGCAGCGGCGACAATATGAATGTCGTGCTCTGGCTGTACAACCGTACAGGAGATGAGTTTCTGCTGCAGCTCGCTGAGAAGCTGCATAAGCAAGGCGGCGATGAAACTGACATTTTTACGAACGACCATTTTTTAACAGCCGCTAAGATTAATCCTGATAACTTTTACTCGCAGCATACAGTCAACGTCAATCAATCGATTAAAACCCCCTCTATTTATTATCAACTATCGAACAATGAAGCAGATAAGCTTGCATTTCAAGCAGGCGTAGAGCATCTGAATCAATCACACAATCAAATTACCGGCATGAATTCAGGAACAGAGATGCTCGCAGGGTTAGCTTCAACGCAAGGGGTTGAGCTTTGTGCCATTGTGGAGCGGGTACACAGCAACGCGGTTGCCGCCATGATTACCGGTGATCCGGCAATCGGAGATGCGCTGGAGAAAATTACTTTTAATTCGCTTCCGGGTGCTATGAGCAAGGATATTAAAACCCATCAATACTATTCGCTGCCGAATCAAGTACAAAGCGGCGTAACCGATCATGGCTTTAAGCAAAATTACGGAAATGGCACCGTACAGTCGCCTTATTCGGGTTATCCTTGCTGTCGTTTCAATATGCATATGGGCTGGCCTTATTTTGTGGAGGACATGTGGGCGGGTACTTCGGATGGCGGGCTTGGCGTTATTGCCTATGGACCGAGCCGTGTATCAGCCAAAATCAATGGAGTGAATGTAACCGTTAAGGAAACGACGAACTATCCGTTCGAGGATCAAATTCGGTTTACGATTGAGGAAGCGTCCAAGAGTGTGAATTTCCCGCTGAAGCTGCGTATTCCGGAATGGACGGACAAAGCAGTTATCACGGTGAATGGGCAGCCGCAAGAGGCCGTGGTATCCGGGCAATATTTTACGATTGATCGGCAATGGACAAAAGGCGATACCGTTGTTTTGACGCTGCCAATGGAGCTCAAAACGTCGACTTGGGTCAACAATTCGATTGGCATCGAACGAGGCCCGCTCGTATTCTCTCTGAAAATCGATGAGAACTGGGTAGAACAGTCTAATCCAGCGCCGCAAGTGAAGGCGCCTGGCTTCAAGGAATACAGCATCAATGCGCAGTCGCCTTGGAATTATGGTTTGCTGCTTGATCGCGACAACCCAGCAGACTCGATTCAGGTCGTCGTATCCGATATGCCGGAAAATCCGTTCATACAGGAGACTACCCCGATAAAGCTAATTGTGAAAGGAAAGAGAATCCCGTCATGGGGCAAAGCAGCTAACGGGGTATCAGCCGCAGAGCCGCCGGTGGGTCCTGTATATTCCGCAGAGCCTACGGAGGAAATTACGCTTGTTCCGTTTGGAGCGGAAAACCTGCGGGTTACTTATTTCCCTGAGGTGACTGAGGAAACGGGCATTCAACCTTATAAATACGAGGCGGAAAACGCCCAGCTGTTCAAGGCGTCGGCTCGCAGCAATAATGTGCATGCATCAGGCTCAAGCTACGTTGGCGGCATCGATTATGCCGACAGCTACGTTAACTTTAACCAGGTTGAGGTTCCAGCAGCAGGGACGTACAAAATGTTTATTTGGTACGCGCAAAATACGGGGAATTATCAGCCAGCTGCTGCAAAAATTATGGTTAATGAAGGCGAAGAGCAGTCCTTGCAGCTCGCAGGGACGATTAATTGGGGCCGATTTATGGCTTCAAGCGTCAACGTTGAGCTGAAGGAAGGGGTTAACTCGATCAAGTTTATGCGGGGTTCTGGACCAAATCCAGGCTTTTATGAGCTAGACTACATCGCATTGTCAGCAGTCAGCAAAGAAGCTGTTGAGCCTTCGGATCAAGGGACAGCTGTACTGACAGGTGCTGCAAACRTACCGAGCGGTGCTGATCTGAATCTTACCTTAGCGGTTCGAAATGTTACGGACAGCGTATATCAGAGTGTTTATGCACAGGACGTTACGGTAACCTTTGATCCAAGCAAACTCAGCTTCTCGGGTGCGACGCCACTACGGGAAGGGCTGAAAGTGCTTGAGCCTAAAGAGCTTGAGCCGGGCAAAATTCGGATATTAGCCTTTGGAGAGGGGGCAGCCCTTTCGCCAAACGAAGACTGGCTGAAGTTGACTTTCCGAGCTGGCATAGCAGATGAAACGGTAAATACCTCTATAACGGTAACCGACGTTAAGCTTGCAAACGCAGAAGGGCAGGAGCTGCTTCTGCTTGAAGCTCAGCATCATCTTCAGATACAGGCAGCTCCGGGTGATAAGTCTGCACTGCTGGCGGCATTATCGCAAGCGCAAGCTTTGTATGATGGAGCGGAAACAGGAACAGAACCGGGACAATATCCTCCTGCGATGAAGCAGCAGCTGCAATCGGCTATCAACAAAGCGAAGCTGGCTGCTGATGAGGAGAAGGCAACGAAAGCTGAAATTGCTGACGCGATTACGAAGCTGAATGCTGCAGTAGAAGATTTCCTTGCCGGTGTCATCAAGCCAAGTAACGGTGACGTGAATCATGATAATAAAATTACAGTTGGCGATTTGGCAATTGTAGCATATTCGTATGGCAAATCCAGCAGCGATCCGAATTGGCAGCAGTTCCAAAAGGCAGATTTGAATCATGATGGCAAAGTGGATATTGAGGATCTTGCATTACTCGCTCGTTTGATTCTTGGCTAAACGGTACAAGGGGGAAGGCGCATCACTTCCTCCACTAGATTTGGGTATCGATACTATGAATCTTTGGAGGTTCCGTTCATGTTGAATATAAGAAAAACAATGAGTACGCTTGTGGCATTATCTATGATATTTAGTATAGTAGCTTCCGCAATCTCCTTTGCACCCCGGGCTGCGGCAGCAGATGCAGGGGGAATGGCAGCTTCGCAGCAGCATGGGCTGATGGCTGAATATTTCACTGCGGGAGGGCCGCCCAATTTTGCTTTTGGAACCTTTAAAGGAGCTGGCTACGATTCGAATTTGGACATTTCCAATTTAGAGCCGGCCATCAAAATGTTTACAGGACAAGAAGATCGCGTCGGCATCAGATGGACGGGTTTCATTCAGCCTAAGCTCTCTGAGGACTATACCTTTTACATTACAGGTGATAATGGCTTCCGCCTTTGGGTTGATAATAAGCTTACGATCGACCACTGGATAGCGGACTGGGACAAAGAGCAAACTTCAAAGCCTGTCACTTTGGTTGCAGGTCAGAAATACAGCATTAAGCTGGAGTTGTTCGAAGACACAGGCGGCTCGAATGTTCACCTGCGCTGGTCTAGCAAGAGCTTAGCGAAGGAGGCAGTTCCAACAGAAGCGTTTTATTTGCCAGACGGTTTCGCGCTTGGAGGTATCGTGTCCGAGGATGGTTTGCAAGTTGAGCTGCCATTCCAAGAATCTTTGAAGCCAATCACTGCTGAATTTGTTAAGCATCTGAAATTGCGTATCGTGACGGGCGATTTGCCTATTCTGTCGGCAGCTTTGAAGGATGGGGACGATAAAGTCGTCACCGTACTGCTGAAAGATCCAATGTACTCTAAGGATGTAGGCAATGTTAAAGTAATCTACGATGGCAAAGGCGGACTGGAAACGGTGGCGGGAGCAGCTGTAGCTAGCTTCGATAAACCTGTCTACAATGGTTCGAAATATCAGATCATGTCCCCATGGGCGGAGGATGTAGACAAAGAAAACGTACTGCCTGAATACCCAAGACCACAATTAGCGCGTGAAAAATGGATGAATTTGAATGGGGAATGGGAGTTCCAAGCAGCCCAGAAGGGAGAAGCTGTTCCTGTAGGTCAAGTGCTGAAGGAGAAAATTCTCGTTCCGTTTGCAGCAGAAGCGAAGCTTTCGGGCATTAACCGCGTTGAGGATCTCATGTGGTATAAGCGCTCCTTTACCGTTCCTGAGAGCTGGGATGGTGAGCGAGTGAAGCTGAATTTTGGCGCGGTTGATTACTTGGCAACGGTGTATGTGAATGGACAATCGGTAGGCAGCCATAAGGGAGGTTATACCTCATTTAGCTTTGATATTACGGATTATCTTGTGCCTGGGGACAATGAGCTTATCGTGCATGTTCTGGATGAGACGGATATGGGAGCAGACCAAGCGGTTGGCAAGCAAACGGTCAAAAAACTCGGCGGCATTTGGTATACCTCCGTATCGGGTATATGGCAAACGGTGTGGCTTGAGCCTGTAGCTGCTGCACATATCGATAAACTCGACATGGCAACAGATATTCAAAACGGCATCTTGAAGCTGAAGGCAGCTGCTATCGGCGTTGAAGGGCAAACGATTGAAGCGGTTGTTTTGGAAAATGGAAAAGTGGTGGGAACCGCAACAGGAGCAGCTGGAGCTGAGATTGCTGTGGCAGTTCCAAATGCACGGCTTTGGTCCCCAGATGATCCTTATCTATATGATTTAAAGGTGTATCTGAAGGATGGAGCACAAACGGTAGACGAGGTTTCAAGCTATTTTGGCATGAGAGAGATTACGCTCGGCAAGGTAGACGGTATAACAAGGCCGCTAGTAAATGGGAAATTCGTCTTCCAAATGGGGCCGCTCGATCAAGGTTTTTGGCCGGACGGCATTTACACGGCACCTACGGACGAAGCCTTGAAATTTGATATTGAGGCGGTCAAACGCGTCGGCATGAATACGATCCGCAAGCATATTAAGGTGGAGCCCGCTCGCTGGTATTATTGGGCAGATAAGCTAGGCGTACTCGTATGGCAGGATATGCCGAGCCTTGAGGATCGTCAAGGAAATAAAGGGTCAGATATTACACAAGCAACGAAGACGCAGTGGTTTAAAGAATACAAAGAGATGGTCGATCAATTGCGCAGCGTAACATCGATCATTGTGTGGACGGTGTTTAATGAAGGCTGGGGACAATTCGATCAAGGTGGACAACTGACGAAGGATGCTACCAGTTATGTAAAAAGCCTTGATTCGACTAGGCTCGTCAACAGCACAAGCGGCTGGTGGGATGCGGGCGTCGGCGATTTGAATGATATTCATCGCTATCCTGATCCCGGCGCTCCGAATTACAGCGATACAAGGGCAGCTGTGCTTGGCGAATATGGCGGTTTAGGCTTGCATGTCCCAGGGCATGAATGGAGCCCACTCGTATTCTCCTATCAATTAATGAATAGCAAAGAACAGCTGACTTCTACTTATATCGCCTACATCAACAGGCTGAAGCAGCTGAAGGAATCAGGCCTGAGCGCAGCCATATACACACAAATTACAGATGTGGAATATGAAATCAACGGTTTACTGTCTTACGATCGCAAGGTTGAAAAAATGGATTTTGATCGGATTGCAACTGCACACCGTGAGCTCATCGGCACAGCAACCAAAGGGGATTTGCTCGCTGAAATTGCCAGAGCAGAAGGCATGCTGAATCTCGCGAAAATGGGTTCAGGAGCCGGCGAATATGAGCAATCGACTGCTGATTCCTTTAAGGCTGTCATTGATTCAGCCCGCGAGACAGCTCAAGATGAGGCTGCAATGCCTGCTCAAATCCAAACAGCCCTTAAATCTCTCCAAAACGCGCGTGAGCAATTTTTTGTATCGGTAAACGATCCCCTTCCGGCGGGTTCTTCCGTTGATCCGTTTAATGAGGCGACGTTAGACAGTGCTTGGTCTGTCTTTAAGGCAGACAACTCCAAATGGTCGCTGACACGCAAACCTGGCTTTTTAAGCTTGGACACTTCACCAGGCGACACGTTCGGAAATTCAAATAACTTGCCGAACATATTTTTAAAGGATGCGCCAGCAGGCGACTTCGTCATTACAACAAAAGTGGAAGCTCCTGTACGCAAAAACTTCCAGCAATCAGGCCTGTTCATTTGGCAAAATGAGGACAATTACGTCAAGCTGGGCCATGTTTGGGATACGGAAGCTACAACTGGCAAAAGCCTCGAAACCGCATATGAGAAAAATGCGGTTTATGTTAAAGCGACAAACATGGTTAGCCATCCAGGTTACGATACGTCCTATTTGCAAATCAAAAAGGTAGGCAATGTCGTTTCTACTTTCTATTGGGATGGCAGCGCATGGAAACCTGCGGCAGACCCGATGACTGTTAATTTAAGCAATTTGAAAATCGGTTTCTATGGTCTATCTTCGGGTGATAAAACGTCAATCCAAGCGAATTTCGATTATTTCTCGGTTGGTCCTGCTCAATTGTCGGATAAAACAGCGCTTCAAGCGGCAGTTGTATCTGCTGAAGCCAAACTTAATTCCGCTGTTGCAGGCACAGAACCCGGTCAAAATCCGCAGTCTGCAAAAGATGCATTTGCTGCTTCAATCGAAACAGCTAAAGACGTATTGGCTCTTGCAACTGCAGATCAAGCGGCAGTAGATGCAGCGTTGGCGGCGCTCGGCAAATCGGTTGCTGACTTCGCAGCTTCTGTTGTACCTCCTGCTGTGAAAGACGCGACAGCTACGATTGCCGGAGCGGCACTGGTGAAAGCGGGTCAATCCTTCGATGCAACGGTTGGATTGTCAGGCGTAACGGAGGAGAAATATTCAAAGCTGTATGCGCAAATTTTAACAGTTAGCTTCGATGCTGCGAAATTAACGCTGACTGGCGCAGCCTCCTTGCAGCAGGATTTCAGCATCCTTGAGCAAAAGGTTATCGAGCCAGGCAAGGTGAGGATTGTAGCGGCAGGTCAAGGCAAAGGCATTGATGCCAATTCGGAATGGCTGAAGCTGAGCTTCTTGGCAGCTGTTACGGGGAGCACAGGCAATACAGCCATTCAAATTAGTGACTTTAATGTTGCAAATAGCTTGGGAGAAGAACTTGAAGCAAAATCTGCTTCCCATACGCTGCAAATTAGTGCCGTTGTTGATGTGACGGGCTTAAATCAGGCGATAGCCGCAGCGGAAGCCATTTATGATGGAGCGATAGTCGGCACACAGCCTGGTCAATATCCGGCAGCAGCAAAAGCAGCGTTCGGTGAAGCCATTGCGGCAGCGAAAGCCGTTGCCGTTAACCCGAATGCAAGCGAAGCGCAAGTGAGCGCAGCTATTACTCAGTTAAGTGCGGCAGTGACGACGTTCCAAGCATCCAAATTGTCAGGCGATATTAATAACGACAATAAGGTATCAATTGGCGACCTCGGCATCGTAGCAGCTGCATATGGCAAAACAAGCGCAGATCCGAATTGGTCGCAATATAAGAAATCCGATCTAAATGCGGATGGCAAAATTGATATTGTGGATATCGCGATGCTTGCAAGATGGATTCTGGGGTAACATTTCGTTAGATTTTGCTTACAATAAAGAAGAGGGTGACCCGAAGCAACGGACTGCTTGGGTTCCCTCTTTTTTTGTCGGTTTCTGTGGGTTTAAGTTATTAATATGGATGCTGATAATATTGCTGGCCATACATTTGATTGTAATAGCCTTGGTTAGGTTTAGCTTGGTTCGACTGTATAGCTTGATTAGGCTGATATGCTTTATTGGACGGCAACGTTTGGTTTGGCTGCAATACTTGATTGGATTGCAATACTTGATTCGATTGCACTGGAGCTTGCTGCTGCATTGGAGCTTGATTAGGCTTTTGCATATTTTTGCTTTGGCCTTGTACGGGATTATAGCTGCAATTGCTCGGAGGTCCCAGAATAACGGTGTCTTTTAAAGGTGCTAATGCATTTTCTAATTTTTCTTGATCTAAGCAGTAGGTATACGCAAGGATATTGGTTGGAGTTAATCTTAAAATATCGGAGCCAAAAATAACTTCTGGGATTGGCGCATCAAAGATGGCTAGCAGATGAGTATTATCGACGGTCGCCATTTCATAGTGCCACCAGCCTTGCGGAATGTTGACGACTTGAGCAGGCTGTACCAAGTAATGAAGGAACTCGTTCGTAAAAGGGTTCATAAGCGCAATTTCTGCTGATCCTGATATGCAATATACGAGCTCGGAGGCATTCTGATGGTAATGAGGCTCAACGACATTGCTTTTGCTAAGGTATATATCAAGAAGCGACGAATTGCCTAACGTATTCAATTGCTTCACTGAAAGCAAGTTGATGTAGTTGTATGGATCTTTTTTGAAAAAAGTACTATTGTTCAAATCATAAGCAAATTCCGTCTGTGGAGACGTATAGTCCATATAAGAAGTCATTTGTAAATCCTGCCCCTCTTCCATTAGCTGGTAAATGTTTACTGGGATAGGATATGTGTTTGCCCATATGATGGTGAAGGTTACTGGAAAAAAACAAGGCAGACAAGTGCATGAATAACGATGCACTCGTCTGCCTATTCGTTTATTTATAGCTTGGAAGCCAGCTGCCATGCGCTTCGATGAGCTCATCACAAAGCGATACAATGTCATCCATAGACAATTCTGCTGAGGTATGCGGATCAAGCATTGCTGCGTGATAAATATGATCTCGCTTGCCAGTAATTGCCGCTTCAATCGTTAATAGCTGCGTGTTGATGTTCGTACGGTTTAATGCTGCAAGCTGTGGCGGAAGGTCGCCAACATAGGTTGGTGTAACGCCATTCGCATCCACGAGGCATGGTACTTCTACGCAAGCTTCCTTCGGAAGATTCGTAATAAGCCCAGTATTCATCACGTTGCCGCCAATTTTGAACGGGTTGTTCGTTTCAATTGCTTCGAGAATGTACGAAGCATATTCATGGCTGCGGCAGTGCTCAAGCTTGCTGTCATTAATAAGTGAATCGCGCATGGATTTCCAGCCTTCAATTTGACTAACACAGCGGCGAGGATACTCATCGAGAGGAATGTTGAAACGCTCGATCAGCTCTGGATAGTTCCGTTTGATGAAGTATGGATGGTATTCCGCATTGTGCTCGGAAGATTCGGTGATGTAGTAGCCGAATTTCAGCATGAGCTCGTAACGAACCATATCATGGTGTTTCTCCAATTGCTTCTCGGCTGCACGGCGTTTGATTTCCGGGTAAAGATCAACTCCGTCTTTGCTTGCTTCAAGCAGCCATGCCATATGGTTGATACCTGCAATTTTGTACTTAACGCCCGTTGTGTCCATACCCAAATGATCAAATAAATGCGGTACGCAAACTTGTACACTATGGCATAAGCCAACCGTTTTCACGCCGCCATAGGTGTTCATGACATTCGTGAGCACGGCCATTGGGTTGGTGTAGTTAAGGAACAGGGCATCTGGACAAACCTCGTTAATATCGCGAGCGAAATCCAGCATCACAGGAATCGTGCGTAGATTACGGAAAATGCCGCCAATGCCTACGGTATCGGCAATCGTTTGGCGCAAGCCGTATTTTTTTGGAATCTCGAAATCGGTAATCGTACACGGATCATAGCCGCCTACTTGAATGGCGTTTACGATGTATTTTGCACCGCGAAGCGCTTCTTTCCGGTCGGTATAAGCTTTAATCTCGCAAGTGCTTTCACTTGTTTTTTTAATATTAAGCAGCATTTGCTCGGAATCGAGAAGACGCTCCGCATCAATGTCAAATAAAGCGATTTCAAAACCTTGCAGTGCAGGTGTCTGCATGACATCTCCAAGAATGTTTTTGGCAAAAACACTGCTTCCTGCGCCGATAAAAGTAATTTTAGACATTAGACAATAGCCTCCTATTGGATGATTGCTGACTCCTTTAGTATAAGGAGAACAACTGCAAATGAATATGGAAGGAACGAAGCATTATATGGAGAAATGTTGCATCATTTAGTATGCTTAGAGAAGTCAGCTTATTGGAGGTGCATAGATGGAAACGCATCATCGTATAACCATGAGTATTAATACAGCTCCGCTGAAAGGCGAAATGTCGGTCTTGTTCAGCGGAATCGGCGAACCGGTCGCGGGCCATTTTATAGGACCGGCTGTTCATGATTATTATTTAATTCACATTGTACTGGATGGGGAAGGCACATTTGAAACGCTGGGGAAGACGTACTCTTGCAGCGCGGGGGATGCCTTCATCATTTTTCCGGATATTCTGGTCAAATACGAGGCAAGCCTGCACAATCCTTGGAAATATACATGGGTAGCCTTCTCGGGAGATATCGTGGAAGCTTCTCTTAGTTCGATTGGGATTACGCCAGACCTCGCTGTTATACGTGGATTTTCGCTACCGACGATTTATCGGATGTTTCGTAAAATACGCAAAGGTATGGAGAAAACGAATGCCCCAGCGCTTGGCAATATGGAGGCTTCGGGTTGGCTGAGATTAATATTTCATGAGCTTGGACGAATGAACCTTACGAGAATAACCGAAGAGATCGTACCAGAATCTCGTTCTTACCGCCAAATTGATCAGGCAATTCGCCTCATATCGCTCCAATATGGACAGCAGCTTTCTATTGAAGGAATCGCTCAAACACTCGGCTATCATCGCGCGCATTTAACGAGGCTGTTCAAGGATGCGACGGGGCTGCCGCCCATGCAATATTTACAAAAGGTACGAATGAAGAAAGCAGAGGAACTGCTTGAAGGCGAGCTTACGATCGCCCAGATTGCCTCATCTGTTGGATTTAATGACCCGCTCTTTTTTACGAAGCAATTTCACAAATGGAGCGGACAATCGCCTACGGAATTTCGGAAAAGCTTGAATAAGCAATAGAACGATAAACGAGCGGAAAATAGATAGGTGGGCATTCGAATGCAGTGGATAATTTCTCCATAAATGCAACCTAAGTAATCATTAAAGAGTCTATGATGATGAGGATGAAGAGGAGGGATTTTTGGTGAGGTTAAAGATTTGGTTTGTTTTGCTAGCAGCGGTTTGCATTCTTAGTGCTTGCGAAAAGGAAGAGAATAATGGAACAACGGATAGCAGTTGGAAAGTGGTCTCTAGCGAATCAGAGGAAATGCAAGCCTCTTATCAAGAAAAACAGTTATCAGATGATATGAACGAGGTAATTTCAAATTATATTATTCAAAAATATGATTCCGTCTCCTCTCAAACGGAAAAACAGTTTGAGGTGCATGAGGTTTATGGCACAAGCGAATCATCGGGCATCATTACGGTGTATATGCATTCCTATTTTGGCGGATTTAATAAATTTTCGGGTCTAGAAATTCAAGCAGGGCATTCCATGCCTGCGGTCATTCGCTTGAAGAAAAAAGCAGCGGGATATGTTGTAACCGAATATACTGAACCGAAAGACGGCAGTCTTTATCAATCTTCGTTGAAAAAAATGTTTCCCAAAAAGTATTTGGATATAATGCATAATAAAAGCGGCATTTTAGAGATTTTGCAAAAAGAAATGGATAGCAAAGTACAGCAATGGTTGGACGAATAGTATTGCCAATCACCCGTACCAACGGGTTTATTTTAAGATAAAAATCAAGAAACTAGCAGTTACTTTAAGTATAGTATGTATATCTCATATAATATAGTGACCTTTTTTTCACTACTTACATAATGATACAAACTTCTCTAGAATAGAGATGCGAGTGTGCTTAAGGCAGCATTTCGATTGCTATTTTACAATTCATAAGGAGATGAGTAGAGATGCAATTTCGTCATTTAGGGAAAAGTGGATTGAAGGTTAGCGAGATCAGTCTGGGAAGCTGGTTGACATACGGCGGTTACGTAGAACGTGAAAATGCGGTGAAAGCGATTCAAACAGCCTACGGGCTTGGCATTAATTTTTTTGATACAGCGAATGTATATGAGAGAGGGGAAGCAGAGAAGCTGATGGGAGAAGCGCTTCGTGCTTTTCCACGGGAATCTTATGTGCTCGCAACTAAAGTGTTTGGACAGATGGGTGATGGCCCAAATGATCGGGGACTATCCCGTAAACATATTATGGAGCAGTGCAATGCCAGCCTGAAACGGCTTGGAGCAGATTATGTGGATCTATATTACTGCCACCGCCATGATCCAAGTACGCCTATGGAAGAGACGCTTCGTGCGCTTGACGATCTGGTACGCCAAGGCAAAGTGCTGTATGTTGGCGTTAGCGAGTGGACAACCGCGCAAATGGTGGAAGCGCATGCAATTGCTGATCGTTACTTGCTCGACCGAATCGTAGTTAACCAACCGATTTATAATATGTTTAACCGTTATATCGAGAAGGAAGTCATTCCTTACGGAGAGCGCGGCGGTATTGGACAAGTCGTGTTCTCGCCGCTCGCTCAAGGACTGCTGACGGGCAAATACAGTTCCGTGAATGATGTGCCTGCGGACAGCCGTGCAGCGAAGCTTGATGGCATGCGCAAAGGTGTGACGGAAGAGAAAATCAATAAAGTGCGCGAGCTGAGCGTGGTGGCAGCAGAGCTGGAATTAACGGTTGGTCAGCTGGCGCTTGCTTGGATTTTGCGCCAGCCGAATGTATCTAGTGCACTCGTTGGAGCTAGCAATCCTGCACAGGTGGAAGAGAACGTGAAGGCATCGGGTGTCGTGCTAAGCGCTGATATTACGGAGCGGATTGAACAAATATTAGGAGCATAAGAAGGAGTGAATGAAGTGCCGAAAGTAGTTGTTACAGGCGGCAGCGGCATGCTGGGGAAATGGGTAGTTAAGCATTTTGTTGAGCAGGGATACGAGGTTGTGAATGCGGATGTGAAACATCCAGCCGAACCGCTATGCCGAACTGTAATCGTTGATTTGAACCATTTGGGTGAAGTGTACGGCGTATTGGCTGGGGCGGATGCCGTTGTGCATTTGGCTGCCATTCCAGTTGCGTATTCGCATCCGAATGAGGTTACCTTTCACAACAATGTGATGTCTACCTACAACATATTGGAAGCTGCAGCGGGTCTTGGCATCCGCAAGGCAGTTATCGCTTCGAGCGAATCCTCTTATGGCCTCGTATTTGCCAAAGAGAAGTTCGGGCCTAAGTATGTTCCCGTCGATGAAGAGCATCCGCAGCTTCCTGATGACAGCTATGGCTTGTCCAAAATCGTAAATGAACAAACAGCGGATATGATAAACCGTAGAACAGGCATGCAGGTTGTTTCATTCCGCCTAGGCAACGTTATTGCACCAGAAGCGTATGAGCGATTCGAGTCATTTATCCATGATCCCGAGCAGCGCGAGCGTATTCTATGGAGCTACATTGATACGAGAGATGCGGCGGAAGCTTGTCAGCTCGCTATTGAAGCAGAGGGGCTCGGAAGCGTAGCGCTTAATCTTGCAGCGGATGATAGCAGCATGGCGCTGCCAAGCCGAGCGCTTATGGCAGCTCGTTTCCCGGAGGTCAATGATTTCCGCAAGCCGCTGGAGGGGCATGAAACATTGCTCTGCAATGAAAAGGCTAAACGTCTGCTCAACTGGAAGCCAAAACATCAATGGCGCGATTACGTCAACGGGTAAAGGGAAAGTCGTGTTGAGAAAAAAATTATTCGGTGAACGTTATTTTAGGACCGTTTTGGGGTAAACATGCTTATAAGCGAAAGGAGCTGATGAAGCATGTTAGATAATGAAAACAAGCCGCAGGAGGTTCCTGAGACAAGTCCAGGACAGGAGCCGGAAATTATACCCCCGGATTCGCCGGTAATTAAGCCCGACCAGCCTATTCCGGAAATTGAGCCGCAGACGATCCCGGAAATTAAACCGGAGGTTGAACCTGAGATCAAGCCGGACATTCCGCCTGAGGTTCCACCAAAGCAATACTAGAGTTAACGTTCATATGCAATCAACAATTAAGGCCGGATTTCTCCGTAAAAGGAGGAGCTCCCGGCCTTTTTTTGTTTGTATATTTGTCCAAACACCACAAGTTATGGCTCCATATACTGCTTAGAGAATAGGTTATGGAGGTGTGAAGCAATGATTACGATTAGTTTATGCATGATTGTAAAAAACGAGGAGCAAGTACTGGAAAAATGCTTAAACTCCGTCAAAGACCTAGTTGAAGAGATCATAATTGTAGATACGGGATCAACAGATAAGACAAAGGAAATTGCAGCTAACTACACAAGTCGAATCTTTCATATGGATTGGAATGACGATTTTTCGGCTGCGAGAAATTTTTCTTTCAATCATGCTACTCAAGATTATATTTTATGGCTCGATGCAGACGATTGGCTGCAAGAAAACGATAGAACGAAGCTCAGCTTGCTTAAACAAACGATAGATCCAACTGTGGACTCCGTCAGCATGGATTATTATGTTGGATTTGATCCTCTTGGACAGCCTACAGCTGTCATTCAAAGAAACCGGCTGGTGAAGCGTTCCAAGCAATTTCAGTGGCATGATCCCGTGCATGAATATTTGGCAGTTGAGGGAAATGTGATCTTCTCTGATATTGCTGTGAGTCACGGGCGCGTCCATACAAACTCGGAACGAAATTTGCGTATTTATGAAAGAATGCTTGCGAAGGGAGCCGTTCTCTCCAATCGGCAATTGCTGCATTATGCAATGGAGTTAACCGCTAATGATGATTTTGAAAAGGCAATTGAGATTTATGAAGCTATTATTTCTGATCGCGCAAGCTACTTTGAAGATCAATTGCTAGCTTGTGATCGAATGGCTCATTGTCATCATGAGCTTGGCAATAAAGAGCAGGAGCTGCTTTCTCTTATAAAAACATTCAACTATGATATCCCGCGTGCTGATTACGTATGCCGTATCGCTTATTATTTTCAGGAAAACCATGATTATGAGAAAGCGATTAACTGGTACCAATTGGCACTGAAGCTGGAAAAACCAGAAAAACGTCTGCTTGGCATTAATCACATGGCTTGGACATGGTTTCCCCATTTGCAGCTAGTGGCCTGTTACGGCAAGTTAGGAAAACTAGAGCATGCGTATACGCATAATGAGATTGCTCTTTCGTATGCTCCCACGGATACAAACCTATTAGACAACAAACAATTGCTAGAGAAACGACTGGGCAAAAGAAAGGCTGGAAGCTAGCAGGATCATATGAATTCTACTCTTTGTTTTTTAATAAAACAGCCTGTTTCATCTTTGCTAGACAAGTACCGTCTCTATTAAGCGAATCGATCCATATAATAATGTATTGCTAGAACAACTAGTTTTGTAACCAGCTAAATAAATAGGGTTAGAAGGAGGGAAAAGCATGACTGTTACAAGAGCAAGGAAGGTAAAACAGAGCAGCAAAAGACTTATCTGCAAAGAAGTTGTTTGCAAGCGACCTGTCAGCAAGAAATTGATCTGTAGGCCAGTGAGAAGACGCAAATCTGCGTTCAGAGCTGTTTCTGGAATCGATCAGAATCTTCTTGATGGTACAACTGCCAAAGTTCTTTATCAAGTGGAAGAGCTGGATCTCAACAATGAATACAACCCGGCAAACTCAACTTTCCGTCCAAAACAAAAAGGCGTTTACGCTCTTTTTGCAAGTGTCTTCTTTCAAACGGTTACGGTCACAACCTATACGCTTGATTTGGAGATAAGAGTAAACGGCGTGCCAAGAATTTCAGATCAAGAAGATTTTACAAATACAAGCGGCATTATTGAGG
This sequence comes from Paenibacillus sp. 01T431, assembly GCF_056398625.1. Lineage (NCBI taxonomy): Bacteria > Bacillati > Bacillota > Bacilli > Caryophanales > Paenibacillaceae > Paenibacillus > Paenibacillus sp. 01T431. The sequence continues at coordinate 117,682 of NZ_JBFTPT010000003.1, forward strand.
CCAGTGGTCTTGTACAATTGCAGGCTCGTGATCGAGTACAGGTTTTTGCCACCGTTTTGAATAAGAATGTCCAAATCCAGAGCGGTTTATCTACTCGGTTTGAAGGAGCAAGAATAAACTAAAAAAGTGCCTGGGGGTTTCCTCTAGGCACTTTTTTACAAGCTTAGCTAAAGTGAAGTGATTTCCTTCACGGATCGACGAATAATCAGCTCTGCCGGCAAAACGATTTTTTTCCATGGCAGCGCGGCTTCACGCTCTTGTATGCGGTCAACTAGCATTTGCATGCCCATGTAGCCGAACTGATAAGCCTGCTGAGCGGCTACGGTAAGGAATGGTTCTACTTCTGAATAAGGTCCAAGATCATCAAAGCAAACGATGGACATATTGTCAGGAACGCTCATTCCGCGTTCACGGAACAGTCGTAAAATTTCTACAGCAAGCACATTGTTGCCTGCAACGATAGCCGTTGGAGGAGGGGAGAGCTGATCGAACCACTGGCCCATTTCGGTCAAATCGTTTAAAGGACCAAAGCTGGTCTCAAATACATATTTCTCGTTGTAGTCCAGGTCATTGAGCTTCATGCCGTCTTGATAGCCTTGCAGTCTTAATCTCGCACTGGAGATGGAGGAAGAACCATTCACCATCGCTATTGTGCGATGCCCTTGTGAGGCTAGATGCTCAACAAGCCTTCTTGCACCGTCTCTGCTGTCACCAAGCACGATATCGCAATCAATGCCTGGCACCTCACGGTCGAGCAGCACAAATGGCACATTATGCTTGCGCAGCGAATTTAAATGAGGAAGAGAGGGATCGCCAGCAGGAGCGACAAGAACGCCGTCAACGCGAGTCGTCAAGATGGTCGTCACATAATCGGCTTCTTTTTCCAGATTTTCGTCGCTGTTCCCAAACAGCAGACGATAACCCGAACGTTTGGCAGCATCTTCCGCTCCGCGTGCGAGCGTCGTATAGAAAGGGTTCATAATATCAGTTATGAGCAGGAATAGCAGCTTCGTTTGTTGGAGTACGAGGCTTCGCGCCGTTTGATTCGGAACATAACCCAGCTCCTCCATAACACGAGTTACCTTCGTTCTCGTTTTTTCGCTTATTTTACCAGTGTTATTGATAACTCTGGAGACGGTCATAGCGGAGACGCCTGCCTTAGCGGCTACATCATATATTGTTACCATTTCGTAATCCCCTTATGGATAAATCGTAGATTCTATCATACAAAAAAGTAGTCATTGACAGCAAGCCTTATTGTTGTTATTTTAATGTTATCGGTAACATTATTATAACATAATGGAGGTTTTAATATGACAGATACTAGCTTTCGTTTTCAATCAGGGTTTCCAAAGATAGGTATTCGACCAACAATTGACGGAAGAAGAAAAGGCGTTCGCGAATCGTTGGAGGAACAAACCATGAACATGGCAATCGCGACAGCTAAGCTTTTATCGGACAATTTGCGTTATCCAAACGGCGAACCGGTTGAATGTGTCATCGCTGACAGCTGTATTGGCGGAGTAGCTGAAGCTGCAGCCTGTGCGCAAAAATTTGCAACCTCTGGCGTAGGGGTATCGATAACGGTAACGCCTTGCTGGTGCTACGGCACGGAAACGATGGATATGGATGCAAGCATTCCGAAGGCGGTATGGGGCTTTAATGGGACAGAACGCCCAGGCGCGGTGTATCTGGCAGCTGTACTATCGGGTTACGCGCAAAAAGGGCTTCCAGCCTTTGGCATCTATGGTGAGCATGTTCAAGATTCTGGCGATACTTCCGTTCCGTTTGATGTTAAAGATAAACTGATTGGATTTGCGAAAGCAGGCCTGGCGGTTGCTTATATGCGCGGTAAATCGTATTTGTCGATGGGTTCAGTATCTATGGGTATCGCCGGTTCAATCGTAAATGACGCTTTCTTCCAAGAATATCTTGGCATGCGTACCGAGTACATCGATATGACTGAATTTGTACGCCGTATGGAAGAGAACATATATGATACAGCGGAGTTCGAGAAAGCGCTTACCTGGGTGAAGGAGAACTGTATCGAAGGAGCAGATAACAATGCTGCGGATATCCAGACGTCAAGAGAGCGTAAAGATGAGGACTGGGAAACAGTTGTGAAAATGACGCAAATCGCCCGTGATCTGATGATTGGCAACCCTGAGCTTGCCAAACTTGGCTTCGGCGAGGAAGCTGGCGGCCATAACGCGATCGTAGCTGGATTCCAAGGGCAGCGGCAGTGGACGGATCATTTTCCAAACGGTGATTTCATGGAATCCATACTTAATTCATCCTTCGATTGGAACGGCATAAGGGCGCCTTATATGGTAGCTACGGAAAATGACAGCTTGAATGGCGTGGTTATGCTCTTCGGATATTTGCTTACGAATACCGCTCAAATTTTTGCCGATGTCCGTACGTATTGGAGCCCAGAATCTGTGGAGCGGGTCACGGGACACAAGCTGGCGGGTGCAGCTGAGAACGGTTTGCTCCATCTGATCAACTCCGGTTCAGCTACGCTTGACGGAACAGGAGAGCAGACGAAGGATGGCGAACCGGTCATGAAGCCGTTCTGGGAAATATCGGAGGAAGAAGCGCAAAAATGTTTGGCTGCTACGTCATGGCGGCCAGCTTCGGTCGAATATTTCCGCGGAGGCGGTTACTCCTCTGATTTCTTAACGCGCGGCGGCATGCCGATGACAATGTCTCGCATTAATTTGGTGAAGGGCATTGGCCCTGTACTACAAATCGCAGAAGGTTATTCGGTAGAATTGCCGCAGGATGTCCATGACACACTCGACAAACGTACCGATTCGACGTGGCCGACAACATGGTTTGCACCAATCTTGACGGGTGAAGGGGCTTTCGGTTCCGTTTATGAGGTAATGGATAATTGGGGTGCAAATCACGGCTCTATCAGCTATGGACACATCGGCGCTGATTTAATTACGCTCGCTTCGATGCTGCGGATTCCGGTTAATATGCATAATGTTTCGAGAGAACGTGTATTCCGCCCAAGAGCATGGGGATTGTTCGGTACGGCGAATCCAGAGAATGCCGATTACCAAGCTTGTCAAAATTTCGGGCCTATCTACAAATAAATCGGAGGTTTTACAATGAGCAGCACGGACATTCGCAACGAGCTATGCAAATATGCTCGCAAAACAGTAACGAACAAGCTGGTTGTAGGGCCAGGCGGCAATATTAGCGCGAAGTTTGAAGGCAAAATGTATCTTTCGCCAAGCGGATTTGCTCTTGATGAGGTTGAGCCGCATCAATGGGTCGAGGTAGATATTGAGACTGGGGAAATAACAGATATCGGTCTTCGTCCATCATCTGAGGTGCTGATGCATCTATATGCCTATCGTGCTAATCCGGATATTGGAGCAATCGTCCATACGCATCCGCCATATTGCATTGCATTCACGTTAGTTGAGCAGGAGCTTCCAATCATGTTTCCAGATCAAGCAGCGCTCGTTGGCAAGACGGTGTACGTTCCCTATGTGCTTCCGACGACGGATAAGCTCGCTGATGCATACGTAGCGAAAGTAAATGAAGCAAGCTCAGTACTGCTTGGCAACCATGGCTTAGTAACGTCTGGTCGCAATTTACGCGAGGCTTACTATCGTACGGAGGTCGTTGAGGAAAGCACAAAAATTTATTTGATTGCCAAGGCGATTCGTGAGCCGAAGGTGCTGACGACAGAAGAGTTTGAAGAGATCGCATCGCTGGAGAGCGAAGCTTACCGCATCGAATTACTGCAAAAGATGAAGTGAATCGATGCCCATTCGTGAAGCGCCAGCTTTAGTTAAAGGAGGCTTTAAGCATGACGAAGCTTGCGACTGTGCTCGCGTTTGATTTGGGCGCAAGCAGCGGCAGGGCGTTAATCGGCGAGCTGCTGCTTGATAAGGCAAGCGGTCAGCGCTCGCTGAAGGTGACGGAAATTCATCGTTTTCCGAATCAGCCGGTGGCTGTACACGGCCATTTGCACTGGGATATTTTACGCCTGCTGCAGGAGCTGAAGTTTGCCATTCGCAAAGCCTTTCAAGAAGGCTACGCTCCGCAAACGTTCGGCATTGATACATGGGGCGTAGACTTTGGGCTGCTCGATGATAATGGCGAGCTGCTTGGCAATCCATATCATTATCGTGATTCGCAAACAGATGGAATAGTAGAAGAGCTGCTCGAACGGTTTGGCAAAGACCGGTTATATGAGCAGGGCGGCTTGCAGTTTATGCCCTTTAATACGATAAACCAGCTGTATGCGATGAAGAAAGCGGCATCGCCGAAGCTTGCGGCAGCTAGAACGCTGCTGCTAACGCCTGATTTGCTTGCTTATTTCTTAACAGGCGTGAAGGTGTGCGAGTTTACGATGGCGACGACTACGCAGCTATACAAGCCTAAAGAACAGCAATGGAATATAGAGTTAATGGATGAGCTGGGCATTCCGAATCGGTTGTTTCTTGATCCCATTCATCCGGGTACGAAGATTGGGCAATTAACGGCAGAGGTTTGCGCCGAGCTGGATGTCCCTCCGATTACAGCCGTTGCTGTTGGAACGCATGATACCGAATCAGCGGTTGCAGCTGTTCCTGCGGATGGTGAATCGGGCTTTGCTTATCTAGTTTGCGGAACATGGTCGCTGCTTGGGACCGAGCTTGCAGGTCCAAACGTCTCAAGAGAAGCGCAAGATCTTGATTTCTCTAATGAAGGAGGCGCTCAGGGAACCTATCAGCTGCTCAAAAACATTATGGGACTTTGGATATTGCAAGAGTGCAAACGGGAATGGGAGGAGCAGGGGAACGATTGGACGTTTGCAGAAATCGTGACGCAAGCCGAAGCCGCTGAGCCTTTCCGCAGCTTTATCCATCCCGACGATCCGATGTTTTTTGCTCCTTCCGGCATGATCGGGCGCATACAAGCTTATTGCGAACAAACGTCCCAGAAGGTTCCTCAGTCTATTGGTGAAATTACACGCTGCATTTTGGAGAGCTTGGCATTAAGGTATCGGCAGGCGCTGGCTCAAATGGAAGAATTGACGAAGCAGCATTTTGATGGCTTGCATATGGTTGGCGGTGGCATTCAGAATAGGCTGCTTTGCCGCCTAACGGCTAATGCCATTGCCCGTCCGGTTTGGACGGGACCAGTAGAAGCAAGTGCGATTGGCAATATGCTCATGCAGCTCGTCGCGCTAGGCGAATGCGGCAATCTTCAAGAAGCAAGGAAGCTTGTAGCAGCATCGTTTAAGGTAGAGGAATTTGCTCCTGAGCAGCAGAATGAGTGGGATCATGCGTTCGAAGCTTATGAGCGTGTTGCTAGAGTTAAATAACTCATATGATTATATCGATACTGGGAGGAGGAGGTTAGCATGCTGATTGGGATATCGAAACTGATTTCTCCAGAGCTGCTGAAGGTGCTCAGCGAAATGGGACATAGCGACGAAATCGTGATTGCCGACGGCAACTTTCCCTCTGCAAGCCATGCAAAGCGGCTAATTCGTGCGGATGGGCATGATGTGCCAGCGCTGCTTGACGCTATTTTGCAGCTGTTCCCTTTAGATCAATATGTTGAGAAGCCAGCGGCGCTTATGCAGGTGGTTCCGGGCGATACGGTTGAAACCCCAATTTGGGAGCAATACCGCTCGATTATCGAGCAGCGTACCGGTCTATCGGAGCCATTTGAGCAGGTCGAACGTTTTGCATTTTACGAGCGTGCGAAGCAGGCTTATGCGGTAATCGCTACAGGCGAGAGTGCGCTTTATGCCAATCTTATTTTGAAAAAGGGCGTTATTTAAAAATAGCCGACTAATTATGCAACATATTATGGCTTCATATTTGGAGGCTGCCTTCACGGTTAATTACCGAGGGCAGCCTCTTTCTATCTCTACAACTAGACAGCAAGCCAGCCATCTACTATGATTTGTATATGAAACCGCTCTCATAAAAATATCCTATTTTGTCGGCAGGAGGAAAATAGGTTGCGCAAATCGATCATTGTTAGCTTGTTTGCAGTGTGCTTGGTCATCTTGTTTTTTACGCTGACCTCCATGGTCAAAGTGTTCTCCTCCGAATTGATTGAACCGGCATTGACGGCAGAGCAGCACAATAGCTACCGCCTTGTCCTCATAACGAGGGAGCTGGATACCCCTTTTTGGGCGAAGGTGGAACGAGGCGCTAAAGCTGCAGCAGAGCAAAATGGTGCAAGTCTCGAGGTATGGGGGACATATGGCACAAATCGGGATGATTTTCTGAAAAATATTGAGGTTGCGATTGCTTCTAAAGTAGATGGAATCATCGTGCAGGGGCTTGATACAGACGAATTTAAAAGTTTAACAAAGGTGAAGGCGGCAAGTAGAGGTATCCCCGTCATAACCGTAGCAAACGATGTGCCGATGAACGAGAGTTTGCGCAGAACGTACGTAGGCTCGGATCATTTGGAAGCGGGGAGCATGATCGCGCGGCAGATGGTGTCGGATATGGGCTTTGTGGGCAAAGTGATTTTGATGGTGTCGGATCGACAGGAATACTTCCAAAGAACGCGCTTAACGGGCATATTGAATGTACTGAACGCCTACCCGAAGATTATAACCAAGATTGTAGCTGCAGGAGATTCCCGTGAGGATGTGGCGGCGGCAACAAATGAACTGCTTAATGAGGAGCCGGATGCGGATGCGTTCATCGCCGTTTCGGCGAATCATGCGGGTTCGATTATTCAGGAAATAAGCAAGCGAATGCGAGTGGACAACTTTTTTATCTATTCGTTCGATGATTCACCGGAGACGCTTACTTTGATGCAGCAAGGAAAGATAGATGCCTTAATTGCGCAATCCCCAGAGGCGATGGGCGAGGAAAGTGTAGCTCTCATGATCAAATGGCTGACAGGCGAGCAGGTTCCGCTAAACCCTGACGGTTATTTCACAGATATTCGTGTCATGCGGGCGGAGGATGCCAAATGAACAGCATTCAGCGTAAAATATTGACGATGTCTTTAATTGTGCTGTTTATAATGGTTACGATTTGGATGGTGCTCACCTACTATAATCAGAAGACGCAGGAGCAATACAATGATATTTTACAGCGTTACTTGCGCATGAATGAGGTGACTGATCGCAGTCATCAGACGATTACGGCATTAAATGATTATTTGCAGAAGCCAACAGCACTCAAGCAGCAGACGCTGAATCAAAGCAAGGAAAACATAATGATGGCAAAGCAGCAAACGATAAGCCTTCGAAATAAGGATAATACGTTTACGCTGACGAGCTTCATCAATATGATTGATAGCTTGGTGGCGTCGGCGGATTTGTCAGTCATGTTTTTGGAGCAAGGCAATGGGGAGCAATCAGCTGAGAAATTTGAGGAAGCGACCCGCATCGACAAATACATAGCAGAAACCACAGTAACGCTCATCGACAAGGAAGTACGGACGTACGATGCTTTTTACCGCGGCATTATCGAACAAAGCGCGGAGCTGAAGCGGCTTGGCATATGGCTGCTTTCACTCATCACGATTATGCTGCTGCTGTTTACTTATTGGTTTTCGCTTAGCATTACAAGACCTATCCAGAAGTTGACGATAGCTGCAAAAGAATTATCGCGCGGCAGATTCGATAAGCCTATAGCAGTACACTCCAACGATGAAATTTCATTCCTCGCCAAAACCTTTGATCGCATGCGGATCAATATTAACAATCTCATCTCCGAGATTCAGCAGAAGGCACAGCTCGAAAGCGAGCTTCAGCAGAATAAGCTGCTCCTAAAGGAAAGCCAGCTTATTAGCCTCCAAAGCCAGATTAACCCTCACTTCTTATTCAACACCTTAGATATTTTATCCAAAAAAGCATACCTAGACGGCTCGGAGGAAACGAGCGATCTGATTGCCAACGTAGCAGGCTTGCTTCGTTATAATTTGCGACGACTAGACCGGGCAGTCACGCTTGAGGAAGAGCTGTCTGTCATATTGAAATACATCGAAATTCAAAGCGCGCGTTTTACAGATCGGCTTAGATTCGTACTGGAGGTGGATGAGAGCTGCCTGCAGCTGCTGCTGCCCTGCTTAACGCTTCAGCCCATTATCGAAAATGCAGTCATCCATGCGGTTGAGCCGCTTGAGGATGGAGGCACGATTTCACTTCGCATCTATGAGAAGGATAATCTTGTTCTCATTGAAATTGAGGATGACGGCACAGGCATGACGGCGGAGAAGGCCAATCATATTTTGACAGAAGGCGGAAATGCGGATGGCGTAGGCCATTCAACGGGGATCGGCTTCAGCAACGTAGTGAAACGGCTGCGGTTGTTTGTCGGTGACGACGACGTTATAGAAATTAGAAGTGCGCCGCAAAAGGGCACGAAGGTAACGATAAAAATGCCAATCGTAGGGAGTGCAGCTGAGCATGCTGAAATTGTTAATCGTTGACGATGAGCAAGTAGAACGGGAAGGCTTGCAGGCTATTTTGCAAAAAGGTTTTCCTTCTTGTCAATTTATGCAAGCAAAAAATGGGGCTAGAGCCATCGAGACGGCAAGCGAGTGGCAGCCTGATCTTATCTTGATGGATATCAAAATGCCCGGCGTTAACGGCATCGAAGCAATCGAGAGAATCTCGGTGTTTCTGCCTTCGGCCAAATTTATTATGGTCACCGCATACGACACGTTTGACTATGCAAGGCAGGCTATTAAGCTTGGGGTTAAGGATTATTTGCTAAAGCCAAGCAAGGCAAGTGAAATCACAACAACCATTGGCAAGGTCATAGAGGAGATTATGCGTGAGAAAAGCGAGCTTGCGCTCAGGCAATACGAGGAGGAAGCGCTTAGGAAAGTGATGCCTATTGTCGAATCAGATGTCGTGACACAGCTGCTCTTCGACCATGTGCATGATGTCCATATCGACGATATGCTGAGGCTGCTTGGCAGAGAGCGGACAAGCGAGGCATTTGTAATGCTCGTCATGCTGCCAATCCATTCAACGTCAGAAGTTCTGTATGGTGAGATTAAAGCGAAGGTGAGACAAGCTGGAAGCGGCTGGGTAGGCGCGATGTCTGCGCGGCAAATTCCAATCGTCATTTTTCGAGATGCCAGTAAAACCTATCGAGCTCAAGCAGCTTCGCTTGTCCAGCAGTTTTTACTGCTGCGGCAGCGCGAAGTTGGCGGAGATTTATTTGTTGGAATCGGAGATTCCTATAAGGGCTTAGAAAACGTGAAGTTGTCATATCAAGAGGCTTTGCTTGCAACGGCAAATGCCTCGCTTCCAGCGAAACATCAGTTTTATGGTGAAATTGAATCGCGCAGTCCCTTTGCGGGCGGGTATCAAGATAAACAGACGGAGAAACAATTTGTTGATCATATTCGATTAGGGAAATGGGATGTCGTACGCAAGATGGTGATGGAGCTAATTGTCGTCCATGATCAGCATCATGCTTCCTTGGAGCAATCTGCCCAATGGGTGCTGGAGCGATTGTGGATTATAGCCCGTGTCGCAGAGGAGATGGGGATCGAAGTGGAGAAGCCGTTATTTTCGTTCCAAGTGACGCAGTATCAGCAGCTGCGTACAGAAACGGAAAGCTTGCTTACTAAGCTGATCGAAGGTATCGTCACTCATCAGAGCAGAGTACAGCCCGATGCGGCTTTGCAAATGAAGCAGTATATCATTGAGCATTCAGAGAAGGATATATCGCTGGAGCTGATGGCGCAGCGATTTGGCTTAAGCCCTTTTTATATGAGCAAAATGTTCAAGGATCAGGAAGGCATGAATTATATCGATTTTTTAACCGAATGCAGAATTGAGAAGAGCAAGAAGCTGATGGCTGATCCCGATCGAAGCTTAAAGGAAATTACTTATGAGATTGGCTATAACGATCCTAATTATTTCAGCAAGGTGTTCAAAAAGGTATGCGGAGTATCGCCGACCGATTACCGTAGAGCCATCCTTGGCAAAAGAGCCTAAGCAGGGCTGTTCGCCTTAAAAAAATGCAGACGATAGCAAAAGAGTACTGGAAGATGGCGGCTCTCTGCTTCCAGCGCGATGTTATATTAGAAATGTAAGCATTTACATTTTTTATAAAAGGGAGCGAAGAAAATGGGGAAACGGTTTACAAGAGGCGGGGTTGTATCGCTTGTACTAGCTCTAGTCATCGTAATTTCGGCATGCTCTAGCGGCAATGGAAACAATGGGAATGCGGGGTCCAAGTCAACCGATAAAGAAGCAACAACAAAAACGAACAACGTAAAATCAGGCGACGACAAAATTGTAATCGGCCTTTCACTCGATACGCTGCAAGAGGAACGCTGGCAGCGCGACCGTGATTTGTTCATCGCAGCAGCCGAGGCGCTTGGCGCTAAGGTAGAGGTGCAAGCAGCAAACAGCGATGACGCGAAACAAATTTCTCAGGCAGAAAACCTAATAAGCCAAGGTGTAGATGTGCTGGTCGTCGTCCCTCATAATGCAGAAGCAACGGCAGCGATTGTAGAAAAGGCTCATGCGGCCGGTATTAAAGTGCTTGCTTATGATCGTTTAATCAAAAACTCTGATTTGGATCTATACATCTCCTTCGATAATGAAAAGGTAGGCGAAATGCAGGCTGAGGCGATTATTAAATTGGCTCCAAAAGGGAAGTTCGTATACATCGGCGGTGCCGAGACGGATAATAACGCCCATTTATTTAAAAAAGGCGCATTTAATATTTTGCAGCCGCTCATCGACAGCGGTGACATCCAAATCGTATTCGATCAATGGACGAAGGATTGGAACCCAGCTAACGCGCTGGCTAATATGGAGAACGCATTAACTGCTAATGATAACAAAATCGATGCTGTAGTCGCAGCGAATGATGGTACAGCAGGCGGTGTTATTCAAGCGCTTGCAGCGCAAGGGCTTGATGGAAAAATACCTGTTTCTGGCCAAGATGCCGAGCTTGCGGCAGCACAGCGTATCGTTGAAGGAACACAAACGATGACGGTATACAAACCAATTAAGGATTTGGCTGAGAAAGCGGCCGACCTTGCAGTGAAGATGGCCAAAGGCGAGGATGTAGGCGCTGATAAAACAGTTAACAATGGTAAAATCGATGTGCCGTCCGTGCTGCTTAATCCGGTAGCTGTAGACAAAACGAACATGGATGCTACCGTCATTGCAGACGGCTTCCATTCCAAGGACGATGTTTACAAAAACGTGAAGTAGCTGCTTGACCAGGTAAAGGGGAAGAAGCGGGGTGCCAAGACGCTCTTCCCCTCTTTGCCATTTACGGAGGTGAGGAAGGAATGACGGCGGCATTAGAAATGCGTAATATTACGAAGCAATTTCCTGGCGTTAAAGCGCTGAACGACGTGACCTTTTCGGTGAAAAAAGGAGAGGTGCATGCACTGTGCGGTGAGAACGGAGCAGGCAAGTCGACGCTCATGAAGGTATTGAGCGGTCTATACCCGCACGGCACCTACGATGGGCAAATACTCATTAACGGTGAAGAGAAGCGCTTCGATAAAATAAAGGACGCGGAAGAAGCGGGCATTGCAATCATTTATCAGGAGCTTGCTCTAGTGAAGGATTTATCGATTGGCGAAAATTTATTTCTCGGCAAAGAACCGGCGGTATTCGGAATTATTAACTGGGAGCGCGTATTCAAGGAGAGCGAACGGTGGCTGAAAGAAGTCGGCCTTCTCGATGTGAATCCAGAGCAATTGATCGGCGGCCTTGGCATCGGCAAGCAGCAGCAAATCGAAATTGCAAAGGCATTGTCCAAGAAGGCGAATATTCTTATTCTCGATGAACCTACAGCTGCTTTAACGGAGCAGGAAGTTGATATATTGCTTAATATTTTGCGTGAGTTTAAAAAACGCGGCGTTACTTGTATTTACATTTCACATAAGCTTAACGAGGTGTTTGCGATTGCAGATACCGTTACGGTACTGCGGGATGGTCTGGCGGTTGGCACATACGACGTGTCTGATGTGAATGAGGATAAAGTCATTTCACTGATGGTTGGACGCGAGCTCAAGGAGCGATTCCCGCGCGTGGAAGCAAAACCCGGCGAAGTCATGCTCAAGGTGACGGATTATACGGTTATGAATCCAGAGCGGCAAGGCAAAAAAGTGATCGATCATTTAAGCTTTGAGGTGCGTAAAGGTGAAATTTTAGGCATTGCCGGTTTGATGGGAGCGGGGCGAACGGAGCTGGTCATGAGCTTATTCGGCTCTTATCCAGGTCAAAGCAACGGATTGGTTGAGATTGACGGGAAACCTGTAAAGATTAAGCATACGCGGCATGCTATAAAAGCTGGACTGGCGCTCGTTTCGGAGGATCGAAAAAAGTATGGGCTTGTTCTTGGCATGGATATTAAAAGCAATGTCAGTCTAGCAAGCCTTGCAGCTATATCCTCAGGCGGGGTGCTTCGCCCTAATGAGGAGATTGCGGCAGGCAATCAATACTTGAACTCTTTACGAGTGAAAGCGAATTCAGTGGAGACGATTGTAGGAACTTTAAGCGGCGGCAATCAGCAGAAGGTCGTACTCGGCAAATGGCTGATGACGAATCCGAAAATTTTAATTTTGGACGAACCGACGCGGGGCATCGATGTTGGCGCCAAATTTGAAATTTATAATATTATGAACGAATTGCTTATGCAGGGCGTGTCCATCATTATGATATCGTCCGAACTCCCAGAGCTGCTAGGCATGAGCCACAGAATTATCGTCATCGCAGAAGGAAAGCAAACGGGTGAGTTTAAGGCAGAGGAAGCAACGCAAGAGATGATTATGACGGCTGCTACGGGAGGAAAAGGACGATGAGCATGAATCAAGAAACGGTGATAAGCCAGACAAAAACGAAGCAGCGGCCGCAATGGCTGAAATTTGACGCACGCGCATACACGATGATCGGGGCATTAATATCGATTTGGGTTTTATTCTCGCTGCTGCATGACCGGTTTCTATCGCCGACGAATATATCAAACTTGTTTCTACAAATGTCGGTTACTTCTATACTGGCTATCGGAATGGTGCTCGTCATTGTCGCAGGGCAAATTGACTTGTCGGTTGGATCCCTTGTCGGCTTGACGGGTGGTATCGCAGCAATTCTCAACGTGTGGTACGAGTGGAATACGATACCAGTTATTTTAGCTACCTTAGGTGTGGGAGCGGCGATCGGTTTTATTCAAGGCTGGATTATCGCTTATCGGGCAGTGCCGGCGTTTATTGTGACACTCGGCGGGATGCTCATTTTTCGGGGTATTTTGTTTGGTACAACCGGCAGCGTTACGATTGCTMCGCTAACGCCATCGGTGAAAGCGATTGGTCAATCTTATGTGGGGGATATTATCGGATGGATATTTGGCATTACTGCTTTAGCTGTTGCGGGATACCTTGTCATGCGGAAGCGAGCAGCAAGAGCTAAATTTGGTTTTGATGTTGAGCCGTTTGCCGTCAGCGTGCTGCGATTAGGCGTCATTGGTGCCATTGTTATTGGTTTCGTTTATTTAATGAACAGCTACAAAGGTATTCCTGTTCCATTTGTTATGGTTATTGTGCTGGCGCTTATTTTTACGTTTATATCAAAAAATACGACCTTTGGCCGTCAAGTATATGCGATTGGCGGCAATCCGGAGGCTGCGCGATTATCAGGCATTAATATTAAGCGCCGCATATTGCTTGTGTTTGTTCTCTGCAATACGCTAGCAGCCATAGCTGCACTAGTGCTGACTGCTCGCTTAAATGCAGCAACAATGAGTGCAGGTCAGAACTATGAGCTGGACGCCATTGCGGCATGTGTAATCGGCGGAACGAGTTTGATGGGCGGCACGGGCACCATCGTTGGCGCGATTATCGGAGCTCTCGTAATGGCCAGCTTGGATAACGGGATGAGCTTAATGAATCTTGAATCCTTCTGGCAGTATATCGTAAAGGGCGGCATACTGATTCTTGCGGTGTACGTCGATATTTACACGCGGCAGCGCAAGAAGGTTTAAGTGTGAATTCAGGTAATGAGCTAAGCTTGAGCATCAGGGAGTTTTGCTGGGAAACCGTTTCTCCCTGATGTCCTGCTAATCTATCATTTGAAATATTCCTCGCGCAAAAGACTGTAATAAGCGATGTCCTCATACACATCCCACTTTAGAAAATGCTGGCGGAAAGTGCCTTCGTATTGCATGCCATTTTTTTTCATAACGCTTGATGAGGCAGGATTTTTTGTCATGGCAGCTGCAACAATTTTATTAAGTGCAAGCTCCTCGAACCCAAACTGTAAAACTCGTTTGACGCCTTCCGTAACATACCCCTGATTCCAGTACCGTTTGCCTAACCAATAACCAAGCTCAGCTCTTTTATGATTATTATTTATTGTCATGCCGATGCTTCCCATAAACGTATGGTTTCCTTTATCGATCAGAGCAAATGTGTAGCTTGTCCCTTCTTGATCAATCTCAGCGCGACGGGCAATAAAGGCAGCAGCTCCGCCTTCTGGATAAGGATAAGGAATATTTAGAGTGGTGCTTGCAACATCAAAATCGTTTATTAGCTGCTGTAATTCCTCGGCATCTCCAGTCTCAAATGGTCTGAGTATTAATCTGTCGGTATGAAATACAGTCATAGCATGCACCTCCAAATTGTAAATTTAATTAAGTATAAAGAAAAATATGGAAGTTGCAAGGGTTTTTTATTGATTATTTAGAGCGATACAGCATTCGAAAGGCTTTTGGTTTCGTGCTCGTGTGTTTCGTGAAGCAGCGAACAAAATAAGGAAAGGAGCCGAAGCCTGTTTCTTCAGCTATTTTGCCGATAGGTTCATTCGTGTGGATAAGCAGCCGCTTCGCTTGCTCAATACGGTGGCGCGTGACGTACTCAAGGGGAGTGCACCCAAATGTTTTTTTCATACAAATCGCAATATAATTGGGGTGAAAATGCAGCTCCTCTGCCATTTTCTTATAACTAAGCGGGTCTTGATAGCTGCGCCGGAGGAACAGAGCGGTTGCTTCGGCAATTTGCAAATAAGGACTATCCACCGCCGATTGATTTTGATCCTGAAGCAGCTGGAGGAGGATGTGAAAAATTTGCTGCTGGGTCCACCGCGATTGGGCAGAGGGCTGCTCCTGCAGTTTCAGCAGCTCGCGTATTTTCTCTTCAATGGCATGAGGGACAAGCAGCCGCTTCTGCTTTGGAAGCTGGAAAGGGAAATACTCGATCGGAGCAAAGGGCTGCCCCTCCTGTGAAATGGAGAAAGGCAGCCGTTCATGTGATTCACTCCAATCACCGACCGTTTGAAAGTGCAGCCAATAAAAATGGGTTTCCTCGGTGCAGGGCATAGTCGTTCGATGAGAACGGTCAGGTCGAAAAATAGCATAATGGCCTGCCGAAATATTGAACTCCTGTCCTTCTTCCTCCATATATAAACTACCGCGTGTTACGTATATAAGATCGAATACGCCAATGTTTGAACGATCAGCATGTCTGCCAAGTATAGGATAAGTGTCCTCGCCGCCATGAATGAAATGAGGCATGGGGGGACAAATGAATTGTAACATTCAGGCTTCACTCCTTGCTTAGTCATTACGGGATAATCATATGCGATGATTGCAGTTTGAGTAAAGATGCGATAAAACAAAGATGTTGTGATTGGATAAAAAGTGGTTGAGATCAGCTATCCAATCGGGCAAGTCCAACATGGTATATTCGGTATGCATTCATCATGGCATGAAGGAGTGGTACAGAAGCATGGGACAATTACATGAAGCATTTGGGGCGCTGCCGCTTGGCAGCATTAAGGCGGAAGGCTGGCTGTATAATCAGCTTCGAATACAAGCGGATGGACTTACGGGTCATCTGGAGGAGCATTGGGCGGATGTAGGCCCGAACAATGGTTGGATAGGAGGGGGAGGAGAAAGCTGGGAGCGCGGTCCCTATTATTTGGACGGGCTGCTGCCGCTTGCGTATATACTGGGCGATGAGAAGCTGATCGCGAAAGCGAACCGTTGGATAGAATGGTCGCTCGCCAGCCAGCAGGAGAATGGTTTTTTTGGGCCTGCACATATTACGACGGTTAATAATGACCTGGATAAGAAGCAGGACTGGTGGCATTTCATGATTATGCTTAAGGTGATGATGCAATATGAGGAGGCAACGAGCGATGAACGAATCGTTCCATTCCTTAGCAAATTTTTCGGTTATGTAAGCTCGATTATCGAAGAGCAGCCTTTGCGCGGCTGGGCGAAGTCGCGCGGCTCCGAAATGCTGTTATGTATTTTATGGTTATATAAGAAGACGGAAGATGCCGAGCTGCTCAAGCTGGCTGATATTGTTGCCAGTCAAACACTGGATTGGACAGATATTTTCCATGACTTCCCGTTCTGGAGAAAAGTAGAGCAATGGGATTTTCGAACACATGTTGTAAATGTGGCGATGGGTATCAAGATGCCAGGCATCTTATATGAGCTGTATGGTGAGAGTGTTCAGCGTGATGCGGTTCATCGCGGCATAGACAGCTTAATGACTCATCATGGGCAAGCGCATGGCATGTTCTCCGGCGACGAATGGCTGTCGGGTACACATCCGAGCCAAGGGGTTGAGCTTTGCGCAGTCGTTGAGTATATGTATTCGATGGAGCAGCTTACTCGGATTTTTGGCGAAGGGCGATTCGGTGATATTTTGGAGAAGGTGGCGTTCAACGCGCTGCCAGCTACGATTTCCAAGGATTGGAGCGCGCATCAATATGATCAGCAGGTGAATCAAATTGTTTGCAATGTAGCGCCTAGAAATTGGAGCAATGGGCCAGATGCCAACCTATTTGGCTTAGAGCCTAATTTTGGCTGCTGTACATCAAATATGCATCAGGGATGGCCGAAGTTTGCTTCTCATCTGTGGATGACGGATGCAGCCGGAGGTTTGGCAGCGGTATCGTATGCTCCATGCCATGTCCAGACGTCAGTTGCAGACGGCGTTGCAGCTGAGGTGCGAGTAAGAGGACAATATCCGTTCCGTGATGAAGTGACGATAGAGCTAGTGCTTGAACGTTCCGCTACTTTTGCTATTTCGCTGCGTGTGCCGGAATGGTCCGTCAATTCGAGCCTGCTTGTGAACGGTGAAACTATTGTTTTAAACCCAGTAAAAGGTTACGCGCGAATTGAACGTGAATGGCAAGACGGAGATAAGCTACTGCTGAAGCTGCCTATGGAGGTTCGTACCGTTTCGCGCAATTTGTACGCAGTAAGCGTAGAACGTGGACCTCTAGTCTACGCTCTGCCGCTGGTGGAAAACTGGCAGCTGCTTAGGCCGCGTGAACGGTTTCATGACTGGGAAATATACCCGGGTTCTCCATGGAAGTATGGCCTGCTTGCGGACACCAGCTTTGAGGTAATGGTGAGCGAAGATGCGATTCCCTATCAGCCGTTTGATGCGGCTGCTGCGCCAATCCGCTTGAAAGCAAGCGGCAAGCTTGTTGCAGAATGGCGGATGGAAGGCAACAACGCGGGAACTCCGCCTCTCAATCCGGATACAGAGGGTCAGCCGGTGACTGAGCTGGAGCTGGTGCCATATGGCAGCGCGAAGCTGCGAATCGGTGAATTCCCGCTGCTTGGAGAGCGAAAGCCGGTTATTCGGAGATAAGCAAAGTGAGATCGAGCTTTACAACAAAATGGCGGTGCAGGAGTTGTTTCTGCACCGCCATTTTTCTATTAAGGCTATATTTTATACTTATTTCTCCATCATCATTTTTTCTTGAAAAACGCATTGAAAAGTTCAGCTGTTTTTTTCTGGTCAGGCGAGATAGAGAAAAGAACAAAATCTCCGTTGCGCAGGATTTGATAGTTTAAAGCTTGTTCGTATTGATCTTGCACATAGGTTTCGAATACTTTTTGCACAGCCTCGGCACGTTTCTTGAACAGAGCTTCAATGTCGGAAAAGTCTTTCTCTGACTTGAGCTGAACGACGGAAAACTCTCCAGCTTGAATCATTATCATCGGTTGATAGAAAATGCCGTCAATCAGCATCGTTTCCGGGTCTATGCCATAGCTGTCTTTTATTCGTTCGCCCTCAACTTCCGAAAGCGACCCAAGCCCTGCATCGGCTTTTATTTTGGCTGCGATATCAGCAACGGTGACCGCACCAGATGGATTGCCTGGATCTGGTTTCGTCGTCGGCTTCGGTGTAGGAGACGGCGTAGCAATCGGCAGGGTGGATGGCTTCGATGTAACCGTTGGTTTAATGATCGGCTTCTCGGTTGGTGTCTCAGTGTTTGGCTTCTCAGTCGGTACTGGAGAGGCTGGTTTCTTGGTCGGCTTTATGGTTGGCATAGGTTTAGCTGAGGCTGCAGGTTTCTTCGTTGGTTTCGCAGTCGCAGCAGGTTCATCAGTCTTTGCTGGTTGTTTAGTTGGTGCAGGTGTGGCCGTCTCTACAGCATCCGTTGGAGCTGTGGTGGCTGTCGGCGCTTCAGTAGTTATATCCTCAGTCGCAGTAGGGAGTGGTGCCTCGGTAGGCTTGTCCGTTGCGGTATTTCCACCTGATATTGAAGAACTGCTCTCATCATTATTTAATGGTTTGCCGGCGCTGCTGCAGGCAGCTGTAATGACCGTTATGAGTATAACCATGGATATGACGGAGAAGTATTTCGTTTTAAGCATAAACATCCAATTATCTCCTTTAATCATCGTTGTAAGTAAGACGCAGGGAAAGGCCAAAAGGTTGCTGTACGCTCATCTGCCGCTATTGCAGCTTACGTGCCTGCGAGGGGGTAATCCCTTTGTACTGCTTGTATAGCTTCGTAAAATAGTTCGGATTCTCACAGCCTACCTTTGCTGCAATTTCAGTAATCGTATCATTGCTTTCGCGCAGCAGCCGCTCGGCTTCGTTCATGCGATTGACATTGACATATTCGACGAAGGTGCGTCCTGTCAGCTTTTTGAACAGCTTGCAAAAATGATAGGGATTGAGGCTGACTTGCTTGGCGGCCTGCTCAATCGACATTTTTTCGCGAAAATCAGATTCAATACGCTGAATGAGCAGCTTGAAGCGGTCGCGATTGACAAAGTATGGTTCCGCCGGCATGCCTACCAGCTGACGCTCGATGAAAGTACGGGAAAGAAGCGTAAATAGAGCATACAGCTTTGATTTGACGATAAGCTGATAGGCTGGCGGTTTGGCAATCAGCTCGGTAATTGCTTCTTCCAGCAGCGAGTAATGCTGAAGACAGGACTCATCCTGCTCGGCCGGCTTTACGGGATAACGAAGCCTACCCTCCAAGTAAGGCGCAACAAACTGCGCATGCAGCGGATCATGCACCCAATCATTGAAGAGGGAAGCGTTGAAGACGATACAATCATAATAAATATTGTCGTAACCCAGTGCATAGCCGACATGAAGCCCGCCGCCTGGGATGAGCAGCACTTCTCCTGGCTTGACGACAAATGGACGGCTGTCGATATGGAAGAGAGCATTGCCTTCTCTCATGATGATAATCTCGAAATGCTCATGCCAGTGTAAATAAAGGAAACATTCATTTGGCGTTACATTATAGGCACGGTTTTGGAAGAGCTGAAATGGATACGCTTTTTGCTCTAGACGCGTATTTTCCCATAGCTCTTTCGGATAGCTCATCTACAGCACCTCCAACACAAGATTCGACTAGTATTGCGCAAGATTGTATAGAGAAATATGCAAAACTCCTAGTTATAATGAAGTTGTTGAGAATACTATAAGCCAATATTGGAGTGATATACAAGGATGAATAACAAATTGAGAATTGGAACGCTTGTCGGCGGAGGGAATGCGGATCAGATCATTCCACAAATCGTAAAGCACGGATTTGAATCGTTCAACTTAACTTTCTGGCAAACGACTGGTGAAACAGATCTTGTGGAGATGGCTAAACGGGTAAGAGCGCTCGCAGATGAACATGACTTTGTGGTTCCAGCTGTAAGCGTTTTCGGAAACCCGCTAACGGGAGAAGGAAACAACGCAGATACGCTTGCGAGCTGGGAGCGTCTGATTGATCATGCGCATCTGTTTGGAGCTGATATTGTATCTGGGTTCACAGGCCGCTTGACGAATCAACCGATTGACGAGTCCATTCCGAAATTCAAGGAAGTTTTCGGGGAGCTCACACGCAGAGCAGCGGATAAAGGTGTACGGATTGCTTTTGAAAACTGCGATATGGGCGGAACCTGGGCGACAGGCGATTGGAATATTGCCCATAACCCGGCAGCCTGGGAACTTATGTTTAATGCGGTGCCGCTGGACAACATCGGATTGGAATGGGAGCCTTGCCACCAAATGGTCAGCTTAATCGATCCGATTCCGCAGCTGCGCAAATGGGCGAATAAGGTGTTCCATGTGCATGGCAAAGATGCAACAATTGCATGGGATATCGTGAAGGAGCACGGGGTACACAGCAAACAGCAGTTTGTATGGCACCGTACACCTGGTTTTGGCGATACCAACTGGAAAGATATTATTACGATTTTGAGACAGAACGATTATAAAGGCACTATTGATATTGAGGGCTGGCATGATCCTGTTTATAAGGACGAGCTGGAAATGACGGGACAAGTACATGCGCTTAATTATTTGAAAAACTGCCGCGGCGGCGATTTTGTACCTAATCCGGTATAGAAAATAATAGAGTTCAAAAAAGGAGAGAATACAATGTCGATTAAGCATCGTGTAGTTATTGCCGGCTGCGGAGGCATGGCGAACACTTGGGTAGACTACGCCAAAGAACGGGAAGACACTGAAATTGTCGGGCTTGTTGATATTAAGGAAGAGTTTGCGCAAGCGATGGCTGAACGCAAGGGGCTTAATTGTCCAACTTTTACCGACATCAAAAAAGCGATCGCGGAGACAGATGCTACGATCGTATTCGATGTGACCATTCCTGCAAGCCATTATACAATCAGCACGACGGCTCTAGAGATGGGCTGCCATGTCTTCGGAGAAAAGCCGCTTGCAGAATCGATGGCTGATTGCAATGCAATCGTACGTATTGCTGCCACGTCGGACAGAACACATGCCGTAATGCAAAATCGCAGGTTTGACCCGCGCATTCGTGCATTTCGGCAATTGCTTGAGGATGGCACGATCGGCAAACCAGGTTTTGTAGGCGCAGACTTTTTTCTAGGCGCGCATTTTGGCGGGTTCCGCGATGCGATGGACAGCCCATTGCTGCTGGATATGGCGATTCATACCTTCGATCAGGCGAGATTTATTATTGGTGCTGATCCTGTTTCTGTCTATTGTCATGAATTTAATCCTCCAGGCTCTTGGTATGCAGGCAATGCCAACGCGATCAGTATCTTTGAGATGTCCGACGGCTCCGTATTTAATTATCGCGGATCTTGGTGCGCGGAGGGGGCGTCCACAACATGGGAGGCTACTTGGAGAGTAACTGGCGAGCATGGTACAGCGATTTGGGAAGGAGATAACAACCCATATGCCGAGATCGTGGTTAGCGGCGATCAGAGTGGGAAATTCATACGTGACTATAAACGAGTAGAATCCCAGCTTCCTGAAATGGAAAATACGCATCATAAAGGCTGTTTGGACAATATGTTCGCTTCGCTTGAGGCAGGCAGCAAGCCGGAAACGGATTGCAGCGACAATATTTATAGTATGGCGATGGTTCTGGCCTCACTTGAGAGTGCAAAAACCGGTCAAAAGGTACAAATTGCTGGTTTTATGGAAGCAGCCGCAGGCAAATAAATCATAGGTGAAC
This sequence comes from Paenibacillus sp. 01T431, assembly GCF_056398625.1. Taxonomy (NCBI): domain Bacteria; kingdom Bacillati; phylum Bacillota; class Bacilli; order Caryophanales; family Paenibacillaceae; genus Paenibacillus; species Paenibacillus sp. 01T431. The sequence continues at coordinate 139,367 of NZ_JBFTPT010000003.1, forward strand.
AAAAGAGTGACTCCTAGCTGATGCAGCTGCGGGGTCGCTCTTTTATTTTGCATAAATGTCCGAATTCATTAAAAAAAGACCTATATTTCTAAATACGAACGATAGTCGTTTTTTCTACAATTGGAGGTGAAAACGGAAAGAGGTGAAGGACCATGGGCACCGATTATGTGCTGCATATGAAAGGAATTAGCAAATCGTTTCCTGGCGTCAAGGCGCTTTCAAATGTTGATTTTGGTCTCAGGAAAGGCGAGATCCATGCGCTCATGGGAGAGAACGGCGCAGGAAAATCGACGTTGATTAAAGTAGCGACCGGCGTGCACAAATGGGATGCTGGAGAGGTGTTGCTAGCTGGCAGGACGATAGCTCCAAAATCTCCGCTGGAAGCACAGCGGCTTGGCATAAGTACGGTATATCAAGAGGTCAATTTATGCCCAAATCTTAGCGTGGCTGAGAACATTTATATTGGTCGTCATCCAAGAAAACGCGGATTAATAGACTGGGAAAAAATGTACAACGACAGCGAGCGGCTGCTGGAGCGTCTAGACCTTGCGATTGATGTTAAGCAAACCTTATCGCATTATTCGGTCGCTATTCAGCAAATGGTAGCCATTGCGAGAGCTGTTGATATTTCGAACGGTATTCTGATATTGGATGAGCCTACGTCAAGCCTTGATGCGAATGAGGTTAAACAGCTGTTCAAAGTTATGCGCATTCTAAAGCAAGAGGGCATGGGCATCGTATTTGTTACTCATTTCCTAGACCAGGTATATGAAGTAACCGACCGGATTACGGTGCTGCGCAATGGGTTGCTCGTCGGCGAATACTTAACGAAGGATCTGACCAAAACAGAGCTTGTGTCCCATATGATTGGCAGGGAATGGAGCGTAGAAGAAGCAACAGGGAAAAAGGCAGTAGAGCGGACGGCTGGCGAAAACTTTTTGGAGGCCAGCTCGCTTGGCAAACGAGGCAGTATTAATCCTATCGATCTTCAGATCGGGAAAGGGGAGGTGCTTGGTCTTGCAGGACTTCTTGGCTCTGGCCGAACAGAAATTGCTAAGCTCATCTTTGGCATCGACAAAGCGGATGAAGGTAGCTTGACCATTGACGGCGAGCTTATTTCTTCGATGTATCCGCAGAAAGCTATTCAGAAAGGGCTTGGATTCACGCCAGAGGATCGCAAAGTAGCAGGCATTATAGGAGAGCTTACCATTCGTGAAAATATCGTCTTGGCGCTGCAAGCCCGTAAAGGCCTCTTCTCATTCATACCGCTGCGCAAGCAGAAGGAAATCGCCAATCATTACATTGATTTGCTAAAGATTAAAACGCCAAGCGCGGAGCAGAAGATTGAAAATCTAAGCGGCGGAAATCAGCAAAAGGTTATTTTGGCGAGGTGGCTTGCTACGCAGCCGAAGCTGCTTATTCTGGATGAGCCGACACGCGGAATCGATGTGGGTTCCAAGATGGAAATCCGCAAGCTCATTCTTGATTTGGCGGCTACAGGCATTTCGATCCTCATCATATCGGCGGAGCTTGAGGAAATTGTTCAATGCTGCAACCGGATTATCGTTTTACGCGATCGGATCAAGATCGGCGAGGTCGCCGGCGCAAGCATGCGCGAGAACATTATTATGGAAATGATTGCGAAGGGAGCGGAAATGTATGGCGGGTCTGACGGGATTGGCGCGTAGTTTAAGCAAGCAGAAAATCATTTGGCCGATTCTGGCACTCGCTGTATTGTTTCTTTTCAATTTGATCGTCATCCCTGATTTTTTTCGAATGGAATGGAAGGACGGTCATTTATTCGGCAATTTAATTGATATTTTGAAAAATGGATCGCCGCTCATCATTATTGCTATTGGCATGACTCTAGTCATTGCTAAAGAGGGAATTGATATATCCGTAGGATCAGTTCTCGCTATTTCGGGGGCTATCGCGGTATTTATGCTCGATGGTTATCCACTTTGGCTTGTCATTCTAGCGGGGGTATTTGCAGGATTATTATGCGGCTTATGGAATGGGATGCTCGTTGCGATGATTGGCATTCAGCCGATGGTGGCTACCTTAATTTTGCTGACGATTGGCCGAGGAATCGCTCAACTAATTACGAGCGGGCAAGTGCTTACGACTAACGATAAGGCGTATCAGTTTATTGGAAAAGGGCATTTGCTAGGGCTGCCATTTCCGCTGTTCATTGCGATGGCTGTATTTTTACTCGTATATCTATTCAAAACGCGTACCGCTTTCGGACTTTTTCTAGAGGCTGCCGGCGGCAATAAGACAGCGAGCAGCTATGCGGGTATACGTCCTAAAGTAATCTTCATGACCGCTTATACGATTACGGGCATTTGCGCAGGTATTGCTGGCATTATTATTAGCGCAAACGTAGCAAGTGCCGATGCGAACAATGCTGGACTGTGGATAGAGCTGGATGCTATTTTAGCTGTCGTAATTGGCGGAACCTCGATGCGTGGCGGACGCTTCTACCTTGGTGGAACGATCTTCGGAGCCTTGTTCATCCAAAGCTTAACGACGACGATTTATTCTTTGGGTGTCGAGCCTTCCAGCATTTTGCTCGTTAAAGCGGTTGTTGTTATTATCGTCTGCTTGATTCAATCCGACTTATTCCGGCAGTCATTCAAATTGGTGAAAAAGAAGGTGGCGGCATAATGAAGCTGATTTCTCTGAAAATTAGCCATAACAATATTATTGTATTGGCTACGCTGCTTCTTTTGTTTATTTTGTATGGATCAGGTGCTGCGCTTTACAAGGGCTTTTTCTCCATGCAAGTATTTTTGAATCTATTTATAGACAACGCCTATCTCATTATTGTGGCTACAGGCATGGCATTCGTCATTATTAAAGGCGGCATCGATTTATCCGTAGCTTCGGTCGTTGCGCTGATCAGCATGGTGTCGGCGTCACTCTTCCAGCATGGGGCAAACGCGCTTGTTGTAACGATCGTTGCTCTCGTCATTGGTACGCTGTTTGGGGCAGGGCAAGGGTATTTAATTCAGCGCTTTCAGCTGCATCCTTGGATTGTCACGCTGGCGGGAATGTTCCTCGCTAGAGGGATTAGCTTCCTCATCAGCACGGAGAGTATCGTTATTAGCAATTCGGTTTATGTGAAGCTCTCCCAATACAAAATTTATTTGTGGGGCGATCATTTTATAACGATTAGTGTCGTCATTGCGATTGCCGTTGTTATCGCTGCTCTCCTGATTGGGCGGTATTCCTCCTTTGGCAGGGCGGTGTATGCGATTGGCGGCAGTGAAAAGTCCGCTGTTTTGATGGGGCTGCCTGTTGCTCGAACGACGATTCTTGTATATACCTTAAGCGGTTTGTTCTCTGCAATTGGGGGCATCGTGTTTACACTCTATATGCTGTCGGGCTATTCGCTGCATTTGATGGGTATGGAAATGGATGCCATTGCGTCGTGCGTTATTGGCGGTATTTTGCTCACTGGCGGATTTGGTTATTTGATCGGGCCAACGCTCGGCGTGCTTTGTACAGGCATTATACAAACGATCATTATGTTTCAAGGGACGCTCAGCTCTTGGTGGACGAAGATTACTATTGGATTTTTATTGTTTCTTTTCATGGCTTTTCAACGAATTATTGTGATGAGAAAAGAAAAAAACGCTTTGCCAGCTTCCAAAAATAAACCGAAATTTGAAAATAAAGTCGTTAATTTGTAAATACAGAACATTTGCAACATTTGTATATTGAGAGTGTAGCCAATACAAGTTCGATAGGGAGGAAATAAGAATGAACAGAAAGAAACCGTTTATCGTCACGATGCTAGCTGCGATTATGCTGGTAGGCTTGATTGCCGGTTGTGGCAACAACAGCAATAATGGGGGCAACAAACCAGCAAGCGGAAATGCAACAAACAAGCCAACAGAGAATGCGGCAACGGAAGCACCACCGGAAGCGAACAAGAAGCTGGTTGTAGGATTCGCGCAAATCGGTGCGGAAAGCGGCTGGCGTGATGCTGAGACCGATTCGGTTAAAGCAACATTTAGCGAAGATCCGAACTTCGAGCTTAAATTCTCTGACGCACAGCAAAAGCAAGAAAACCAAATTAAAGCGATCCGTACGTTTATCGCCCAAAAAGTAGATGCCATTGGACTTGCGCCAGTCGTAGAATCAGGCTGGGAAACGGTATTGAAGGAAGCTAAAGATGCGAATATTCCAGTGTTTTTGCTAGACCGCGGCATTACAAAAGGCAATGAGGACTTGTATGTATCGTTTATCGGTTCCGACTTTATTCTCGAGGGTCAAAACGCAGCGAAATGGATGATCGATGAGTTTGGCGCTGGCGCTCAGGTCAACATCGTTCAATTGGAAGGCACAGTAGGTGCAAGCGCAGCGAATGACCGTAAAAAAGGATTCGAGGATGCGATTGCTGGCGAAGCCGGCTACAAAATCGTTTATTCCCAAACAGGCGATTTCACTCGCGCCAAAGGCAAAGAGGTCATGGAAGCTTATTTGAAAAAGGATAAAAACATCCAAGTTGTCTACGCACATAATGACGATATGGCGCTAGGCGCGATTCAAGCGATTGAAGAAGCGGGCTTGAAGCCAGGTACAGATATTAAAATTATAGGCGTTGACGGCATTAAAGCAGCTTTTGAAGCGATTGCAGAAGGTAAAATGAATGTAACTGTAGAATGTAATCCATTGCTGGGACCACAGCTGAAGCAAGCGATTCTCGATTACAAAGCTGGCACCACTCTCGAAAAATGGATTAAATCGGATGAGGACGTTTATTTCGGCCAAAAAGCAATCGATGCGCTGCCAAATCGCAAATATTAATCGTTATGGCAATTGAAGATAGGTAAATTACGAGACTGCAGAAGAGGAAAATCTCTTATGCAGTTTCGTTTTTCGCATTTCAAAGGAAATGATCACTATTTGATGAGGACGGATTGAATGTTTATGCTAAGCGGTTTATTTGCGAATCGTAGTATCCGTTTCAAGCTTTTATTTTATTTCGTCATCATTATTTTATTTTCAATCGCTGCGCTCAGCATTCTGGGCAGCACCTTATACAAAAATGCTATTGAAGAGGAAACGAACGCACATACGGTGCAAATGATGGATCAGGTAAAAAACCACATTGAAGTATACATAAAAGAAATGGATAACATTATTTATTATTTGTCGCAGGACGCGTCGGTCATCGAATTTATGAGAAGGTCGAATAACGAATCAGGGCAGCTGAAGCTGCTGGATTCTAAGGTGAGGAAACTTCAGAGGGTCTATATAGAGAAGCATGTAGAAATTGCGGGAGCAATGATTGTGAGCCGCAACAACCAATTCGCAAGCAGCGGCTTAGAGCCGATTACGAGAGATTTTATGACGGAAGAGCAGTGGTATAAGAAGGCAGCTCTTCAGCCGGAGCATATTCATTTGTTCAGCCATCCGATTGGGAGAAATATTAGAGCAGAGCAAAATTTAAGCGCCGATCAGGTGCTGTCATTCGTGCGGGCCGTAAAGGACCCGTTGACCGGCCAAGTGCTTGGCGTTATTTTGATCGATATGAAATTAGACATTATTCAGGCGATCGTAGAATCGGTATCGCTAGGGAAAAGCGGCTTTATTTTTATTATGGATGAGAATGGCGGTGTCGTGTATTCGCCAGTCAATCCGATTGTGTACCGCATTTCGGGCGATTGGATGGAGGGGCGCTCTGGCAAAGTCATTCGCCAAGTCAATGAGCTTGAATACCAGATGATCTATAATACCTTTCCAGAGTTTGATTGGCGAATCGTCGGCGTGTTTCCGCTTAAGGAGTCGCTTCAAGTCGTTGCGGACATTCAATTTTATACTGTTATTATTGCGCTGGTCACGCTGCTGCTGGCCTTTATGGCATCGTGGTATTTCACGAATGCGATCGTTCGTCCTGTTGGGAAGCTGCGCAGTTTAATGAAGAAGGTAGAAGAAGGCGAGCTTCATCTGCGCTTTCCTAGTAAAACGAAAGATGAGATCGGACAGCTGGGCAATAGCTTTAACCATATGGTGCAGGAAATTGATAATTTGATTCATCTCGTTTATTTGGAGCAAAGGGAGAAACGCGAGGCCGAGCTGAAAATATTGCAAGCGCAAATTAAACCCCATTTCCTCTATAACACGCTGGATACGATTCAGTGGATGGCACAGGACCGGGATGCCGATGATATCGTCGATATCGTTGTTGCCTTAACTCATCTCTTCCGAATCAGCCTTAGCAAAGGACGAGAGGTTATTCCGCTTAGCGACGAGATTCAGCATGTGGAGAGCTATTTGATTATTCAAATGGCCAGATATGAGGATAAGTTATCCTTCGAGATCGACATTCCGCAGGAGCTGCAGACGCTAAGCGTGCTCAAAATCATTTTGCAGCCGCTCGTCGAGAACGCGATTTATCATGGCATCAAAGAAAAGCTGGCTAAAGGCACGATTCGTATACATGGCTTTACAGAAGACAATAAGCTGGTTCTCGTCGTTGAAGATGACGGCGTTGGGTTTGAAGCGGAGCGGCTGATTCTGATGAATGAATCGTTTCATGCTATCCGGCAAAGCGGTGAGGATCGAGGTTATGGATTGTACAATGTGAATGAACGAATCAAGCTGTCATATGGCTCTGGTTATGGTCTTACCATTGAGAGCGAGCGGGGACAAGGCTCCAAAATCGTGGTAAAACTACCGTTAATGGTTGGATAACTTGAAATGGCTGGGGGTATGGAGATGTGGAAGCTGCTTATTGCGGATGATGAGCCGAAGATTCGCAGAGGATTAGCCAAGGTGCTTCCTTGGGAGGAGCTTGGCATAGAACTGGTAGGCGAAGCCGAGAACGGCTTGCAAGCGCTTGAGCTTGCGGAAGAGCGTAAGCCTGATATTTTGTTTGTTGATATTTGCATGCCATTTGTTGACGGGCTGGAGTTCATTGAGCGGCTGAGGCAAACGCTGGAACGCAGCATTGTCATTGTTATTTCAGGACATGATGAGTTTCGTTACGCACAGCAGGCCGTAAAGCTGCATGTATTTGAATATATGCTCAAGCCTGTAATGAAAAGCAAGCTGGAGACTGTTGTACGCAAAGCAATAAGCGAGCTTGAGCAGAAACGAGACAAGGAGCAAAAGCTGGAATGGATGGATCAGCAGCTCAAAACCAATTCCGTCGCGATTCGGGATACGTTTTTGTTGAAATGGCTGGAAGGCATTATTGCGCCTGAGGAAATTCATAATCAGACCGCCTTCCTAAGACTGGGCTGGGTAGATGCTGTCGGCATGATCGCCTTTAAGGTGATTCAAAACGTGGAATCCGGCAAGGCGATGCGCGTGTGGGACCGCGACCTTCTGGAGTTTGCTTTGAAAAACATTACAGAGGACCTGCTTGCTGGCAATGGAGCAGGCAATCATGTTGTGCTTAACGATAAGAAAGGCCAAATCATCGTCATGGGCTGTATAGAAAGCTATAACGAATGGCTCAAGTTAGGACAGAAAATTCAAGATAAAATGGAAGCGCTTCTTGAAAAAACGATTATTTTTGAGCAGCAGGCAGTGGAGAGTATCGAAGAGTTTCCGAAGCTGTACCGTACGTTGTCAAGAGAGCTTGGCAGCAAAGGCAGCTTGTCTCCGATCGTTATTTTGACGAAAAAATTTATTGATCGTAATTTCTACATGCCTTCGCTGACGCTTGGCGATGTCGCTGAAGGTGTGCAGGTGAGTCCTACTTATTTAAGCAAGCAGCTGAAGCGGGAGCTTGGCCTTTCATTTATCGATTATTTGACGGAGGTTCGAATTCGGAAAGCGATTCAATTGATGAGCGATCCCTTGTTCAAAGTGTATGAAATTGCGGAGAAGGTAGGGTATAGCAGCCAGCATTATTTCAGCAGCGCCTTTAAGAAGGTGACTGGAACCTCGCCGATGGTCTATAAGAAAGGGATACGTTCATGATTGGAAGAAAGGCAGCAGGTTTTCTTATCCTTTGCTTGATTTTTGTGGCTTTGGTAGTATGGACGCGGGCATGCGTAATGAACGAGAAGATAGTGAAAAATGACAGCGGATACAATTATTTGATCGGGGTGTCCCAGCCCAATTTGAGCGAGCCTTGGCGCGTGGCCATGAATGAGGAAATTCAGCAGGAGGTCAGCAGGCACTCGGATATGCGGGTCATCTTCACCGATGCCGCGCAAAGCAGCGAGCAGCAGGCGAAGGATGTGAAGAAGCTGGTTGGATATGGCGTCGATCTGCTCATCATATCGCTTGATGATCCAGTAGCTCTCACACAAACGGTAAGCTCCGTTTACGAGAATATTCCTGTTATCGTGCTCGGAAGAGGCGTGACAGGGTATGATTATACGCTTTATGTCGGTACGGACGATGAAATGATCGGCAGAAAAGCTGGCGAATTTGCAATGGAAACGCTGGGTGAGTCGGGCGGTAAAATTATTGAAATGCAAGGGCTGGCCGGTTCACCGACCGTTGAAGAACGCAGCAATGGATTTCGAGAAGCGATTCATAATTCCAAGCTTAGCATCGTGCAGACGATGAATGCGGATTGGCAGCGCGATCGAGCGGAGGATCTGCTAACGGATTGGTTAAAGGATCAACCCGAGGTTGACTTAATCTTTGCCCATAATGAAGCCATGGCGTTAGGCGCATATCGTGCAGTACAGAAGCTTGATAGGAATGATATTAATATTATTGGCATCGATGGCGTCAATTCTGAAAACGGCAGCCTGCAGCTCGTCTCGGAGAACAAGCTGACAGGCACTTTTACAAGCCCCCCTGGCGGCAAGGAAGCGATTCGTTATGCGGTCGATATATTGAATAAAGAAAAGGGAATTCCCAAAAAGGTTATTTTGCGCAGTCAGAAAATAACGAATCAACTGGAGGGGAAGGGTGAGCCGCGCGTTACGCATTCACCAGCGCCAACGCTCCAAGAGGCACAATCTCCGATTGTATTAGGGTTTGCACAGGTAGGTACGGAAAGCGGCTGGCGAATCGCAAATACAAAGTCGGTGATTAATGCGGCAAAGGAAGCAGGCGTGGAGCTGCTCTATGAGAATGCGGAGCAGTCGCAGGATAAACAAATTGAACTGATTCGGCAGTTTATAAACAAAAAGGTGGATGTGATCGCCTTCTCACCGAAGACGGAGACCGGCTGGGAAGAAGTATTGAAGGAGGCGAAGGAGGCAGGAATTCCAGTCATACTGTCTGATCGTGAAGTGAACGTAAGCGATGATACGCTGTGGACAGCTTACATCGGTTCAGATTTTCGCGAGGAGGGCAGAAGGGCGGCAAGATGGTTGATTCAAGAGGGAGAGGAAGGACGAAGCTATCAATTCGTCGAGCTGCAAGGAACAGCGCACTCTGCGCCAGCTGTTGGGCGTATGCAAGGGTTCAAGGAGGTTATCCAAACCGATAAAAACTTCACCTTGCTTGAATCATTGCAAGGCGACTTTACGAAGAAGAAGGGCAAAGAGCTGATGGCGGCGGCGCTGAAAAGGCATGGCTCTGCGATAAACGTCGTTTATTCCCATAATGATGATATGGCTTTAGGCGCTATTGAGGCCATTGAGGATTTTGGCTTGCGGCCGGGTAAGGACATTACGATCATCTCTGTTGATGCAACAAAGTCAGCTCTAAAAGCTTTAAGTATCGGAAAGCTTAACTTTGCAGTTGAATGCAACGCGCTGCTTGGTCCTCAGCTCATGAAGGCTGTTAAGGATTTGTCAGAGGGCAAAGAGCTTCCGATGAAGATTATTACTGCGGAAGGCGTTTTTACGCAGGAATCTGCCAAAATGGCGCTAGCAAGCCGTGAATATTAATAGAAGGAGAGACTGTTAAAGTTGACAAGGTATGCCATCAAGAGCAGAATAAAAATATTACACTACGAAATGAGGCATAGCCCATGTCAAACCTTATTGATAGAGTGCAAAAGCTAGCAGCAGGCTTTGATGAAGAAACGTTGCGAGCGATTGAAATAAACCCTTTGCTTGTCGAAGCGGGTGCCCTTCAAGCGGTAGCTCCATATATAAAGGAAAAGCAGTATAGTCAGGTTGTTATTGCTGCGGATGCGATTACATACAGCATTGCTGGGAAACAACTTGAGGAAGCCATTGCAGCGCAAGGTGTTTCTGTTCATGTGACGATCATAAAGGCGGACCGTCAAGGCGATGTCATTGCGGATGAAGCATCGATCGTGCAGCTCTTATTGGACATTCAACTGCGCAAAGCACAGGTAGTCATTGCAGCAGGCTCGGGAACGATACATGATATTTCTCGTTATGCCGCTTATACAGCGGGCATTCCCTTTGTATCTGTTCCGACTGCGCCATCTGTTGACGGCTTCAATTCCAAAGGAGCGCCGATTATAATTCGCGGCGAGAAGAAGACGATCGCGGCCATTGGCCCCGATGCGATATTTGCTGATTTGGAAATCCTCGCAGCGGCGCCAGCAGTCATGGTAGCTGCTGGTTTTGGCGATATGCTGGGAAAATATACATCGTTATTTGATTGGAGCTTTGGCGCAGCTGAAGGCGGTGAGCCCTATTCAGAAGAGGTTGCTGAAATTACGCGTATTGCACTTAACAAATGTGTAGAGAATGCTTCTTTAATTGCTACCCGGGACCAGCAAGGCATTCGCATACTTATTGAAGCGCTTATTGAGTCCGGCCTTGCCATGCTCTTATTCGGTCAATCGCATTCGGCGTCCGGATCAGAGCATCATTTGTCGCATTTCTGGGAAATGGAATATATTCGCCTTGGCAAAAGGCAGCTGCTGCACGGTGCAAAGGTTGGCGTAGCCTGCGCGGAAATTTCCAAGCTATATCACCAGCTTGCTGCTGAAGAAGAAGGTCTAGCTTTTACAGCTAATCCTGAGAAGGTACGGGAGTCCATTGCCGCACTTCCGGATGAAGCCCAAATTAGAGCGTGGCTAAAGCAGGTTGGCGGTCCGACAACGACGGAGGAGCTCGGGGTCGATACGGAGCTGCTCACGGCAAGTTTGCAGAAAGCCCATCTCGTTAGGCCAAACAGATATACGTTACTAAGCGTGTATAATTCCATTTAAGCAAAAAACGGCTCCATCCTTTGAAACAAGGATGGAGCCGTTATTATTTTGGAGTGATTTAATTTAGAAGTTGAAATTATCTGGATCTGGGCCAAAACGGTGATCTTGGTTAAGCGCGCTGATTTGAGCCATTTCCTCAGACGTTAGCGTGAAATCGAAAATATCTCCATTTTCTTTAATGCGTGCCGGAGTAATCGATTTTGGTATCGTAACGACCTCGTTTTGCAGATCCCAACGAAGCACCACTTGAGCAGGCGATTTGCCGTATTTGGCAGCAATATCAGCGAGCACGCTTTGATCCAGGTTTCCTTGCATAAGCGGGCTCCAAGCCATTAGCTGAATGCTGCGGCTCTTGGCAAAAGCGTGAAGCTCCGTTTGTGTAAGAAGCGGGTGGTATTCCACTTGATTGACCATAGGAACAAATTCACCTGCTGTAATGACATCCTGTAGATGATGGATTTGGAAGTTGCTCACGCCAATTGCACGTACATAACCGTCACGGTAAAGCTTTTCAAGCGCGCGCCAAGTTTCCAAGTACTTATCCTTTACAGGCCAGTGGATGAGCAATAGATCAACAACTTCAATGCCAAGTTTCCGTCTGCTGTCTTCAAAGGCAGTCAGCGTGGAATCGTAGCCTTGATGAGCATTCCAAATTTTTGTCGTTACAAAAATTTCGTCGCGCGCGATCCCGCTGTTGCGAATACCAGCGCCAACACCCTCTTCATTATTGTAAGCTGCTGCTGTATCGATGCTTCTATAACCAGCTTCAATCGCAGAGGCGACCGTTCTTTCCGCTTCGCCATCATCTTTCACTTTCCATACGCCAAGACCAAGCCAAGGCATTTTTACACCGTTACTTAATGTGGTATGTGCTGTTAGGGCATGAGTCATTTATCGTAACCTCCAGTTAAAGTGATAATTCCAAAATAGCTTTAACATCTTGTTTTTCCAAACGCTTGAATGAACCAATCGTGCCATAACGTACAGCTTCCTCAGCCATGCGATCCAGTTTGTCGCTTCCGATCTCGAAGTCGGCAAGACGTGACTCAGCACCAATTTTCGTGAAGAAATCACGAGTGGCTTGAATGCCTTCAAGAGCGATTTCGTTGTCTGATTTTCCTTCTGGATTCACATTCCATACACGAGTTGCATATTGAACGAAACGATCCACCCGCTCTTCATAAACGTACTTCATCCAGTTCGGGAAAATAACAGCCAAGCCTGCGCCGTGCGGAATATCGTAAATGGCGCTCACTTCATGCTCAATGCCGTGCGAAGCCCAGTCATTGCTCATGCCAACGCTGATAAGACCGCCATTCAAAGCCATCGTACCACACCACATAAGGTTCGCGCGAGCAGCCGCATCCTCAGGGTTTGCAAGAGCTAGCTCAACATTCTCAATTACCGTTTGCAAAATGGACTCGCAGAAGCGCTCCTGCAGCGGAGTATTTGGCGTTAAGCTGAAATATTGCTCGAACACATGTGACATGATGTCCACAGCGCCGTTAACGGTATGGTTGCGAGGAACCGTGTACGTAAGCGTAGGATCGAGAATCGAGAACGCCGGATACGTATGCGAGCTGCCAAAAGCACGCTTTAAGTTTTCTTCCCAGTTCGTAACGACCGAAGAGCCGTTCATTTCCGAACCTGTTGCAGCCAGTGTCAAAATCGTACCAAGCGGAAGCGCTTTTTGAATAACAGCTTTGCCTGTAAAGAAATCCCATACATCGCCTTCATAAGGAACACCTGCAGCGATAGCTTTGGCTGCATCAATAACGCTGCCTCCGCCAACGGCTAGAATGAAATCAACGCCTTCCGCGCGGCAAATGTCGATCCCTTTTTTGACGGTAGTTAAACGCGGGTTTGGTTCAATATTAGGAAGCTCGTGCACTTTGATGCCAGCTTCTTGAAGAAGGCTTACGGTTTGATCGTACAAGCCTGTTTTTTTGACGCTGCCTGATCCGTAAACGAGCAGGACCGTTTTGCCGTATTTGGAGGTTAATTGGCCTACTTGCTTGGCTGTACCTTCACCAAACACAATATGAGTTGGATTAACGAATTGAAATGAGTTCATCTTAATTCCTCCTAAAACTATTTAGATAACTAAAAAGGTAACTAAATATCTTTTGAGTTATGTATACGCCGTTTATTTTAGTGAATTCTACTCCATAAGTCAAGGTGGAGCAGGGAAGTGTTGAAAGGATAACTTTTTAGTTATATAATGATTTGAAATTAGCTAGAGACAGGGGAAGCAGCAATGGAAATTGAAGTGAGCAGCCGCAATATGAAGTTTCTTGAATGCTTCTCATCACACACACGGGTCAAAATGATTGAATTGCTAGGCGTGCAGCCTATGAATATAAAAAGCTTATCCGAGGCGCTAGATATAAAGTCTCCTATCGTTACAAGACATATTCATATGCTGGAGGAAGCCGGCATTGTTCGCAGCGAAAGCGTGGCGGGCAAGCGCGGCATGCAAAAGATATGCCATCTCCAGCTGTCGCAGGCGATGTTGGTTTTTAAGAGTGAACCCGTCACGGACGAAACGAAGCGTTACTCGGTTTCACTTCCCGTGGGACATTATTCATCGTACCAAATTAAACCAACCTGTGGACTGGCATCCGATACTCAAATGATCGGGATGTGCGATGATCCACGTTATTTTGCCGATCCAGAGCATGTCCATGCCAAAGTCTTATGGTTCGGTTCAGGATTTGTGGAATACCGTATACCTAATTATATGGTGAATAACGAAATGCCAGAGTCGCTCGAAATTGCGATGGAGATCTGTTCGGACACGCCTTGCAGCGTCAACCACCTGCCATCGGATATTGCTTTTACGATTAACGGTGTCGGTGTTGGAACGTGGACGTATCCAGGCGATTTTGGAAGCTCACGAGGGTTGTATACTCCCGAGTGGTGGCATAAAAATATTCAGTATGGATTTATGAAAACGATTCGCGTCAATCAGCAAGGATCTTACATTGACGGGATAAAAGTATCTGATGTTACGATTGGCGAGCTAATGCTCGCTTATGACAAAGAAATTTTATTCCGCATCTCATCCAGCACAACGACGAGAAATTGCGGCGGCGTTACGCTGTTTGGCAAAGGATTCGGGAATTATAACCAAGATATTGAAGTGACGCTGCGCTGCCAGTAAGGCATGCTGCGTAGTGTATATAATGAAGAGATGCCCCTTTAGGTTTTTTACAACCTTGAGGGGCATCTTTTTTTGTTTGTCCACTAAGTACATGCTTGCTGCCCGTAACTGTGGGAATAGCTTGTTTAGTCAAAAAAATAAAAAGAAAACGACAAATATACATTTTTGTTTGTGTTTGAAATAATCGTATTCAAACAGAAACAAATGTGATATGATCGATTCAAACAAATACAAAACATCATTCGGAGGTATATCCATGGTACAAAGTTTGTGGGAAAACGAAAAAGCATCGCAGTTGGAAGGCGGATTGGCTGAGCTCGTATATCGCTCCAACATCATTGGTGCAGATCGCAGAGTTTGCAATTACGGCGGCGGCAATACGTCTAGCAAAACAATCGTAAAAGATTTCCGCGGTCGCGACGTTGAAGTGATGTATGTGAAGGGCAGCGGTTCGGATCTTGCTTCTATGAAAGCAGGCAATTTTACTGGACTGCGGATGGATGATATCCGTCCATTATTTGAACGTGCTGAAATGCCGGACGAAGAGATGGTTGCTTACCTTGTCAACTGCATGATCGATTCGAAGCACCCGCGTGCGTCAATTGAAACGCTATTGCATGCTTTTCTTCCATTCAAACATGTGGATCATACACATCCCGATTCTATTATTAGCTTGTGCTGTGCGGATAACGGCAAAGCGCTTGCGAAGGAAATTTTCGGCGACCGTTTCGTCTGGGTTCCTTATGTACGTCCAGGCTTCAATCTCTCCAAAATGATTGCCGATGGTGTTCTTGCCAATCCAAATGCCGAGCTAGTGCTGATGGAAAAGCACGGCCTTGTTACTTGGGGCGAGACAAGCGAGGAATGTTACGCACAAACGATCAAAATCATTTCCGAGGCAGAGGCATTCATTGAATCTCGTTTTGACGAGGCTTCGTTGTTTGGCGGCGTGAAATACGAGGTGCTCGAAGCCGATGTTCGCAAAAGCGTAGCTGCACAGGTTATGCCTACAATTCGCGGCGCAGTGAGCGATGCGAAGAAGATGATTTTGACATTTGACGATGAAGCGGATGTGCTTGCATTCGTAAGCGGGAATAATTCTCCAACATTATCGCAGGTCGGCGCTGCATGCCCGGATCATTTGGTGCATACGAAGGTTGTTCCATTGTTTATTGACTGGAAGCCAAATGCAGAGGATATCGATGGTTTGAAGGCGAAACTATCAGAAGGAATCGCTGCATACAAAGAGCAATATAAAGCTTATTTTGAACGCAACAAAAATGAAGGCGACGTCATGTTTGAAGCAGCGCCTCGCGTAATTCTAATTCCGGGTATCGGTATGATCAACACCGGCAAGAGCTGGGCGATGGCACAAGTGAGCGGAGCGCTATACCACCGTGCGATTGCCGTGATGCGCGGCGCAACAGCATTAGGTGATTTCGTATCGCTTAGCGAGAACGAGTCGTACAACGTGGAATACTGGCCATTAGAGCTATACAAATTGTCTCTTGCTCCAGCTGAAACGGAATTTTCACGCAAGGTTGCTTTCATTACAGGCGGCGCTGGCGGTATCGGAAGTGAAACAGCACGCCGTTTAGTATCAGAGGGTGCGCATGTTGTGCTTGCAGATCTTAATCTTGAAGGCGCGCAAAAGGTTGCCTCAGAGATTAACGAGAAATTTGGCGAATGCCGAGCAACAGCAGTGAAAATGGATGTAACGAGCGAAGAGCAGGTCAAAACTGCTTATGCAGAGACAGCACTTGCTTACGGCGGCGTGGACATTATCGTAAACAACGCTGGTCTTGCGACTTCAAGCCCATTCGATGAGACATCGCTTAAGGAATGGAATTTGAATATGAATGTGCTTGGAACAGGTTATTTCCTGGTCGCTCGCGAAGCGTTTAAATTAATGAAGCAGCAATGCATTGGCGGCAACATGGTGTTCATCGGATCGAAAAACTCTGTGTACGCGGGTAAAAATGCATCAGCTTATAGCTCAGCCAAGGCGCTTGAAGCTCATTTGGCACGCTGCATCGCAGCTGAGGGCGGCGAATTCGGCATTCGTGTAAATACGATTTTGCCGGATGCGATTTTGCAGGGGTCGGCGATTTGGAACGGCAGCTGGCGCAATGAACGTGCAGCGGCTTATGGCATTGAGCCAGATCAGCTGGAAGAATACTACCGCAAGCGCACGACGCTGCTCGTCAACATTTATCCGCGCGACATCGCAGAGGGCATTGCATTTTTTGCCTCCTCCAAAGCAGATAAAACGACAGGCTGTATGTTAACTATTGACGGCGGCGTACCCGCTGCATTCACCCGTTAGGAGGTTAGGCGATATGATCCAAGGGAGAGGCGAGAAATCTTGGTATATACCGGATGGTTATATACCGCCAGACAGCACGGGAACGCTTACCAGCCATGAATCGATATGCGTGTTGAATTGCTCCACCGAAGAAGCCATTATTCATATTACGATTTATTTTGAGGATCGCGAGCCGATGGAAGATATTCAAGTTGTTGTTCCTGGCAGACGAACAAACCATATACGCACCAGCACATTAATGAAGGAAGGGGCGTCGATTCCAATCGGCGTTCCTTACGCCATTGAGGTGCTGAGCAATATTCCAATCATTGTACAATACAGCAGATTAGATTCGACGCAGGCAGAGAATACGTTGATGTCTACGATGGCTTTTCCAATCAAATAGGTTGAAAATATAAATGAGAGGGTGTTCCATAATGACTGATCGCGCTTATACGTTTTTTGAGGAGCAGCAGAAAGAAAGAGGCATTAACATTGAAGAGGTAAAAGCAAAATTGAAAGCGCTCAAAATCGAAACACCTTCATGGGGCTATGGTGATTCCGGTACTCGTTTTAAGGTATTTCAGAAGGAAGGCGTGCCTCGCAATCCGTTTGAGAAATTTGAGGATGCTGCACAGGTGCATCGTTTGACAGGAATCGCTCCGTCTATCGCTATCCATATTCCTTGGGATAAGGTAGAGGATTACGGCAAGCTTAGAAGTCATGCGGAAGATCTTGGACTCTCGATTGGAGCGGTAAATCCGAATCTATTCCAAGATGAAGACTATATGCTTGGAAGCGTAACGAATTCCGATGCTGCAGTGCGCCGGAAAGCGACTGATCACTTGCTTGAATGCGTGGATATTGCCAAGGAAACGGGCTCGCGTGAATTTAGCTTATGGTTCGCCGACGGTACAAACTATCCAGGTCAAGGACATATCCGCAAGCGTAAAGCTTGGATGCAGGAAGCTTTGGCCGAAATGTATAGTGCAATGACTCCGGACATGCGTATGCTCATTGAATACAAATGTTTCGAGCCGGCGTTCTACCATACGGATCTTGCCGACTGGGGCATGGCTTACAACTTGGCGCAAAAGCTAGGGCCGCAAGCGGAAGTGCTTGTTGATACTGGCCACCATCTGCCAGGCGCAAACATCGAGCATATCGTTGCTTATTTGCTGGACGAGAAACGTTTGGGAGGTTTCCACTTCAACAGCCGCAAATATGCGGATGATGATCTCATTGTAGGTTCTGTGAATCCTTATGAGCTGTTCTTGATTTTCTATCAAATCTTGAGTGCTGCAGGCGATGCGGATGCTGCTGTTCGCGGCAATGCAGAGAGCATTACTTATATGATTGACCAGTCGCATAATATCGAGCAAAAAATCCCTGCCATGCTCCGCTCCGTCCTGAATGTGCAAACCCAGCTGGCAAAGGCGCTRCTCATTAACCATGATGAAGTAAATGATGCTGCTGAACGCAATGATGTTCTTGGCGCTGAGGATGCTGTGCGCCGCGCATTCGAATTCGATGTTACACCGCTTTTGCACACGATTCGCGAAGAGCAGGGCTTGCCGCATGATCCAATGAAAGCATACCTAAGCAGCAGCTATGGCAAAGACATATTGGCGAGAGGCAAGGGCGGTGCCAGCTGGTGACCATCCTTGCTTACGATCTCGGAGCAAGCAGCGGAAGAGCGCTGCTTGGCAGGCTGAATAATGGCAAGATCGAGGTAGAGGAGCTGCACCGGTTCTCCAATGATCCGGTGCAGGTCGGCGATCGACTGCACTGGGATATTTTGCGACTGCTTCATGAGTTAAAGCAAGCGCTGCTGCTAGTTAAGCATCGCGATATTACGCTGGACAGCCTTGCGATTGATTCTTGGGCCGTTGATTTTGGCTTGATTGGAAGTAATGGGGAGCTGCTTGGCAATCCTTATCATTATCGCGATCATCATACTGATGGCGTAATGGAGCAGGTAGTAAAGGAATTGACGGCAACGGGGATATTTGCGAAGACGGGTATTCAGTTTCTGCCGTTTAATACGATTTACCAGCTGGCTGCTTTGAAGAAGGCAGATTCACCGCTGCTGCGGGATGCCAAACATTTTCTAATGATTCCGGATTTGCTCCGTTATTTTTTGACGGGTGAGAAATATAATGAATTTTCCAACGCAACGACAACTCAGCTGTATAACCCTGTTGCAGGCAGCTGGGACGAGGAACTGATTCGCTCGATTGGCATTTCGCCGGAACTGTTTGGTGAGGTTGTACAGCCAGGGGCGAAGGTTGGCAGCTTGCGAGCTTCCCTTTGCGAGGAGCTTGGCATAGAGTCCGTTCCTGTTTATGCAGCAGCGGAGCATGATACGGGCTCAGCGGTTGTCGCAGTACCTGCACTTGAAAAGTCATTTGCTTACTTAAGCTGCGGCACTTGGTCGCTTATGGGTACAGAAGTCGACGAGCCAGTCATTAATGAATTGTCGCAGAAGCTGAACTTTACGAACGAAGGCGGCGTTTATGGCACGTATCGTTTGCTGAAGAACATTATGGGGCTGTGGATTTTGCAGGAATGCAGACGTTCATGGGAGCGGGCAGGAATTTCTTATACGTTCCCCGAATTAGTAAAGCTTGCCGAAGAAGCTAAACCATTCGCTGCGTTTATTGATCCGGATGATCCGTTGTTTTTGCACCCGGGTGATATGCCTGCTAGAATAACGGAGTATTGTTTGCGCACAAGGCAGACGGCACCTGCTGATACAGGGGCGATTGTTCGGTGTATTTTGGAGAGCTTAGCCTTGAAGTACCGAAATGTGCTAGAGTTAACAGAGCAATTGTCTGGTCAAGCGTTCAGCGGTTTGCATATGGTTGGCGGCGGCATTCAAAATACGCTGCTTTGCCAATGGACTGCAAATGCGATTGGCAAGCCGGTATGGGCAGGACCCGTGGAAGGAAGCGCAATAGGCAACATGATTGTGCAGTGGATTGCCAATGGTCAGCTTGCTGACATTTGGGAAGCGCGCAAAGTGATACGCGAGTCATTCCCAGTTGATGTGTATGAGCCAGAGCAGCATGAGGCTTGGGAGAGCGCATATCGTGCTTTTAAAGAAACAACAGGAATCGCTTAAGCAGCGAATACAAATATAAGTAAGAAAGAGGTACGTTATGCTGGTCCATGAACGATACGATAAAATTGTACAGCTGGTAAATGAGAGAGGCAGCATCCGGGTTACGGAGCTGAGCGAGCTATGTCAGGTGACCGAGGAAACGATTCGGCGTGACCTTGACCGCTTGGAGCAAGCCGGACGTTTGCGCCGCTCCCATGGCGGTGCGGTTAGCGTAAAGGATCAGCAGCCGGAAATTCCGTATTTCGAGCGGGAGATTACGCATGCGGAGGAGAAAAAACGAATTGCTGTGGAAGCGATTAAGTTGATTCAGCCGAATGAGCGTATTTTGCTTGATGCGAGCTCGACGGCTTGGTATATGGCGGCAAGCATGCCGGATATTCCTCTAACGGTGCTAACCAACTCCATCAAAGTTGCGATGGAGCTGAGCAGCAAAGAGAAGATTGAAGTGATCTCGACGGGCGGCATTTTGGCTTCGCGTTCATTGTCCTATGTTGGTCCGTTAGCCGAGCGTTCTCTTGATGCATATCATGTGGATAAAGCATTTCTCTCCTGCAAAGGTGTTCATTTGGAGCGCGGCGTAAGCGAGTCGAACGAGCTGCAAGCACGCATCAAGCACAAAATGGTAGGTATGGCGGATCAAGTTATTCTGGTCGCCGACTCCAGCAAGTTCGGCGTTCAAGCATTTACCCATGTGGCGGATTTAGATGATGTGGATGCAATCATTACGGATGAGCGGCTGCCGGCAGCGATCTTATCACAGCTTAAGGAAAAACAAATTTCCGTTACAACGGTGTAGAGCATAGATGGCGCTGGCTTCAGTAGAAGCGCAGCGCCATTATTGTTGTATAGTATAGGGTTACTACTGGCGAAAGTGAGCTGTAAGAGTTTATATGTTCTTACAGCGGTAAAAGAGGCGTTTCTGAGTGTCAGTTAGCACCAATAGGCGCTTATTGAGCAAATTTAATTGGCAGGTTACCTACGAAAGAATGCTGTAAGCGCATATGTGTTCTTACAGCGGTAAAAGTGGCGTTTCTGAGTGCTTGTAAGCACATATAGGTGCTTATTGTGCAACTTAACTGGCTGGTTACCTACGAAAGAATGCTGTAAGCGCATATGTGTTCTTACAGCGTTAAAAGTGGCGTTTCTGAGTGCTTGTAAGCACATATAAGTTCTTATTGAGCAATTTAACTGGCAGGTTACCTACTAAAGAGAGCTTTAAGCGCATATGAGTTCTTACAGCGGTAAAAGATGCGTTTCTGAGTGCTTGTAAGCACAAATAGGTGCTTATTGAGCAATTTAACAGGCTGGTTACCTACGAAAGAATGCTGTAAGCGCATATGTGTGCTTACAGCGGTAAAAGATGCGTTTCTGAGTGCTTGTAAGCACAAATAAGTGCTTATTGAGCAACTTAACAGGCTGGTTACCTACGAAAAAATGCTGTAAGCGCATATGTGTTCTTACAGCGGTAAAAGTGGCGTTTCTGAGTGCTTGTAAGCACCTATCTATGCTTATTGAGCAACTTAACAGGCTGGTTACCCACGAAAGAGAGCTTTAAGCGCATATGTGTTCTTACAGCGGGAAATGTGGCGTTTCAGAGTGCTTGTAAGCACATATAGGTGCTTATTGAGCAACTTAACAGGCTGGTTACCTACAAAAGAATGCTGTAAGCGCATATGTGTTCTTACAGCGGGAAATGTGGCGTTTCAGAGTGCTTGTAAGCACCAATAGGTGCTTACAGAGCAACTTAACAGGCTGGTTACCTACGAAAGAGAGCTGTAAGCGCATATGTGTTCTGGCCGTAAAAGTTACATTGTTGAGAGTCTGTAAGCACCTATATGTGCTTACAGAATACAGCGGCAGTTTGGTTACCTACGAAAGAGAGCTGGAAAGCGCATATGTGTTCTTACATCTAAAACATTTATCACATAAAAAATTTTCACCAAACTTGTCTGACAACCTGATATTATAGAGGTATAAGTTACGAAAGGGGTGCGGGTATGAAGGTCTCATTATTTATTACTTGCTTAAGCGATGCGTTATATCCAAGGGTCGGCGAAGCGATGGTGCGCTTGCTGGCAAAGTACGGTGTTTCATTGGAGTTTCCGACGGTGCAAACCTGCTGTGGACAGCCGGCCTACAATAGCGGCTATTGGAAGGAAGCGAGGGAGTCTGCCAAAACGATATTGGATGCGTTTGAAGACAGCGACTTCGTTATTTCACCATCAGGCTCCTGCACGGGAATGATTCACCATTATCCGAAGCTGTTCGAGGATGATCCGGTCATGCTGAACCGGGCCAACAAGCTTCAGAGCAAGTCTTATGAATTCACACAGTTTCTGGTGCAGGTGCTTGGCGTTACCGATGTTGGCGCTGCATTTCCTCATAAAGTGACCTATCATCCTTCCTGCCATGGCAGTCGAATTCTTGGTGTAAAGGATGAGCCGCTTGCGCTTATTCAGAATGTGAAGGGACTTGAGCTCGTACCGCTCCCATTTGCTGAGGATTGCTGCGGTTTTGGCGGAACATTCGCTGTCAAGATGGCTGATATTTCTGGAGCAATGGTGACGGAGAAGGTCGATCATGTGCTGGAGACGGAAGCGGAAGTGTTGGTCGGGCTAGATATGGCTTGTTTACTCAACATTGCTGGAAACCTGCGTTATCGCAACGAACCCGTCCGTGTTATGCACTTGGCTGAGCTGCTATATGAAGGGGTGAAATAAGATGGCTGTCGTGAAAAAGGAAGCTACAGTAAAAGCAAGAGCGGATATTGCCCTCAACGACGAATTTTTGCGCAAAGCGGTGCGATTCACTACAGAACGGCTGCGCAATGGGAAGAAAAAAGCGACTGACGAGCACGGGAATTGGGAAGAATGGCGGGAGCGGGGCAGACAAATTCGTCTCCATACGATCGCGCATTTGGATTATTATTTGAATCTGTTTGTGAACAATGCCCGCGCAAACGGCGTTCATATTCATTTTGCGAGTACGGCTGAGGAAGCGGTCAAGCTGACGTTAGACATAGCAGAGCATGCGAATGCGAAGTCGGTCGTCAAATCCAAGTCAATGGTTTCAGAGGAGCTGCATCTTAATCATGCGCTTGAATCCATTGGCGTTGAAGCGGTAGAAACCGACTTAGGCGAATATATTATTCAGCTTGCAGGTGAAATGCCATCCCACATCGTCATCCCAGCCATTCACAAAAACCGTTATCAAATCGCTGAATTGCTCTCCAAAGAGGCGGGCTATACGCTGCCGCCGGATACGACGGCGCTTGCAGGCTTCGTTCGCAAAAAGCTGCGCGAGAAGTTTTTGGAGGCTGAGATCGGCATGACCGGCTGCAACTTTGCGATTGCGGAGACGGGATCGATGGTGCTTTTTGAAAATGAAGGCAATGCTCGAATGGTGAGTACCGTCCCTAAAACGCAAATTACGTTGATGGGTATGGAGCGAATCATTCCATCGTGGTCTGATCTTGAGGTGATGGCTACATTGCTGCCGCGCTCGGCAACAGGACAAAAGCTGACGATGTATATGAATGGCATTACAGGCCCGCGCCGCTCCGAGGATGCAGACGGCCCGGACGAAATGCACATCATTATAATTGATAATGGCCGTTCTTTGCAGCTTGGCGATCCGGAGTTCCAAGAGCTGCTCAATTGTATTCGCTGCGGTGCATGTCTGAATGCTTGTCCGGTATATCGCCACATTGGCGGTCATGCTTATGGCAGCACGTATAGCGGACCAATTGGAGCCGTGCTTACGCCGTCCTTGAACAAAAACATCGCCGAATGGGATGATGTCGCCAATGCTTCCAGCTTATGCGGCGCTTGCTATGAGGCATGTCCGGTCAAAATCCCCCTTCATGATATGCTTGTTTATTTACGCAGACGCAAGGTGGAAAGTGGAAATGGCAGCAAAATGGAGTCCATCGGTATGCAAGGCTTCGCCACCGTTATGGGAAATTCCTCGCGACTTGGCGGGGTACTGCGACTCGGTAAGCTCGGTCAGAAGCTCGTTGTACGAAGCGGCGTCATTAAGACGAAGCTTGGGCCGCTAAAGGGCTGGAACACCTATCGTGTGACACCTAGCCTGCCGAAGGAATCGTTCCGTGATCGCTGGGATACGCTTGATCAAGAGCTGAAGCAGGGTCTAAAACAGATGGAGCCGTCGATGCAAAATCGGATGGAGGAGCTTGTACGTAATCGTGAGCATGAGGAGAAGCAAGGTAAAGGAGGACATGGTCATGGCTGAGACACATAAACAATGGCTGGAAAAGCTTGAAGCCGATTCAAGGGCGAAACAGGAGCTTTTTATGAATGATATTGCGGCTAAGCTGAGACATCCGCGAATGACACATAAGCCGCAGCATCCATTTCGCGGAGCTCCCGATTTCTGGAACTCATTCGAATGGCCGGAAGAAGAGCGAATCAAACAATTTACAGACAATTTTCTTTCAGTAGGCGGTCATGTAGCACGTCTTCCATCGATGGATGATGTGAAATCCTTTATCGTTTCCAAAGCGGAGGAAATGAGTGCTAAATATATTATTCGTCAAAACCAGCCAGAGCTGGATGAGCTCGATCTTGAAGGCGCTTTGAAGGATTCGCAGGTATCGGTGTGGAATACGGATGTTGAGCAGCATTGGCGCGCTCGTGCAGCTGAAGCAGATTTTGGCATCGTGATCGCGGATCATGCTGTTGCCTATACGGGTTCGGTTACCGTATTATCAGCTCCGAATAAAGGGCGGTCCGTCAGTTTGCTGCCAACCGTACTTATTATTATTATCCCGATTGAACGTTTAAAAACGAGGCTTGGCGAAGTGCTCGTGACGTTTGATGAAGCGGGACGCGAGCAGCTGCCAGCAGGTATTCATTTTATTACTGGCCCAAGTCGCTCATCCGATATTGAGAATGATTTGACTATCGGTGTTCACGGACCAGGCATCGTGTATGCGCTGTTAGTCGGGTAGCTGTAAAGTAAGGTAGGAGAAGCGGCTTGACGTTGTTAGAAGGCAGTGCATGCCGTTTAAGGTTGGAGGTGAGAGGTTATTGCGTCATTAGAAGTAGAGAAGCTGTCAAAACGCAATCATTACGAGGAAATTACCGAGCAAGTGAAGCGTCTTATTATAGATGGCAAATTAAAAGTAGGAGATAAGCTTCCATCTACGAAACAAATGTCCGAACAATTTGGGGTAGGGCGATCGACTACCCGCGAAGCGCTGAGCGCACTTAAAGCGATGGGCTTGATTGAAATTCGGCAAGGAGGCGGTTGTCGCGTCATTCGCAGCGTACCGATTGATATGGAGCTGCCGGAGCTAGCGTCTCTTCGTATGAACCGAAAGACGGTGCTGGAATTACTGGAAGCTCGCGAATCTCTTGAGGTTTCCAATGCTGCAATCGCGGCTGTAAAGCATACGGATGAGGATCTTAAACAGCTGAGCCAAATTATCGATGAGATGGAGCGTGCCGCTGGTGATGAGTCCGAAGGTGAGAGACTGGATCTACGATTTCATCTCACGCTTGCCAATGCGACCCATAACACGATCATGGTACGTTTGTTCGAATCGATTATGAATCATATCGAAACAGCTATCCATGACATTAGGCGGGTGGAGCTTTATTCGAGCGCGGCTGTAGCGGAACGACTTTATAGGGAGCATTCTACAATAGTTGAAGCGATTGCGAAAAAGGACCCTGAGCTTGCAGCTGAGCGAATGAAGCAGCATTTGAAGCATGTTGAGAGCATCGTGCTGAAGCATTTGGGAGAGGGCTAGTTGAAGGAGAATCCTTGAATAGCATGCGATAAGATGTTTTTCAATAGTACTGTCGGCCAGTCAACATTTAAAAAGCCCGATTTCCGCACATACCATCATTATGGCTGTCGGAATCGGGCTTTTTTTGTTATTCTGCTATTTTATTGTAGCCAAGTATTTATTAATGAATGCTTTGGCTTTGTCTGGATTTTTGCTATCGACTCTGATGCCGATAATCATGTTTTCTTTGTACAGCGGAAGCTGGTTGACTAGTGCACTCTTGCTGAGGTCAATTCCGTATACATGCTCTTGTGTATCCTCGTCGGTCTTAAGCTTCTTCGAAAGGCTGTCAGTCATGTGCGGCTTGAACACTCCGTTAACATCGTCGTCTAGCTTCATAAGCATTCCCTGTACGCCGATCCAATCGAAAATGCTCTCATCCATAATATATACATCCGGATGCTCAGTAGCTAGTACGAGCACTGCTTTCTGCATATAGGCAAATTGCGATTGCTGGTCTTTAGGGACAAACGTAAGCGTAGAAACAAATCTTTTCCATTCGGGAAACGCTGTCAAAAGAGCGGTTTCAATCGGCTCTTTCTTAGGCGCATCATCCTTCAGCATGTAATTGCCCATAAATGAAACGTTTAAATCGACGGGCGGCAAATTAGCGAGCCGCTCTTGTTCTTCACGATAGTTCATGAAGCTGATTACACCATAAATAATAAGTGCTACCGCAGCGATGGCTCCGAGCGTGTGAAACTTGTAATAGCGCCAGAAATGATCCATTTTCTGAGCTTGTCCAGCCATCTTCTTGTATTTACCGTACTCTTGCTCGTTGAAGGCATCGGTTAGCTTGCGATCCTCGTACTCTAGAATCAGTCGATATGCTTTCGTAATCGTTGCAAAAGATTCATCCGCATCCCCCGCGTTATCCTTCTGCAGCTGTGCTCTGGAGCGTGATTGACGCATAAGTGTCGTATAACGCTTCTCCACTTCCTCTTTGGCCGCAAGTTCTGGCAGCCCCATCGTTTCATAGGCTTGTTTTAACTCGTCCACTTGTGTCACCTCAATTAGTAAATAGCTCCTATATGATTCCTATCTATTAGTATACGGAATTCCACGGGTAACGCAAATTTTGACGAATTTATTCGTATGGAATTTTTCTCGTATGCATAACTAGTAGAGAGCCATCGAGTGAAAAAGATAATGCACTGCGCTCTTTCATAAGGCAATCAAACGCAGGTGGACTGAATTTTGAACAAAAACCCCTTCTATTTAACTTCCTATCTTGTCGTATTTTGATATTCTAGAATGACATAAATAAACCGTTAGGATGGTGCCTTCATGACTGTTTCGCTTAAGTTTGATTTTGGGATCGGCAGCGCTCCCGCTTCACCATATATACAAGTACTGCCGAATACGATCTATAACAAAGATGCAGGCTACGGTTTTGAGTCAACCCTGCGTATAAGCTCACGGAATAGAGAGGAGGCGGATCGTCTTCGCGGAGCTTTCTGTATTCCACTTGAAGCCGCGTTTGTTGTTGATCTGCCAAATGGCTGCTACACGATAACAGCTACGATAGGCGATGCCATTGCTCCAACCTCTACTACTTTAAAATATGGCATAGGGCGCATAGTGCTGCACAAGGCCGTTACATCAGCAGGACAATATGCGGTGCACAGCTTCACCGTCAAAGTAACCGATGGACGGCTGCGGCTCGCCTTCTCAGGAGTAGCGCCGCGAATTAATGCACTTCAGATTGACGAGGCGAAGCAAGCGACGACGATTTATTTGGCGGGAGACTCAACCGTAACCGATCAAGATACGTTCCCATATGCCGGATGGGGGCAGATGCTTCCGCTTTATTTTAAGACGGATGTAGCGATTGATAATCATGCCATGTCGGGAAGAAGCTCACGAAGCTTTATTAACGAAGGGCGATTGGCAGCAATCATAGAGCAAATAAAGCCGGGCGACTATTTATGGATTCAATTCGGACATAATGACGAGAAGCCGGATGAAGAGCGGGCAACTGAACCGTTTGGCAGCTTTAAGGAGATGCTGGCCGTTTATGTAGAGGAATCAAGGGCACGCGGTGCAAAACCTGTATTAATTACACCGATGCATCGCCGCAAATTCGACGAGCAAGGCAGGATTATCGATACTCATGGTGATTATTTGCTCGGAATGAAGCAGCTTGCGGCAGAGCTGGATGTTCCGCTGATCGATTTGGCTGCAAAGAGTAAGGATTTGTATGAGCGTTTGGGAGACGAGCCCTCTAAGGCGCTGTTCATGTGGGCTTACCCGGGGGAATTTATTCATTTTCCTGATGGCGCTCAGGACGACACACATTTTCAAGAGCTGGGCGGCATTCAAATTGCTGGATTAGTAGCAGAAGGCGTGCGTGAGCTCGCTTTATCGCCGCTGCTTTTATATTTAAAGGGGCGTTAGAAGCGGCAGCGGTGGTGAAGCTAAATAGCTGAATTGACATACGAAGAGGCTGTTCCACATGTAGATAAATCTACTTGAGGAGCAGCCTCTGTAGCTTCTTTTATGCTGAGAAACGATGGATGATGGCTGGAATTTCACGTAAATCATGACATATCGCATCTGGAAATTTAATCGAGAGGTCATTGCTCTTCAAAATCGTTCGCATCCCTAATTCGTTCGCCGGAATAATGTCAGCCTTGAGATTATCGCCAATAAAAACGGACTGCGCAGACGAAGAGCTTAAATTAGAGAGCGACAATTGAAAAATAGCATGATCAGGCTTTCGCAAATTGACCGCACCTGAAATCACAATATCATCAAATAGCTCCATAATACCGAGAGCTGTTACTTTATTTCTCTGATAAAATTCCCTGCCATTCGTAATCATGCCTAATTTATATCCTCGCTGCTTTAAGGAGAGAAGCATTTCATTCATGCCGGGAAACCCGACGCTGTACTGATGAAAGTGATTGTTTAAATCATCGAGCAGCGGCGTAAATAGAGCATCTTCAATCTTGAAAAATCCGATTAACTCGTTATAAACATCTTCTTTGGGTATGAGCCTATTATTTAATTCAGTAAACTTCGCTATAAATTCATCTCTGTCTGCAATGAAGGTATGGAGTGCAAAACGTTCATACTGATACTTTGCAAAGTTGATCAACGATTGGTTTTTATCAAGCAAGGTCTGGTCTAAGTCAAAGATTATCGTATCAATGGTGCTCAATGAATCACCTCCGTCTGTTCTTGCGAAACAACATCGTATTTATTAGGTGGGGTTTAATAGATCGCTATGCCTTCCATTTCATAAGGGTAATCCATTTGTTTTTTAATACTTTTCACCTCATGCTCTTGTAAGAAAAAACCGATGATGTAAAGACCCAAGTCAATCGAGGTGGCGACTCCTCCGGCTGTAATGACATTGCCGTCCCGTACAATTCGCGAGCGAATAACCTCTTTGCAGTAGGGCTCTAATAAATCATAGGCGAACGGATGGGTGGTCGCGTTTTTATTGGTCAGATAACCAGCAGCTCCAAGCAGCAGCGATCCTGTGCAAACCGATACGATATACTCTGCCTGCTGAGCCTCCTTTATCCAAGCGGTGAACGATTCATCAAACCTTAACGCTCTTGTTCCAAGTCCACCGGGAATGAAAATGAGGTCATATTGCGAGAGATCCGGCTTGACTTGATTGACTTTAATCGTCATGCCAAGCTCATCCGTAACCTCATCCTGCAGCCCACAAATATCCCAAGAGAACTCTTTTGTTGATTCGTAGTACTTCAAGCGAGTGATGACATCATAGAAGCCGACAAAATCCAAAAAAGTAACGCCATCAAATAAAATAAAAGCTATTTTMATCGATGCAGCACCTCTTTTCTTTATTGCAATAATATTACAAATATGGACTTCGGTATAGATTAAAGTGTCAAAAAAGCGGATCGAAGGCTCGATTCTAATTCTCTTATCGACTACAATAGCAAAGACGATATTGTAGTATAAGTGAGGGAAATCGATGTTTGATCCAACTGTTTATGAAAATTTGAAAGTAGTCTTTGAGAATCAGCTCTATGATTTGGATACGCTCGACCGGAAAATTGATATTATCAACCGGGTAGATCGTCTAGAGCTGGCGGTTATGTCGCGAGAATTTATGCTGGAGTTTAAGCTTGCTGAATATGCAGGGGTGTCTGCGGAAATTCAGCTGACTGCTTCGCTTAAGGATTTGGCGGCGGAAATATTAGAGCTGACGGGCGAGACCCCTGCATGCTCGCTTCGAATTCGTTTCTTCATGGAAGTGACGGATGTCACAACGCAGTGCAGCCAAATTAAGCAAGTCATGCAGCGTATTTGGGAGCCGGATATAGAACCGACACAAACGATAAGCTACCTTTTTGGCACGGAGCTGCCTACCTATTCGAATGTAATCGAGCTTGGCTTTAGTCGCAAAATAGGCGAAGAGCAAATGGAGGATATTCCGGAGCTGATTAATTATGTCCTTAAGACATTGATGAAGCTGAAAGAGATTGCTGGATAGATGTTTTTTTATATTCCAGTCCTCTAAGTTCCTAATATTTACAGTGAAATACTGTCTGTTTCTTTAAGCATGAAGCTATGCTATAGTACTTGTGAATGAACAACTGAAGAAGAAACTCCGAAGCTGTTGTCTACGGACAATTCTAGCTCTCGGGAGAGGTTCGCGAACTCCCTCTATAAAAAACTATGCGAAACGATTGTCCCATTAGGTGACATCGTCGTTTTCGCGTTCGGCGCGAAGCGGGTTTTTAACGCTTCGCGCCGTTTCTTTGGTTTTTTATGTACATACGAAGGAATTCAAGCGATCTCGGTCTTCTCACATCAGAGAGGGAGATGCAGCATGAAATCAGAAAAAGCGATCGTTGTGTTTAGTGGCGGTCAGGACAGCACGACCTGTTTATTTTGGGCAATGGAACGATTCGCGGAGGTAGAGGCCGTTACATTCAACTATGGACAGCGCCATAAGCTTGAGCTGGATTGCGCGGCGGCTATCGCCAAGGAACTTCAGATTAAGCATCATATTCTTGATATGTCCCTTCTTAATCAATTAGCACCCAACGCACTCACAAGAGACGATATCGCGATTGAGCAAAAAGAAGGAGAGCTGCCTACAACTTTTGTTGATGGCCGCAATCTCTTATTTCTTACGTTCGCAGCAGTGCTTGCAAAGCAGCTTGGTGCGAAACATATCATAACAGGCGTATGCGAAACGGACTTTAGCGGATATCCGGACTGCCGGGATATATTCGTAAAGTCGTTGAATGTGACATTGAACTTGTCAATGGACTATCCGTTTGTGATCGATACGCCGCTTATGTGGCTGAACAAAGCCGAGACATGGAAGCTTGCGGATGAGCTGGGCGCCTTCGATTTTGTCCGTGAACGCACATTGACCTGTTATAACGGGATTATTGCGGATGGTTGCGGCGATTGTCCCGCTTGCCAGCTTCGAAAGAATGGGTTGGACGAATATTTAGTCCAGCGCATGTAGGGTGAAGCGATGATGCAGCAGATTTATCCGGCCGCACAGCATAGCTATAGTTATGAGCTTAATAAGGATTTTCACTTTGCTGCTGCTCACTTCGTACCGAGTGAAGAGGCTGGAAAATGCCAGCAGCTTCATGGCCATACGTATTATGCGAATGTAACAGTTGCAGGCGATGAGCTTGACGAGGCAGGTTTTCTTGTCAACTTCGCCATAATTAAAAGGTTGATTCATGATCGTTTTGACCATTCTTTGCTTAATGACGACAACGAACACTTTAGCAATGTGTTGCCCGATCGTTTTCCTACGACTGAAGTGGTAGCACGAACGATTAGCGACATCGTTCAGCGCCATTTGGATGGTACTGTAAATCGTCCGCAATGCGTTCAAGTCTTTTTGCGTGAAACGCCGACGAGCTATTGTATTTATCGTCCGAAGCGGGAGGCGGTCTAATGATGAAATCCAATAAACGAATTCCTGTAATGGAAATATTCGGCCCTACGGTCCAAGGAGAAGGTATGGTAATTGGCCGGAAAACGATGTTTGTTCGTACTGCTGGCTGCGATTACAGCTGCTCTTGGTGCGATTCGGCATTTACTTGGGACGGCAGCGGCAAAGAAGATATTCGCATGCTGACAGCATTTGAAATGATAGAGCAATTAAAAGAAATAGGTGGAAATGCGTTTGAGCATGTGACGATTTCCGGCGGCAATCCCGCACTGCTCCCGCAGCTGGGTGAATTTGTTGATGAGCTCCATAAACAAAACATCAGCGTTGCACTGGAGACACAAGGGAGTCGTTGGCAGGACTGGTTTTGGTCGATTGATGAGCTCACTTTGTCGCCTAAGCCGCCGAGCTCTGGCATGAAGACAGACTGGTCGAAGCTCGATGAAATCGTGTCCAACCTGAATCGGAAATCAACTAGTTTTTGCTTAAAAACAGTCGTTTTCGACGAGGATGATCTAGAGTACGCGACATACGTTCACCTCAGGTATCCAATGGTTCCATTTTATTTGCAGGCAGGCAATGGAAACTTGCAGGAAACAGAGCCGCAGCTCATGCTTCCTTATTTATTGGAGCGTTATGAATGGCTGATCGAGAAGGTTATGCCGAATCAGGATTTAAAGCGGGTGCACGTTCTGCCGCAGCTTCATACATGGGTATGGGGCAATAAGAAAGGCGTTTAATTCAAAACAGCTGAGAGAGGTGGAAACGAGCATGGAAGGAAGAAGCAAAGAGGAGCTGAGCGGTGTGACGCTGCTAGGCAATCAAGGAACACAATATTTGTTTAACTATGCACCGGAAATTTTGGAGGCCTTTGATAATAAGCATCCGAATCGCGATTATTTCGTGAAATTTAATTGTCCGGAATTTACGAGTCTTTGCCCGATGACGGGACAGCCGGATTTTGCAACCATTTATATATCATATATTCCAGGTGACAAAATGTTAGAGAGCAAGTCGCTTAAGCTGTATTTGTTCAGCTTCCGCAATCACGGTGATTTCCACGAGGATTGCATGAACATTATCATGAATGATTTAATTGCGCTGATGAGTCCAAGATATATAGAAGTTTGGGGCAAATTCACACCTCGTGGCGGCATATCCATCGATCCGTATTGCAATTATGGCCAGCCTGGCACAAAATATGAGCAAATGGCTGAGCATCGTCTCATGAATCATGATTTGTACCCAGAGAAAGTGGATAATCGTTAATTTAGAATTGCAGCTCAAATTAGTAAAAGAGATACATTTATGATAGATTTTTCTGAATTGCCCGACTAAGGTCTAGGTGAATTTCATCCCTGAAGTCCATTTCAATTATTCTATTAAAGTCTATACTTAGTTTAGAGTTATTAGAGAATAGGTGGACAAACGATGATTAAAAATGCGATTTGTATGTCTGTACTGCTTTGCACCATAGCATCTGCATTAACGAACTTTGGAGTATCTCCCGTTCGAGCGCTTGCAGCTCCAAGCGCGTCACAAGCTGAATATATTAGTATAGATAATATGATTGAGCCCTTCTTGTTGCAGCCAAAGCAGGATGAAAAGGCATGAAGGCTGTTTTAACACAAGCCTAAACTTGCATGAAAGCATGACTAATTAGTAAACGCCGCGACCTATATGGAAGCGGCGTTTGCTGTTTCTAATAGAATACAATCAGCTCAAGCGCTGTCTGTCCCTATAAGCAAAATGATTGGTTGGGCCATGACCGCTCCCAATCCCCAGCTTATCTTCAATAGCGGCTTGAATGAAGGCTTTGGCAGTTCTTATAGCTTCAAGTACAGGTTTGCCTTGAGCAATTTCTGCAGCAATCGCAGCGGAGAAAGTGCATCCAGTGCCGTGAGTATGCTTAGTGTCGATACGTTTGCTTTCCAAATATACAAATTGTTCTCCATCGTAGATGAGATCAACGAGCGGTTCGCTGCTTGAACCGTGGCCGCCCTTAATGACAACATAGCGGGAGCCCATCTGATGCAATATTCGGGCCGCTTCCTCTCGATCGCTTAACGTCCGGATCGGGATTCTTGCGATAAGCTCAGCTTCTGGAATGTTAGGAGTCGTTATAAGCGCGAGCGGCAGCAAATACGTAATCAGTGTCTGAATAGCTTCTTGCTGAAGCAGAGATGAGCCGCCTTTCGCCACCATGACAGGATCAATGATGAGATTATGCCAGTTATATTGCTTTACTTTCATTGCAACGATCTTTATAATCTCTGCGCTGAACAGCATGCCTGTCTTAACTGCGGATGGCTCCAGATCCTCGCCGATCGAATCGAGCTGGCAGCTAACAGCCTCAGCATCCAGCGGGTAGATGCCCTGAACGCCAAGCGTATTCTGCGCAGTCACTGCGGTAATAACCGACATGCCGTAGGTGCCGAGCTCTTGAAATGTTTTTAGATCAGCTTGAATACCTGCGCCGCCGCCGGAGTCCGAGCCTGCAATCGTAAGTGCTTGATATCTTCTCATCCGTGCATCTCCTTCGAAAGAGTAGAATTAATTTACAAGTTTGAAAAAGCATCCTCAGCCTTTATATTGTCTGGCAGCAAGTCGTTATCGACGAGCCAATCCCTAACATTAGACCAAGAAGCAGGCTCCTGATATCCAAATGATTGCTTCCCTGCATCCATGAGAGGCAGAAGAATGTCCAAGCTTTTTGTCTCGATTTCTTGATCGAGAGGGGAGGTCTGGTTCTCATGCTCAAATAAAATCGACAACGATTTTTGTTTATTTTCAGCTACAAATTGTTGACCCTCCGTAATGGCTGCGATGAAGCTTTTGAACAACACCTGCTTCTCAACTAGTCCTTGATCACTTGCTACAAGCACAAGCTCGTAATAATCTGGCACGCCAAAATCAGTTGGGTTTATCGCCGTCATGGGATGCCCTTCCTTGGCAAGCAGCAATTGCTCATGATTAATAAATCCGCCGATGATCGCATCTACTTTGTTGGTTGCTATAGCCGGAATAAAGGAAAAACCAACGTCAATCATTTCCACATTTTGCGGGTCGCCGCCGTCATGCTTAATCATGGTGCGCATCATTGCTTCATAGAGTGGGATGGAGGAGAAGCCGACCTTTTTACCAACAAGGTCCTTGGGTGATTTGGCGCTTCCGCCTTCTGGTACCATTAGATGATTAAGCGGATGCCTGACGATTGCTGCAATGGATTTAACAGGAATATCCTCGCCGCGAGCCATCAATACCTGTGGCTGGTAGCTGAGCGCCAAATCAACCTTGCCGGCAGCCACTAGCTTCAATGCATCATTCGTATCCGCGGGCATTTGAATGTTGACCTCTAAACCATGCTTCGCAAAATAACCGTTTGTTTGAGCCGCATAGAGGAAGGAATGCACCGCATTTGGATACCAGTCGAGCATAATGCTAATAGTCTGAGGATTTTGTTTTGCCGAAGTGTCCTCGGGTTTGTTTTCAGTGGGGGCTACGTTGCTACTGCACCCGTTAAGCACGAGCAGCAGAGAAGCAAGCATTGGAATTATCCATTTCATTTTTGCTTTGATGATCATGTATTGAACCTCTTTCTCTTTAGTATTGATTTCTCCAATAGGACAATGGAAGCAAATAATAAGATGCCAATGAGGGATAGCAGAAAAACGGATGCAAACATGGAATCGGCGTTCAAATTGCTGGACATTCGGCGGCTATAGTAGCCTAGGCCTTCACTGCCTCCAAGCCATTCACCGATGGTGGCGCCGACAACACAATAAACGATCGATAACTTAAGTCCTGAGAAGAAGGACGGTAGGGCGATGGGGACTTGTATTTTTCTGAAAATACCCCAGCGCGTTGCTCCCATTGTGAGCAGCAGCTCTTCATATTCGCTACCGCTTTTCTTAAGCCCGTCATAGGTGCTCACAACGATAGGGAAAAAAGCAGTCAAAAAAACAACAGCGACCTTGCTCCAAATCGTATAGCCAAACCACATAATGAAAATTGGCGACAGAGCGATAAGCGGGATGGTCTGACTGATGACGACAAACGGGTACAGCGCCTTCTCCAGTATTCGGAAAGTGTGCATGCCTGCTGCGAGCGTAGTCCCAATAATAATCGACAATAGAAAACCGAGGGACACTTCTTTAAGCGTAGCCAGCAGATGGTTGCCAAGCAGCAGATGGCCATCTTCGATTAATGCCTGAGCAATTGAGCTAGGTGACGGCAGTATGTAGGGTGGAACCAATCCGAGCTGTGCGACTGCTTGCCAAACGAGCAGTAAGCTAAAGAGCAGCAGTATAAATAGTCCGTAATGGCTCAGCCACTGGTTAATTAGAGGTTTGCGCATGCAGTCTTCGCTCCAAATCTTGCCGCAGCTTGATGAAGTCGGGTTCATAATTTTGCTCATAATGTCTTGGTCTCGGCAAAGGAACGACTATTTCCTGTATCCCTTGCGCCTCGTTAGCTGCACTTGGCAATAAATAAATGCGGTCGCTCAGCAATATCGCTTCCTCAAGATCATGTGTGATAAAGAGTACTGTTTTTCCAAGGTCGCTCCACAGCTCTAGCAGCCACTTATGCATACCGCGTTTGGTCATGGCGTCAAGCGCGCCAAACGGTTCGTCCAGCAGCAGCAGCTCTTGTCCGGTTACTAGCGTGCGCAGAAAAGCTGCCCGCTGTCGCATGCCGCCTGACAACTCGTCAGGGTAAGCTTGTTCATAGCCTGCCAGTCCGAAGCGCTCTAGCAGCTCCATGATTTGGATCGTGTTATAATGGGGATTGCTGCGTGTCAGCTCAAGTGGAAGCAGACAATTGCCGAGTATTGTTCTCCATGGCAGAAGAAGATCCTTTTGCGGCATATAAGCAATCTTGCCGAGACGATTGGGGGCAGGCTTGCCATGCAGCCTAATTTCACCTTGGCTAGGCTGAAGCAATCCGGCCATGAGCTTAAAGAGAGTGCTTTTGCCTGACCCGCTAGCACCGATGATAGAGACAAACTCACCTGAGTAGGCTTGAAGCGAAAGATTAGACAGTATAGATGTTTCAGCAAGCTTGTCGTAGGTGTAGCTTACTTGGTGAAGTGAGATTATAGCTGTAATACGCATCCCTCCGTAAACAAATAAAGACCCACCCATTTCCGAGGGGAAATGAGCGGGTCTAACGATCACACAAGGCTTGCGCGCATGAATGAATGCTTTGCTGCTCCACTTCCCTCCGCTGGAATGATCCAGATCAGGTTCCAAGGGTCCGGAGCAGATGCTCCATCTCAGCCGTTAGGCTCCCCTAGTGAAATAAATAGGTTTATATGCAATTTGTATTTTTTCTACTATAGCATACACTGGATAGATGTAAACCATAATTATCCGAAAAGGCGTTGGACAAATGAAAAATTTACTCGTAACGGGCTACCGAGCGCATGAGCTTAATATTTTTAGCCAGAAGCATGAGGGCATTGTTTATATAAAAAAAGCGCTGACAGGCAAGCTGGTTCCGCTTATAGAAGATGGGCTTGAGTGGGTGATTACCCCGGGTCAATATGGCGTAGATTTGTGGGCGTGCGAGGTCGTCATTGCGCTGAAGGAAATATATCCTCATTTGAGACTTTCAATTATTTCGGCATACAGCAATCCGGAAGAGAAATGGAAGGATGATAAAAAGGAGTTTTATCAGCAGGTTTTAAAAGGGGTCGATTATTACGCTTCGGTCAGCAACCAGCCGTATAATGGCATTTGGCAGTTTACGGCTAGGGACGAGCTGCTGTTTCGGAAAACGGACGGTATTCTGCTCGTTTATGATGAGGATGCAGGCGAGGGCAGCCCCAAGTTTTTTAAAGAAAAAGCGTTAAAGAAACAGCAGGCTGAGGGCTATGGTTATTTCAGCATAAGCTCGGAGGACATTCAGAGCATTGCGGATGATGACAACCTGTATTCGGAAAATTAACGATGCATGGGAGTTGAGTAAGAGGAGTTTATTTCATGCTGGCAGGCAGAGACCTGTCAGCTTTTTTTATGCGCAAGCTGACTGTTTGTATTTTCGAGATTATTGTGTTTGACAAATAATAGGTGGCGTATTATTATCTGATTAGATAAACATCTAATTAGATGTAAGTTAAATTTGTTTGGTGGAGGAAGAGGTGGCGAACGGTGCAATTAGATAAAGTGGTAGCCTATCATAAGGCATTATCCGATCCGACGAGAATTAAATTGTTGATTATGCTGGCTGAAGGTGAGCTTAACGGACAGGTGCTCGCAGAGAAATTAGGCGTGACGCCTGCTACGATTACGCATCATGCAACCAAATTAAGAGAGGCCAGCTTAATTAATGAACGCAGAGAGAAAAATGCGATTTATTTTTCGTTGAACCATTATTTTATTAAGAGCAACGCTAATGCGGCGGCGGAGCTCATTTATCGGAATGCAGGTGCAGAGAAGGGAGTGGACAACATGGAGGATAGCAATAAGAAACTGAAGGATTCAGTCATTCGCAACTTTTTTACAGCTGAGGGTAAGCTGAAGCATATGCCGGCTCAGCATAAGAAAAAATTGATCGT
Source organism: Paenibacillus sp. 01T431 (assembly GCF_056398625.1). Taxonomy (NCBI): domain Bacteria; kingdom Bacillati; phylum Bacillota; class Bacilli; order Caryophanales; family Paenibacillaceae; genus Paenibacillus; species Paenibacillus sp. 01T431. The sequence continues at coordinate 177,297 of NZ_JBFTPT010000003.1, forward strand.
GCTTCAGCATATGGTTTCTCATTTGACGAGAGGGAAACAGTATACAGAGAAGGAGATTAACGAATTTATCAAAGGTTATCATGATGACTTTGCGACCATTCGCAGAGAGTTCATCATGCACCAATTAATGTTTAGAGAAAATGATATTTACGAATTGAATCCGCAAGAAATATGGGCGAAGTGGGAGATTCTTTCGTAAGCGGAAGTTGTTTTTGATAATAGCGGACATCAGATGCCTTATTTGCTTTATTCCTCTTCTATTGGCCGTGGTTGCGGACATGAAGGCCGTTATTTGGCTATAATCGTTATAAAAGGCTGCGATTTCTGCCAAATAACGGACTCTATGTCCGTTAGAAACTAATTTGGCCGTTAATATTGCAAATAAGGGCTTCTATGTCCGTTAAAAGTAAATATGAACTCATCGAGCGGTGATTGTGCTTACGCGTCATAAAGGAAAAGTAATTTTTTTATCGAATGTAGTAACTTCTGAAGGATATCTGAAAGATAAAGTACATAATAAGAGTGGATTACAAAAGGAGCGAATACATATGGCGTTGGCAGAAGGTACTAAAGAAAACCCATGGAAATTAAAAACACCCCCTCAGACATCTGAATATGAAATGTATAAGGATGAAAAAGATGGTAAAGAAATTTTAGTATGCACAGTTGGGAAGACGGTCTTGCATTATGATTTCCGCTGCATTGATGACTTAAGCGCGATGCTCAAACAACATGGTGACTGGATTGAGCTTGGCAGCGCCGATGAGCAGAAGCCTGCTAAAGAGGGTACTGTTGAAGCATGGGGACGCTCGTCTGAAAACCCGATTGGCGGCTGGTATGGATTGAAAAAAGGGTTGCGCGGCAGATTCGGAATGTATCTTCCACCATTAATGGAGAAGCTGGGACTTGCAGAAGTAGAGCATAATCCAAGGAATAATCGGATGAAGTCCATTTAATCGCAGTGGTGTGAAAACTTGAAATGGGACGAGAACCATACAATCCTATTGTGAATGATTATTGAGTTCGAGTGATTGGCTGCCGCAATGGCAGCTTTTTTTTATTGTAAGAGTGATTGAGAACTTACAAATATTTGTATATATTTATTTAAAAAGAATGATTAGGAGGGTTATTCCTTGACATCCTCACATTTGAAACCCGATAAACTAAAACCCGGAGATACCATTGGAATTGTTTCACCATCCTCGCCGGTTGCTTTTTATTGCCCTAACAGATTGAATCGTGGAATAAATGCTTTAGAAAATATGGGATTTAAAGTAATTACAGGACAGCATAGCAGGAAGAGAACAGGTCACACGGCTGGCAGCCTAAATAATCGTTTGGATGATTTTCATCATATGATTCGAGACCCGGATGTAAAAGCAATTATTGCTACAATCGGGGGATACAATTCACATCAACTGCTTGAAGAATTAGATTATTCGCTCATTAGCAGCCATCCAAAAATTATAATGGGGTATAGTGATATCACTGCACTTCTAGCAGGCATACATGCGAAAACAAATCTTATTACATTTATGGGACCCGCTATTATGCCGCAATTTGGAGAATTTGGTGGACTCATTGATTTTACATACCATTCCTTTGTAAGAACGCTAATGAAAGATACACCAATAGGAATGATTGACTCCAGCGATCATTGGACAGAGGAACATTTAAGCTGGGACATTGACGATTCACGCCCAAGAGCGACCGCCCCTAATACAGGCATGAAGATTTTAAAGCCAGGGCATGCGAGAGGGCCTATACTAGCTGCGAATATGGGTACACTTCTCCTGCTGGCAGGTACACCTTATTTACCAAGCTTCGAGGGCAAAATTTTGTGTCTAGAAGACGATGAGAGTGAGCAGCCAAGTACAATTGATAGATATGTTACACAATTTCGACAGATGGGTATTTATGATCAAATTTCCGGTCTGATTATTGGAAGATTTCATTCAAATGTAGGATTTAATGAAGAAGATTCATTACAAGAGTTGCTGCAAAATGCAACGAGAGGATATGATTTTCCGATCATATATGATGCGGATTTTGGCCACACGGACCCTATGATTGTACTTCCGAATGGTGTTATGGCAAGTTTGCAAGCCACTGAGGAACGAGGGATACTTTTTTCGATTGAAGAATCCGCCGTGCAATAATAAAATCTACTATATGTCATTTATTTAAGTACATGATATTGTGAATATTATTTTGGACAGAAATCAGCTGCTGTTTTAAACTAGAATAGAATTCAAACGATAATTTGGAGGGTAAAATATGAAATTAGATAATGAAAAAGAGATCCTGACAATCGTTAATTCAGATGTTACAGCTTCCAGCTTCAAAAATGTTCGGGCGGAACAGGTCACGCTTAACTGTTGTAATCTTAGCGGTATGAATATGAATGATGTGAATTTAACGGGATTACATATCTCCGATGCTAATTTGAGTGAGTTTGTCATTGACGGTGCACAGTGGGGCGGAGCCCATTTTCGCAACATTGGATTCGGTAATCCAAATCAGCCTGATGTTGAATTCAACAGAACACCTGTACAATTAACCAATTGTAATTTACATCAAAGCGTGTTTACGGATTGCAATTTGAAGAATGCTAAATTGGACAACTGCGATATTTCTGGTTTAACTATAAACGGAATTGATATCGAAAGTTTAATTAAACAGTTTAAAGCTATGGAGCAAAAATAAAAATAAAGCAACTTTATCCAGCGAGGCACGATCACTTAAAGCCGTAAAAAGTTCGCCAACAAGGCAGCCTTTTGCGGTTTTTTTTAGAATCAATGGGATGAGTTTTGCTAGTAGGAGTTGTTCACGATTTAGAAGTATCAGTAACGGACATAGAGGACGCTATTTATGCAGTTAACGTACAATCGGTTTGCTAACGGACATAGGATACGTTATGGCTGTGAAAAGGAGCATAAATATAAATTTTGAAGCTGAATAAGGTCCTCTATGTCCGTTAGTTTGCAAAAAAAGGTGGAAATGTGGCAAATAGAGTACCTGATGTCCGTTAGCAAAGCAACATTGATCTAAATTGTCACGTCTCTATAATATCTGATCGAAAAATAGGAGGAGAGCAGCTATTCGAAACCATATTTCAACTGCTTTGCCGATTCATTTGTTGGCATGGGCAATGATTCTTGCGGCAATGTTATTTGATCCATTTCGTTGGTTTTTAAACCCCATCGTTAATAACACTCCAGCATTTTTAACTGTTTCAAGATGGTTGGCTCAATCATTATTCATAACGGGCCTAATCGGCTTTTCCATATATAAGTTAAGAACGAGCCCCCAGCTCTCAAGAAAAGATTTGAATGTAGTTTCTGTACATGTTTTATTTTCTATTGTTCATATTACAGTCGTTAGTGCGGGTATTTTTATAGCGGTCGGCTTTGAAGATTTATAGTAAATCACTATCGTACATAAGCAAATAGATGCTGCGAATTAAATGTATTTCTGTATGAAGGCTGCCGAAGGGCAGTCTTTTTGTATTGTTAGGTCGGCCTGATTGAGCAGAAAATGATGACTAAATAAAGCCGATATTTCGAGTACTACGTAATAGAGCTACACGAATCCATAAATCTCTTATAAAGTGGAGTAATCGAAGGTAAGTTAATGATGGAAGGAGAGATAACGTTGAGTATAACGTCCAATAAAGATGGTTTTGAGCTATTGGCATGCCTGCCTATGAAAGAGGATGAGCTCAGAGAGGATGTACCTTTGGCGGGATCATACGCGGTAATCAACTGTGGCGAGCGATTTCTTATTTGTTTTAACAAATGGAGACAACAATGGGAAGTACCCGCAGGGGGAAGAGAGGAAGGGGAAACACCGAGGGAATGTGCAAGCAGAGAGTTATTCGAAGAAACATCACAAATCGTTAATGACTTCGAGTTCATCGGGTTGATAAAAGTGAAGAAGCCCAGTGGAGATATCAAATATAATCCCATTTATTATGCTAGTGTAGATAAGCTCGTCCCATTCCAAGCAAATGAAGAAACTGAGCAGATCGTACTTTGGGATTTAATTGAAGAAATTGGTCATATGGACGAAGTCGACAAAGCAGTTCTTGAGTGGTGCAAGGTTATCTCTGCTAAAGGTAAAAACGAATGAAATATTGTATGACAAAATAACGATGACAACCGAGCAAAGAAAAACTTAATAAATAAAATATATTTATTGACACTTTCATTTTTTAGCTGGTATACTATGGAACATTACACATACCCGATTAAAAACATCGGAATTAGAAACATGGAGGCAATGTTCATGAAAAACACAAAAGCATCATACACAAAACTGCTAGTAGCACTCCTCTTATCTTTCTCTGTTATCTTTACACAATCAGCAGCCTTTGCGGCTCCGTCTGAAGCAGCGGCATTAAAGGAAGATGGCGCAGCGCAGTATAAGCAGTTTTTGAAAGAAAAATTTAATGTCAGCCTCTCCAGCAAAGTGACGAAGGGTGAATTCATTGAAGCAGTAGCTGATATTCTTGGTTACGAGCCATCAGGCAAAGAGGTCACTTTCTCCGATGTAAAGTCAGATAACAAGCTTTATCCGGCAGCGGCGGCTTTGTATGAGAAAGGCATTTTGTCTGGCCCGGCCATTCAAGGCGATCAAGTGCTTACAAGCGCTGTAGCGATTTCCATTGCGGTAAGAGCAGCAGATTTGAAGGAGCTTGCTTATACATACCCGGCTGTTAAAGTAAACAAAGTACTAACGAAGCTGAACGTTAAAAGCAGCGTGCTTGGCACAAAAGGTGCGCAAGAAGTTGCAGCAGCAGTAGATACTGGCTTGCTGCCAGCTGAATTTTACACAGGCTTCAAACCAAAAAATGCAGCAAGCGATCAATTGATCCACACGCTGCTTGGTAAAGTGCTTATTACAAAAGGTCTTTACAAAAAGTATATCGGTTATGTTAACGACAACGATATTTTCCAAAAGCTAAGCAGCGCTTACGAAACTTCTGATATTATCGATGCGCCAAAGCTGCAAAAGCTGGTAAATACTGCTTTGGAGCAAAGCTTGATCACAGGCTACAACATCAAGGACTCCCGTTTCAATGCTAACTTCATCGATTCTTTGTCTCTGATTTACGGTCATTCCGATTTTAATCATGCGATTCAGCTTATTGGTTTGCTTCGCAGTGAAGGCCTAAATGCGAAAGTGCAATTTGAGCCAAAAACATCCGCATTTATTTTTCTAGCAGAATGGGGCAACCCTGGTCCAAACGTAGTTAAAATTGCAAATGGCAACTATATTTCGTATTCCAAAGAGTATGACCTTGAATTTGAATTTGCAACTGCGGCAGATAAAGCAGCTTTCCAAGATGTTGTTCTAGCTTATGCGAAGAAAGATGAAGAGGACCAAGCAGGACTTATCGTTGCTTCATGGTGGCAGCCGCTTTACTACTCACAAACTGCACTGAAGGATTATGAAATTATAACGAACAATTTTATTACAGATCCAGACAGCCCTTATACAGTAAACCCGTTCTCGCTTAATGAGGATTCTGCGAAGGTCGTTGCAGGATTTAAAGCCATTGATCCTAATGTCAACATTACGCCTACTCAATTTTGGGTAGATAAGCCATTCTTTAGATATTTGCATAACGAAGCGGCTTAATAAGATTATTTGGCAAAATAGTTACGATGAAGCAGCCCTGACCATCATTGATGGTTAGGGCTGCTTTGTGTTATCGTTCAAGAAAAGGAGCTGGTATTTGATGACTGCAATTGCGCATGCTTTGGAAGCAAAGTTCAGGAAGCACGCCAATCCGGAGACGGCTCAGCCTATGGAGGCTTACATGCGCGGCCAATTTATTTTTCTTGGCCTAAAGACTCCAGAGCGAACGCAGCTGCTGCGCGAGTTTTGGAAGTAAAATGAAAAGCCAAAGGGCGAGGAGCTGCTGCAAACGGCAGAGCAGCTATGGCAGCTGAACGAGCGAGAGTTCCATTATGTGGCGATGGGTTTGATGGAAAGATACAGCAAAGAGGCCGAGCCTTCACATATCGACAGGCTGGAGCGGTGGGTAACGACCCATTCTTGGTGGGATACCGTTGATTTTCTGGCAGCGCATTTAGTCGGCAGTCAGCTCTCGAAATATCCGGAATTAACAGCGGAGTATACGGAGCGCTGGATCGATTCAGATCAGATGTGGCTCCGGAGAACTGCTTTGTTGTTTCAGCTTAGGTACAAGCATGATACGGATACAGATCGGTTATTTGACTACATACGCCGCACGAAGGACGAAAGCGAGTTTTTCATTCGCAAAGCGATCGGCTGGGCGCTTAGAGAATATGCAAAAACCGATGCAGCCTGTGTGCATCGGTTTGTAGAAGAAACGCCGCTCTCGCCGCTTAGCAAGAAGGAGGCGTTAAAGCATATCGTTTAGCTTAACGTCGATTTGACTCATCAAGCTGCTGCTTTGAAGAGAAATAGTACAGCCACGATGCTGCAATGGCGAAGGCGGCAATGACGCCCATTCCCCAAAATATATTTGAAAATGCGCGGCCAAGCGGAACATTGCTTTGTGCCGCGAGAACGATACCGCTAATCGCTACGCTGAAAGCACCGCTAATGAATTGCGACAGCTGGAATAAGCCCATTCCAGCACCTACATGCTCACTTGGTAAAATTCTTGACAGCTCGTTCGAAACGCCCGAGTTTAACGCGGAGAAACTAACGCTCATCACGATATAAATTGCCATGACAACGTAGATGGATTGATCCGCGAACAAGGCGAAGGAAACAGCAGCGAGCAAGAGAAAGCAAGGAGTTAGTCGAAGCAGCAAGCTGTTGCCGTGTTGATCAATGATTTTTCCAATGCGATTGGAGGAAAGCATAGCTACAATGGCTCCCGGAAAAATAATGAGACCTGCTTGACCTGGTGTCAGCTTGAACAGGTGAATCAGCACCTGAGGCAGCAGAAAAAGTGTAGAAAAATTGTTAATGTAAGATACGACACCAAGTGTAATCAGACGAATATACCTTTTATTGCGGAACAGAGTAGGCTGAACAAAAGGATTTACTGCACGATTAATCCGTATCCAGAATAAGATTAGTGCAAGTATTCCGCCAATAAGAGCAATTAAGAAATGGTTCGTAATATAGAGCAGAACTCCTGTGGAGCCAATTCCGACAAGCGCGGCACCGAGAATATCGAAGGACCCCTTGTTCGATGGTTCAACCGGCAGCAGTCGATAAAACACAGGAATGAGTAAAAGTGAGATTCCGGTAACGATAAACAGATCGTTCCAGCCTAAATATTGTGTTATAGCACCGCCGATGACGGGGCCTAGACCAAGGCCGAGTGACGCAGCCGAAGTAATAAGTGCCATGGATTTGCCCCGGCGAGCAAGTGGAATGAATCGTGTAATGAGCACGATGGTTAAACTAAGGACGGAGCCCGCTCCGCAAGCTTGAATCAGGCGCGCGACAAGCAGCAGTACATAATGATGACTAAAATAACCAAGCACAGATGCGCCGCCCATGGCGATTAAGCCAATCGTGAGCAGCAGACGAATCGGAACAAAGTCAGAGAGTCTGCTGAAGGTAATCGATGAAATGGCAAATATAATGGAATAACCCGTTATGATCCATGAAGCTGCCGATGGGGATAGCATAAACTGAGCCGTTACTTGGGGCAAGGCCAGATTAAACATCATCGTATTCATGATCACAATAATTACGGTTAAACCTAGCAGCGGGATAACGAGACCGTCTCTAAAGGCGGGCCGCTCCTCGGTGAATACGGGTGGGACAGTAACAGCGGCACTGTTTCTCATATAGAACCTCCAAAGTTGTCTCTTTATCTATTTTCATTGTACGAATATTATCGTACAATGAAAATATAGCATGAGCTATGGTATAATGCAATAAGTACTTAATGAGAGAGGTGCGAATGCCTTTGAAAATATTATTCCATCCCAATCGTGAGGATATTGAGCTTACTTCTGTTTTATATGCATTAAGTGATCCTATTCGGTTTAGCATTGTTGTCGCTATTGTTAAGCATGGCGAGCAGTCCTGCGGCCACTTTGATCTTCCTGTCGTAAAGTCTACAATGACGCATCATTTCCGTACATTGCGTGAAGCGGGTATAGTGAATGTTAGAAAGCAAGGCACCCAGCATTTTTTGACGCTGCGCACAGAGGATCTGGATGCTCGCTTTCCAGGCCTGTTAACGGCCATTCTTCAACCGGCTTCTGTATAGACGAAAGTAAGGACTATTTCTTTTCTCGCCCATATACGCTAAAATAAGGCTGTACTTTGGCAACGAGAGAAGGAACAACTGTGGGTACACGCAAAGGCTTAAAACTTCGATTCGTCTTGGGACTGTTCGTAATCGGCTCTGTTATCTTAACCGCCATCATCGGCGGTTATTTTGCATGGACGACAAATAAGACTTCACTAACGTCGGGTTATTTGGAAAGCAATTATCAATATGCGCAAAAGCTGTCCTCTAATACGAAAGAATTATTGGATATTATTGGGAACAATGTTGATGCCATAGCTGCAAGAGCAGGTATACAAAATATATCGCAAAAGGAATTGGATAGCTGGTACGATGCGAATGAGCAATATTTTAATGCGATTATCATTGTGGATTCCAATCGTAAAGTGATGTTATCTAGTTTTTCAAGCGGAGGAGTCAAGGCAGGGGCAGTGCTGAACTCTTATGCATCGAAGCAAGCGGTTGAACAGAAAAGACCGCTTATTTCAGAGCCTTATGTGGGGACAACAACGAACCAGCTTCTTATGCTAATTTCTTCACCCATATTCAATGAACATGGCGAATATGAAGGTTTTGTAGCTGGAACCATTTATTTGAGCGAGAGCAACGCGCTTAGCAAATTGCTCAACGAACATTTTTACGGAAACGGATCTTACGTCTACGTAGCAGATAAGCAAGGCCGCCTTATTTTCCATCCGGACCATCAGCGAATTAATGAAATAATTGCTTCAAATGAGGTTATTAATAAGGCGTTAGCTGGCCATAGCGGATCGCAGGAGATCGTTAATTCAAAGCAGAATCGTTATTTTGCGGGTTATGCGAACGAGTCGATAACCGGTTGGGCCATCGTAGCACAAACGCCTGCTTCAATTATTGATAAGCCGTTAAATGAATTGATATGGAGTATACTGCTGCAATTTCTCCCGTTATTTATCGTAATCCTGCTGCTTGCGTGGTATGTTTCCCATTTAATATCGAAGCCTCTATTTGAACTAGCTGCTTTCTCAGAGGAAGCGATTTTATCAACAAAGGCGATACGTTCCAAAATGCCCAAAACAAATTCTTACATCTATGAAGTGAGACAGCTTAATCAAAGTATAAATAACCATTTTAATTTACTGAACAAGGAAATTCGATTGGATGGGCTTACGGGACTTGCGAATAGGAAAACATTTGATTTGACCATTCAGGAGTGGATTGCCGAGGATATACCGTTTGCGCTTATACTGCTGGATGTTGACCATTTCAAAAAAATTAACGATCAGCACGGGCATCTTATAGGAGATGAAGTATTAATCTATACAGCTGCGCAAATAAAAGCATTTTCCAGAAGTCACGATCTTAGCTTCCGCTACGGCGGTGAAGAGTTTGGCATACTGGTTAAGCTAGGAAGCATTCCTACGGCAACCAATATTGCGGAGCGGCTTAGAGAAGGAATCGCTGCTGGCGCGAGTCCGACTGGCAGTCCAATCTACGTTTCAATCGGCATTTCAATGTCGAGTGGGAAGGCGAAGGATGCGAAGGAAATAATTGAAATGGCGGATCAAGCGCTTTATCGCTCGAAGGAAACAGGCAGAAACCGAACAACGGTTTACGACAATAAGCCATTAAGCGGACGAGAGGATTAGTTGTTCGGTTAAGGCTGCTCTGCTCCATACGCCATTCATCCTAAATAGAAAATCATACTGGTTTGTTTAACAGTACTCTAAAGCAATATAACGTTCCCCACATATTTGAACTAATTGCAGTAGAGCTGGGCGTCGCCTCAAATTCGCCGCCATATGTGAGTCCTGCGGATTCGGCGGCGCGTTTGAGCTGCTGCAAGTCAACGGTCGGATAATCGAAGGTTAGCGCGATCTGGCCTCCTGGTTTCACTGTTCTTGCGAATTCTTTTAAGCTGAGGTCCTGATCTACATGTCTTAGATGCTCAAGCACAGAAATACAGAAGATGATGTCAAAATAATTATCCTCATAAGGAAGGTCAGTTATACTTGCCTGAGCATATTGAACCTTGGACCAACCCTGGTGGTTGGTTATTAACTGGAGAGCTGGCTGTCCTACGTCCTGAATAACTTCCTGAGAAATAGCCTCCCACGAGCTAATGCGCGCATCGAAATCGCAAGCATGCACTTCCTTGCAAACGCCGCCCAAATAAAATTTTAATGGGTGCGAAATGCCGCAGGCTGCATCCAGTACGATATCATTTGGTGAAATGAGCGTTCGGCACCATTCATACTCATAGGGACGGCTCCACCAGGTTTCAGGCAAAGGATAGATAAGCGTATCTATCCTCGGATCAGTCGATGTGAAGAAGCGTGCTTCTTCGCGGCTGTGTTCATTTGGATTTAACATGCATTATTTTCCTCCCGCAAACGTGATTATATGGCAAGTTCACATGCAAGGCTCATTTTTCAAGCTTATGATGCAAGGGGAAGATTATGTATTTTACGTGTTTGTATGATGGGAAAAGGGGTTGAATAGATGGGTGCGTCATTCTCATTTCAGACGTTTCCGCGAATAGAGACGGATCGTTTTATTTTGCGAAAAACAGAGCAGCGGGATGTGCATGAATTGTTTGAGCTCTATTCCAATGATGATGTTGTCAAATATACACCGCTGCTGCCTTTCTCGGCAGAAGACGAGGCATGGCAGGAAATGAATTGGCATTTGGAGATTTACACTCTACAAATAGGCATCAGATGGATAATTGAAGAGAAGAGCTCGGGTAAAGTAATCGGCACCTGTGGGTTTTTACATTATTTGAAGGAGCATGCGCGTACGGATTTAGGTTATGATCTATCTCCAAGCTACTGGCGGAAAGGGATTATGAGTGAGGTAGCGGCTCCCATTATCGCTTTTGGCTTCAACAGCATGAAGCTGCATTGCATCGAGGCAAAGGTAGATCCGTCAAACACTGCATCGATCAACTTGCTCTGTAAGCTCGGTTTCAAACAGGATAGTCAGCCAAGGGAATTTGAGTTTGAGGATGGGAATTTTATTGAGCTGCTTGTATTTACGATGCTGCGCAAGGAGTTTGAATTATTGCACGCACGTTAGCGTCTTTCGCAAAGGACGTTTTCATCGTATAATAGGAGGAAGCGAGCCGCAGGAAGCTAAATGTATACTTGCTCGGCGGTGCTGCTTTATAATACTTTTTTTGGGAGGCATTACTAATGTCTATTAGCAAGGCGAGAAAAGCAAGGCAGAAGCTGGCGCAGCAAGGGCGCATGACGCCGGATGCACTGCGGGGCAGCTGGCTGGGCGTCAATCCAACGATCAAACGTACACCTACTTTGCAGGAGAAGCAGGCGAAGCTGAATAAGAAACACCGAAGGAATCACGCGAATTACAGCGATGGTTCCTTTTGTATTTATAGGGGTTGTTTGGTTTGGGAGAAGCAGGTTAGCTGCCTTTGAATTTCGTGATTTTACTATGGTAATATGAAGACGTACATAATGAAAGCATGTTGCATTACATTGGGTTTGGTAAAAATTGATTTATGCCTATGTCATGCAACGGATACGAATCAATGACTCACAAACAGTCGTGCCAAGCAGGATTAAAAGTTAACTTTTGGGTAATAGTAAATTAACTTGCATCAAATCCTCGCTCCTCGCTATAATAAGAACAAACGTTCTTATTTGGAGGGGTGGCAATGGCCGCTAAAGAGGAAGAAGCCCGCGGAAAAGTCAGAATGGCAGCTAATCCACCGATACAGACCGAGGAAGAGCTTGTGCTGGTGAAGCATTACGTTTTGCTTGGCATTGTTATGCGTATTTTGGATCATGATATACGTGTGATCGGCACTTCAGCCATTAAACTGCCGCGGTTTTATGAATCGATGATGCGCGGCATGCAGGATCGGGTGCTGCTTGACCTCGCTGGAATTAGAAGGAAATTCCGCGAAACAGGAATAAAGGTGTATGAGGAGAAGCGCGAAGCCGATGGTTTGCATGCCGAATATGTGTGCAGAGGGTACCATCATCGTTTTTTTATGCTCTGGGGCTTTGTAAAAGCGGAGTCTGAACGGGTGTTAAAACAGTATTTGTCCAGCTAATTTTGTAATTGTTCATGGTTTTGTCAAAATAACAAAAAAACTTTTCAGCTTTCCGTAGTTTAAGGTTGAGAACTTCGGACGATCTTATGTAATATAAGAGGTAGACATTATGATCGCAAAGGGGAGCACATAGCAATGCATAAGTGGATTATGTTTACTGTATTCGCAGCGGCGTCTTTGCTGGGCTTATATTTGCTCACATTCGCACTGCCAGCTAAGCCGGTTGATGAGTCTGCCTCGTTGCCAGAGGGCATGACTTTATTGAAGGTTGTAGCGTCCAACGATTTTGTATTTGATCAAAAAGAGTACAAAGTTAAAGTTGGAGACAAAGTTAGACTAAAACTTTCCAACAAAAGCGGTATCCACGGGATGCATATTGACGAGCTTCAAGTAGCTTTGGATAACGATCACCCGGAAACAGATTTGGAATTTAAAGAGCCAGGTACTTACAGAATCTATTGTTCCATTCCATGCGGTCAAGGACATACAACGATGGAATCGACTTTAGTGGTTGAAGCAGCCTAGTGCGTAATTGATTCATGTGCTGTAGAAATGAGAAAGGAGCCGAAAGGCTCCTTTTTGCCTAAAATAAAGCTATCGTGCTGAACGAGGATGATGCTCTTTATCACGACTGCGTACGATTAGAACGTCGGCGAGAAAGCCAAGCAGCGCCCATGTAGCAACAGTAAGCACATACATGAGCAAGACGTTAACCTCGTGCACGTCAACAAATAAATCAACGACCCAAGCGGGAATGCTAAACATGAAGAAAACAAGATTGTGCGGGTCGTAACCCGTGGAGTTGAACAAGCAGATAGCTAGTCCAATAACTGTTGCAACAATTGTAACCGGATAGCGCATAACGTACACCGTGCCCCTTCGTGTTAAAGATTGCCGTAATGCGACTGCATAGGTTATTATGTGACAAATAGACAAAAGTTATGCGTCAATATTAGAGGAGGAACTAAATAATGCTTACTCATATCGTATTTTTCAAATTAAAAGATGGCAGCGCAGAGAGCGTAGCGCGTACCGCACAAGTGCTTAGGGATATGGAAGGGCAAATCGAAGTATTAAAGTCGATTGAGGTTGGCGTGGACGTTGTGCATTCGGAGCGTTCTTACGATATCGCTCTTATTACGAAGTTCGAATCTTTGGAAGCGCTAGAAGTGTATCAAGTGCATCCTGTACATAAAAAAGTAATTGAACACATGATGCAAGTTCGTGAAGCTTCCGTCAGCGTTGATTTTGAAAGCTGAGAGGCAGGTTGAGCAGTTATGAGCGACATGAGGGACGTATACGAAATATTTACTTATTTGCTTGTTATCATATTTAGCAGCATTATTATGGTGGCGTGGCTGAAACGCAAAGGGAAAAAAAAGAAGCAAGGCTGAAAGCGGGCGACTGATTGATGTATTATGTGAATCGTGAACAAATAGCGGTAAGGTTGAATTCGATTACTGAAATTGCTTCGGCGCTGGACTCGCTTGCCGCTAATTGGCAGGGAACGGTGCTGGAGGGGCTGGCGCAGGAAAGAGCGCTGCATCTGGCTATTGAAACCGTAACAGATGTTGGTAGCTTCTTGATCGACGGGTTTATTTTGCGGGATGCGAGCAGCTATGAGGACATCATCGATATTACTGGCGAGGCAGGCGCGTTTCCGCTTGAAATGCAGGCGACGCTGACGGAGCTGGTGAAGCTTCGCAAGCCGTTAGTGCAGGACTATTATGTTTGGCCGAGAACTGAGCTTCATCCGCTTACGAAGACGCTAACTACTCTGCTGCCTGCCTTTAAGCAATCGATTGATGATTATTTAGAACGCGAGCTGTAGGCGTTTTTGCTATTTGCATGTAAACCATTACGATTGCAGAGCAAGCATAGATTATGACTTTATGATTGTTTTACGCTTGATTTACGAAAAACTAAAAATACGTTACAATGACGCTATCAAGCCTGCAAAGGTGGTGAAGGGTTGAAGCGGATGAAAACGGCAAGTGCATCAGATATAACGGCAGCTTCGCGCGGCGATCATTCCACGCGAGAGCGCATATTGATGCTGCTGAAAACAGGCGGCAGATTGAATGCTGGTTCCTTGTCAAGCGAGCTCGGACTGACGGAAATGGCAATCAGGCGGCATATGTATGCACTAGAGAGCGAAGGCAGCGTGAATATCGTATCGGTGCGGCAAGCCATGGGCAGACCGCTCCATGCGTATGAGCTGACAGCTGAGGCGGATGAGCTTTTCCCGAAAAATTATCATATGCTCGCACTCGACTTGCTGGGCGAGCTCGCTGATGACCCGGATACCGCAGCGCTTATTGACCGGATGTTTGATGGACGCAAGAACAAGCTGCTCGAGCGTTATGAGCCGCGAATGGCGGGCAAGAGCTTAGAGCAGAAGGTGAGTGAGCTCGCAGCGATTCAGAACGCTGGAGGATATATGGCTGAAGTGGAACCACAAAGCGATGGCAGCTATATGTTGTATGAGTATAATTGTCCGATTGCTCAGGTAGCCGGCAAATATTTGCAAGCTTGCAAATGTGAGCTCTCCTTGTTTAAATCGCTGCTTGACGTGCCTGTTGAACGAACGGAATGTTTAGCGAAGGGCGGCGGCAAGTGCAGCTACCATATCGGTTAATGAAATAAATAGAGGTTGTCTTTGCAAATCGGAGAAGATTTGCTGAGGCAGCCTTTTTTTGTTGCCAATGTGGAAAAAGCAGTGATGCTTTATCATTTTTATTTCGGTTGTGTCATGACAAGCCCATGCTGCTTATACTGTCATTACGCAAGTGGGCATTCGTCTAGGAGCATATACGTATGATCCTGCAATTGATAGAGGAGGAGGGATGCAGGCATGGTCATGATGTGGAGCACAGCGGTAGTTGCTGGAGCATTTGTCATTCTAGTTGGCGGTATACTCATTGCCTTGCGGTCGGCGCTAAGCAGAGTGAAGCAAGTGCAGGCTGAAGCGGAGGTTATGAGGCAGGACCTCAGTAAGTTATCCGCTGAGATTGGCGGGCTTGTGCAGCCGACCGAGGAAGCGATTCGCGCGGTACACCGTCAGCTGCAAGCCATGAGCAAGCTATTTGAAGCGGCAGGGCAGGTCGGCGGAGCAATTGCCCACACGACATCGACGGTTGAGCGGGTAACGTCTATATTATCGGAGTCGGCTGAGCAGCATGCGAAGCGGCACGAGACGAAGCGGCAGGTCGGTGAGGCGCTTGAATGGGCAGAGCTAGGGATGGCGGCATGGCAGCTGTGGCAAACTAGCCGAAAGGCAGCAACGACTGCCGAAGATGAGCATGGACCTGTATTCGAATCGGAATCTTAAGTCAAGGTGCTAAGGTCGAAGAGCACGCTAAACACGAAAGGAGCAAAAACAATGACAACACGTAAACAAACAAAAGGATTTTTTCTCGGCGCATTAGCTGGAGGTGTTGTAGGCTCGATTGCTGCATTGTTGCTAGCACCGAAGCCGGGCAAGGAATTGCGTCAGGATATTTCAACAGGCGCGCAGAAGGTTGGAGAAACGACGGTTAGAGTTGCAGGTCAAGTAGGCGATACGACGGGCCGTATTGCTAAACAGATCAGCGGCCAAGCGATTCAAATTGCCGATCGTACGAAACAAGCGGCAAGCAGCGTTGTAAGCACGGTAAGAGGCCGCAACAAGGGTACCGAGGAAACAGAAGCGGTTAGTGGCGATATTGCTTTTACAGAAGAGGGCAATGAGCAAGCAGCAAGCGCAATTGAAGCAGTAGAAGCCGGAGAAACAGAAGCTGCTACAGCAAAGGAACAATAGAGACTTAGCGGTAGTTGCAACATGCGTAAATTAGGCAATAGGTAAAATGGTTCACTCGTATAATACAAAAAAACAAACGGCAGGGAGCGAAGTCTCCTGCCGTTTGTTTTTTTATTCACGTGTATGGATAGGGGTTAGCCAACAATATGGTTGTGAACGTAATTGGATACGGGACGAAGCAAGCTTGCGAGCGGCTCCATATTGTAGTCGTTCATCGATGGTGAAGTTGCGGTAATGGCTTCACCTGGCCCTACTACAGAAATTTCATCATCTAATCGACCGACGAACGCGCCGTCATGAATGATAGCACCTTCACCGATAATGGCGCGATGGAGCGTAACATTTCTTCCAATTCTGGCTCCCGGCATGATGATGCTCTCATAAATTTCGCTGTTTACGCCTATCGTAACGCCTGAGCAAATGATGGAGCGTGTTACTTCTGCTTCCACAGCGCAAGCGGGGTGGAGGATGGAGTCGGTAATTGATGCTTCGGGGCTTAAGTAAAGCTTTTCGCTAGACTGGTTTGTTCCGGATTGAGCTGTCCACTTGGTTGCGCCAAGCTTTAGCTCGCCATCCAGCAGATCCATGTTGGCTTCCCATAGGCTGTTGATTGTGCCGACATCCCGCCAGTAGCCGTTATAAGGATAAGCGATCATATTGGTTTTGGAGGAAAGAAGAGCAGGAATAATATCTTTGCCAAAATCATGAGTTGACGCTTCCGAAGCAGCATCTTCAATGAGTATTTTTTTCAAGTCTGCCCAGCGGAATAAATAAATGCCCATGGAAGCTAAGTTGCTGCGAGGATCCGAAGGTTTCTCATGAAAGGAATTGACCCGAAATTGTTCATCAGTTTCTAAAATGCCGAAGCGGCTTGCTTCGCGCCAAGGAACTTGTTTAACGGCGATCGTAACGGCTGCACCGCGATTTTTGTGAAATTCAAGCATAGGCTTGTAGTCCATTTCGTAAATGTGGTCGCCCGAGAGGATTAGTACATGCTCAGGAGCTTTCTCATCGATAAAGTCGATGTTCTGATAAATAGCATCGGCCGTTCCTGCATAGCCCTCTAAACATTTGCTTGAAGAAGGGAGGAAGGCTACTCCGCTATTCGCTTGATCCGTTTGATAGCCGTTCGTGGATTGATTTACATATTTATGAACGCTTTCGGCGCAGTACTGCGTAAGCACGCCAATCGTAGTAATATTTGAGTTTGCACAATTGTTAAGTGGAAAATCAATCATTCGGAAGCGATCGCCAAAAGGTACGACAGGTTTGGCAAACTGACTTGTGAGCGGGGCTAGGCGCCGCCCTTCTCCACCGGCTAACAGCATAGCAATACATTCAGTATGGTTCTTCAATTCAATTTCCCCCTGACCAGTAAGTGTAGTAGTGTTGGCTCTGTTTCTTATATGGAGTCATTAACCTTTCATGGTGACTTTGAAACCGATACGGAGAAAAAAAGGGGGAAATAGATAAGTGAAAAGGGCTCTTGCTCCGCCAGAAAGACGGTGCAAAAGCCCTCAAATGATTAGATATTTCTATACAAAATTCGGAAGTCATGCGGACTGAGCTCAAGCTGAAGCTGCTCTTCGAATGTGGTTACTTCTTCATTCGAGAGCGCATCTTTCCAGTCGTCCGCCTCCATTGGATGCGTAAGCTTAACGGTTTCTTCGGTATTGTTAATCCAGATGGTGAAATGTTGATTGGCGTTTAAGCGTTCATAAATGAAGGCGCCACGTTCGTTATCTGCAAATAAGAAGCGGAATCGTCCATCACGAAGGACGGTATGCTGCTTGCGTAGGGCAATGAGGAGCTGATAGAAATCAAACAGCTCGCGGTCCTGTTTGTCCGCATCCCATTCCATGCATTTGCGGCAGTCCGGATCATCGCCGCCATCCATTCCAATCTCGTCGCCATAATAGATGCAAGGGATACCCATAGAAGTCATCATGAATACAACGGCTTGCTTTAAACGCTGCTTGTCTTCATTTAAACGAGTTGACGCACGAGGTGTGTCATGACTGGATAGGAGGTTGAACATCGCCTCATTCGTTTGCTGAGGATATCGCATAAGTAAACGGTTGATTTGATCGGCGAAATCCGATGCTTTTCCTTCGGAGGAAGCAAAAAAATCCAAGATGTGCTGCGCAAATGGGTAATTCATCGAAGAGTCAAACTGATCGCCGTGCAGCCAGTTAAGCGCATTGCTCCATACCTCGCCGATAATAAAAGCATCCGGCTTTTCAGCCTTAACGGCATGACGGAAATCCCGCCAGAAAGCATGATCAATTTCGTTGGCAACATCGAGCCGCCATCCGTCGATATCTGCTTCCTTAATCCAGTGCACAGCAACATCAAGCAAAAATTGTTTTACTTCTGGGTTTGCGGTATTCAGCTTCGGCATATTGCCATAAAATCCAAACGTAGCATAATTTGCTGCACCGTCTTTGACCTCTACAGGGAAGCCATTCAGATGAAACCAATCCTTGTACTTCGAATTTTCTCCATTTGCCAGCACGTCTTGGAAAGGTGGAAACTGCTCGCTCGTATGATTAAAGACAGCATCCAAGACAACTCGGATATTTAGATCATGACAAGTGCTAACCAGCTTCTTAAGCTGCTCGGCATCTCCGAACTGCGGATCGATTTGCATATAATCGACCGTATCATATTTGTGATTTGACGGTGCTGTAAATAAAGGCGTCAAATAAATCGCCGTAACTCCGAGGTCCGTCAGATGCTTGAGATTATCCATTATGCCTTGCAGATCGCCGCCAAAGTGGCTTTCGCCGCTCGGCGCTTCACCCCAGGGCTGTATGTGGTCGGGGTCGTTGGCCGTATCGCCATTTGCGAAGCGGTCGGGCATAATTTGATAGAAAACAGCTTCCTTTGCCCATTCAGGCGCATCAAACAAATCGACCGTATGAATAAAAGGAATTTCAAAATATCCGCCAGCTGGGGTGGGCTGCTCCTCAAAGATGCCATTCTCGATGAGCCATAACGTTTCTTCGCCGCTGCGTACACGAAAGCCGTACGAAAAACGCCGAAACTCCGGCTTGATGGCAGCTTCCCAATAATCAAAGAGGGAATCGGCAGCTATTTTTTCCATCGGAACATCATGATGATGCTGATCCCAATCGTATTTATCTCCTGTTACCGCAACAGCCTCTTCAACGTCATTTCTTTTGGTGCGAAGTCTAAGATGGAAAGTATCACGATCGTATGCATATGCCCATTTCAGATCCGATGAATGATGTAAACATTCTTTAAACAATGGCGTTCGCCCCTTATCATATGGTCTTCTATCTATTCTTAATAATTGCTATCCGCGCAGCAAGGATTCTGCTCCGTCTATGTAAACAGTGGTACCTGAGACATGGTCCGAATCATCAGATGCGAGGAATAATGCAAGCTTGGCCACTTGAGCTGCGCTGCCAGGCCCATCTTCCAGCGGCTGGCTGCCATCTGGATATTCAACGGGAATCGACACACTCTCGAGCTCTGGCGTACGCTCTGTATTTTGCTCGATATTCGTCTCAATAGCTCCGGGGCAGATGGCATTCACGCGAATTTTGTACTGGGCAAGCTCCAAAGCAGCCATCTTGGCAAAAGCGACCTGTCCAGCCTTCGTGCTGCTGTAGGCGCTGAAACCGATATTCGAGAACACCCGATTACCATTTATGGAGCTGGTGATAATAATGCTTCCGCCTTTATCCTTTAACAATGGAATAGCGTGTTTTACAGTCAGGAATGTGCCGGTGAGATTAACTTGAAGCGTCGTATTCCAGTCTTCGATATCCATCAGTTCAATCGGTGTTAATACACCGTTAATACCTGCATTGGCAAATACAATGTCTAGGTGTCCATAATGCTCGCGTGCTTGTCGATAGGCGTCTGCAAGCTGAGCTTCATTGGAAATATCAGTTTCAATAGGCAGGCAGTCGACATTGTATTCTCGAACACTGCGGCATACCTGCTCCATGGCGGATTCTTTAACATCAAGCAGAACCAAATTGGCGCCTTCCTTCGCGAATTTCAAAGCTGCTGCCCTGCCAATACCAGAGCCTGCCCCGGTAATGAGAGCGACCTTTTCTTGTAAACGGCCGATCGGATATTTCACTTTTGTCATCTGAACGCCCTCCTTTTTGTTTTCAATCCAAATGCAATGCTCCACATTGTTTCTACACGTATGTACCCGATCCGAGATGATCTAAACCGAATGCAAAAGGCTGCACCCATTTATTCCTCTGCATTATTGCTGGATTAACCAAAAAAGGACTGTCAATGCTACGTAACGTAGTCATTGACGGTCCTTTGTCATTTACATTGAGCTTTCAATTTTAAATTTCAGACCGCTTGTCCGAAATGTCGATAAGATACTGGTACGTTTTTGTGCCTGTATTCATATGCTATTTTGTCTCTATTCATCACATTATGTTTAGGAAAGCGGTGTGTTTGTGCAGCAACCGATTGCAATACTGGACTCAGGCGTTGGCGGCCTCACCGTTGCCAAGGAAGTTATGCGCCAACTGCCGCGAGAAAAAATCCTTTACTTTGGAGACACGGCTCGAACGCCTTATGGACCGCGTTCTTCAGAAGAGATTGTTCGTTTTACGAGGGAAATCGTCGATTACTTAATTCAGTTTAATCCGAAAATGATTGTTATAGCATGTAACACAGCAACAGCGGCCGGACTTGAAGACATTCGCTCAAGAGTCGCGATCCCGGTTGTTGGCGTCATTGATCCTGGTGCAAGAGCAGCTATCGGCCTTACAGCTACGGGTTATGTTGGTGTCATCGGCACAGAGGGAACGATCAAAAGCGGTGCTTATGAGCAAGCTTTAAAGACGTTGTCGCCGAATGTGCAAGTGATAAGCGAAGCGTGCCCGAGATTTGTGCCGCTAGTGGAAAAGGGGAATTTTCGTTCCTTTGAAACGTACGAAACGGTGCAGAGCTCCATTGGGCATTTGCGGCTTTTTCCAATGGATACGTTAATACTTGGCTGCACGCATTATCCTTTTCTAGCGGAAACCATATCCGAGGTGATGGGTCAGAGCGTGAATCTCATCAGCTCAGCGGACGAGACGACACGCGAGATCAGGAGTATTTTGGAAAACAATGACCAGCTTGCGAGCGAGGAGAGGGAACCGGTGCATCAATTTTTTTGCAGCGGAGATCCGCGGATGTTTCAATCCATTACTCAGCAGTGGCTTGGGAAGCAGATTGAACTGACGCCTGTAGTTTGGCAAATACCCAATATCATTTAAATGATAAGAAACTGAAGCCGGGCTTAAACATAGCAAGGCTTCTTTTTGTTGATTGCTACATAGGACAAATAAGACCTTGCATAGCATGATAGGAGCAAATTTATGCAGCTGGGGGCGATGGTTATATACTCCTTACAAACGTATGGCTATCTTGATTTAGTGGAGGGTGTTCGGCAGCTATCAGGCAGATACTCGTTTTTATCGGCACATATTATTGGGGGGAGCGTAATGGGCAAGCCGTTATTGGCGCTCCGCTGCGGCAACGGCCCGCGTCAAATTCATATGAACGGCTCTTTTCACGCAAATGAATGGATTACCTCTGCACTACTGATGCGCTTCGTTGCTGATTTGTCGGCAGCTTATTGCAGCGGGGAGCGAATGGGTGGACAGCAAGTGGCGGATTTGTGCAAAGACGTGACTTTATGGGCTGTCCCGATGGTAAACCCAGATGGTGTAGAGCTCGCACAATACGGAGCATTGCCGAGGCATCCTTATTATCAGCAGCTAATGGAATGGAATGGCGGCTCCGATCAGTTCAGCAACTGGAAGGCCAACATTAGAGGTGTTGACTTAAATGATCAATTCCCTGCGTTTTGGGAAGAGGAGTGCAAGCGCAGAGGGGTAGAAGGGCCTGGACCACGCGACTATCCAGGACCGTATCCGCTAAGTGAGCCGGAGGCGAATGCCATGGCTCAATTTACGAGTAGAATCGGTTTCGATGCGGTTCTTGCTCTTCATACGCAGGGGCGGGAAATCTATTGGAATTATCGTGATTATGAGCCTGCAAATGCAGAGCAGCTTGCCAAACGGCTCGCTCAGGCAAGTGGATATGAAGCGGTAAAGCTGACAGGCAGCGATGCGGGATATAAGGACTGGTTCATTCATCAGTTCCGCAGACCTGGCTTTACAGTGGAAGCGGGCTATGGCGAAAATCCGCTGCCGATGAGTAATTTTGATCAAATTTATGTGGAGCTGCAGCCGCTGCTGCTAGAGGCGCTTCGCCTTTAGCGGCCGCTGGCCTCTAGTAGTTAATTACGCCATGCTTATGCTATACTAATCGGAAAAGGTCAGCAAAGGTGGGATTTCATGCGTAAGTTGCTGTCGCTGCGCCATTGGCAGCGTACGTTTGTCCGTATTTTTCAGCTGCTTCGATCAAAGGATGTTTCACTGCTGGACAAGCTGATTTTTTCCGTGCCTGTTTTTCTTTACTGGGTTTTGCCGGACGTCATGCCGTTCATGCCGATTGACGACATCGCGGTTACGATGGTGCTTGCCGAATGGTTTGCCCGTAGAATGGAGAGCAAGTATAATATAAAATAATAACGATTGCCGAAAGGCCTAACGATAAGAGGAGCTGGATAATTTATGAACTGCAAAATTTCAAAAAATGCTGCTAAAGTTCTACAAGTAGAGCTGGACAAGCCTGAAAACGAAGGTAAAAAGCTGCGTATTTATGTCACTCATTCGCACGGCGACCATGCTCATTACGGTATGGGAATCGACGAGCCGACTGAGAAGGATATTGTTGTATCCACTGACAAAGGGATCGATGTTATTTTGGAGAAAGACAATGCTTTTCTGGACGGCGTTCGCATCGATTATTTCTATGTGCCTGAAGAAGGTTTTGCCGTTACGAATCCAACCAAGGGCAACCACGGTGATCACTAGCATTTTTCCGTATTCGGTTGAGACAGGACGATGAATAATGGCTAACGATATAATGGTTTGCGACAAATGCAAGCATACGAAGATCAAATCGATTTTGCCCAAGCTGCAGAAGCTGGCGCCGGACACAGAGGTTCGTGTAGGCTGCAAGTCGTACTGCGGGCCATGTGCCCGCTATGCATTTATTTTTGTTAATGGACGGTACATTAAGGCGCCTTCAGAGGATGAGGTCATCGAGAAGATCATTCCTTACATCAAGAAATAAATAACAATATTAATATTATAGAACGACATACACGACAAGACCCTGCGACAGTTTGATTTCGTAGGGTCTTTGTATTTTCATACGAGGAGCCAAACGAAAGGAGTGCGAGCGTGGACATAACGACGCCTCAGCTTTTATATCATGGAACCACAAGCAACACTGTGCAATCATTTGGGCAGAAGCTGTTGAATTCACCCTATTGGCGGCCGGGGAAAGATTTTGGAGAAGGATTTTATACGACAATATCGGCTGAGCAAGCACGCAAATGGTCGCATAAGGCAGCAAAGGAGTCATGGGACGGCGGTCGTCCATGCGTGCTTGTCGTAGAACTGACCTCGGTACCGGAACAGGTCGAGCCTCTTTTGTTTTTATCCGATTCACCGGCATGGGCGTCCTTCATTCTTGCTCACCGCAAGGCAGCGGTCAAAGGTGCTGATCCCTGTGATGCACATCCAGATATCATCATCGGTCCTATGGCGGACAATGACACTGGAAAAATCGTACATAAAGCAGTACAATTAAAGAAAGATGAGCAATGGTTTTATGAGCAAATTACAGTGTCGCGCAAAGGCAGGAAGCTCGATTCGCTGCGGCTCGGCAATCAGGTCGTTTTTTGCTCCGAACGGTGGGAATCTCATTTGAAACTAGTCGGCTACCATATTTATACGGGAAGCAGGTGGATGTATCATGAAAGTGAAAACACAGGTCAGGTTAAGCTTATATGAACGCGGAATTGCTGAGGCTTTAGCTGCCGAATACGGCTATACCGCAGCGGATGCAAGAGAACTTGTCGTCGAATATATTCAGGTTATCCGCAAGCTTAGCGGGTATGACAATTGTGCCCAGTATGCTCAACTGCTCGATCGTGCACGTCGTATGAACCATTCCCCAGCGCAGTGGCTTGAACGTATCCAAAGCGTGGAGAAAGGCGAAATGAGAGACAGAGGCATTGATTCGGAACAGCGGCAATATTTGCAAATGAAATAGGACCCCGCGATGTGTATCGCCCGGGTCCTTTGTTTATCCTAAAAGAAATACATATGCTTCGTTTGAGAAAGCTTAGGGGGAAAAGAATGCTGAGGCCAGCACGTTATTACCTATTTGGACTAGTCCTAGCGCTTGTCTGTTTGGCTGCAGCAGAGCTCATTTGGCTGCCGGCCCCGCTGAAGACATCCGGCGGGATACAGTGGATAGAAATGATCGATTGGTTGTTCAATATATTAGCCCTTATACCGATTAGCTGGGCGGCTGGTGCCTTGCTCGGGGTTTGGCAGCAGCGGAAAAGAAAAGGCTGGACGCTTATTTTACAGCTAGTACGCATTATAATCGCTGGACTAGGCATAATCGGAGCAGGTTATGTGCTGTTTGCGCCAGAGATGCTGTTCCAGATGCTGCTGGTTATCGGCGCTGCTGCACCGCTAGTGTTTGTAGATATGCTTCTTACTGAAGCGTTAGAGCGGTCGCGAGCGGCGAGGGCATTGAATATAGGAGGGAATCGTTCGAACGCTCCCAAGAGGCTTCTAAGCCCTCTGTGGCTGCCAAAGCGCGGGGTGGTCACTCTAACGATTACGATAGTGCTTCTATTGGTTTTGCTCTGCCCTACCGGCTATCGCGTCACATACCCGGGGATGACGCTCAATATGAATCGTTATGCGCATGTAGAGAAGAGCGAAAACAGCGGAGGAACGGTAAACGGCATACTCGTATTCGAGAGGCCGGCCGTACCTGCTGATTGGCTGTATGCCAAGCTGCTTCCGATGTATAGCTTCGAGAAAATACCAGAAAATGAACCGCCGCTGACGGAATCGTACACACAAGTCGTTAATATGAAAACAGATGCGAATCGTGTTGCAGCAGCTGTTGCCATGCAGAAAGCAGGCGTTGGAGGCGGAATTAAGCCAGATGGCATTCGACTTGTTGCCATCGTAAAGGATAGTCCAGCCGAGCAGAAGCTGCAAGCTGGCGATATTATTGATGCGATGAATGGGCAAGCGGTTAAATCGATTGGCGAGATGACCGACTACATGGAGAAAGCGGTAAAGCCTGGCGAGTCCGTACAGATTACGCTAAGGAGAGCAGGGGTTCAGACACAAACGGAGGTTAAGACGAAGGCCTCAGCTGATTCGCCAGACCGAGCAGTGTTCGGCATTTCGGTGCAAACAGAGCTGCTTCTCGATATCCCGCTTAACATCGATTACAAACGCTTTATGGCGCATATTGGAGGTCCATCTCATGGAGCGATGCTGACGCTGGCTATTATTGATCAGCTGACACCAGGCGGCGTTACGTATGGCAATCAGGTGGCGGGTACAGGTACAATTGAAGCAGATGGCTCGATTGGATTAATTGGCGGCATCAAGCAAAAGGCTTATGCAATCAGCCGGACGGATGCGGATGTGTTTTTTGTGCCGGCAGAGCTGGAAGGAGACGCTCGCAGCGGAGCGCCTGATCTCAATATTGTGCCAGTGAACACGATTGACGATGTGCTGAATTGGCTGTCTGAGCATAAAAAGTAGCTAAATGTGTAGGAATGTTAGGTATACCGAATATAAAAAAGAACCTTTAAATCCACTATTGAATGTCGATTTGAAGGTTCTTTTGTTTTGCTTTTTCATAGCTTACTAAGCTGCAACGTTAACGACCAGCTGTCTCAAGCCCATTGCTGCTGCGAGCTTCTGTAGCGGTTTGCTCCTTGAAGTCAGCGATGAGATTGTTCATGACGATTTGATCCGACATGTTCAGCTCGGTGCGCGAGTCTTCAAAGGCACTTATGCAGCCGCTGACTGGTATGGATGCATTGTCTTGGATGTTCCAGCATGCTCCGTTCTCAGCGATGCCATCCGCTGAAGGCATAAAGTAGAGGGTACCATCAGTGAAGGCACCGTTTCTTTGCACGACCTTCTTGCCAAGAAGAGGATTCTCTATAAGCAGAGGCATGCCAATTAAATATTGATCAGCCGTCGAGATGCCGAGCAGATGCATAATCGTAGGCGATACATCAAGCTGACCACCTACATTCGTATACGTTCCTGCGTGCTCGTTCTTAGGCAAATGTATGAGCAGAGGTACCTGTTTCACAATCATTTGACGCTCTAAATCATTCAGCGGTTTGCCAAGGAAAGACTCAAACAACGACCAGTCATTAATTGAGTTGTCGTGATCCCCGTACATGACGAGAATCGTATGATCCCAAAGCCCTTCTGCTTTCATTCGATCAACCAGCTCACCGAGCGCGGCGTCTACATAATGAATGGACTGCAAATAATCCCCCATTAACGTACCATCCAGCTCGCCAAGGTTAAGCTTTTGCTCCTCTTCCGGCATCGTGAACGGATAATGGCTGGAGAGTGTGATCAGAAAGGAGTAAAAGGGCTGTTTCTGATCGGCAATGACGTCAAAGGATTGTCGGAAGAAAGACTTGTCACCGAGAGCCCAGCCGATTTTTTCATCTAGTTGAAAATGCTTTAAGCTGTAAAACTGATCATATTGCATGTTTTTGTACATCGTATTTCGGTTC
This sequence comes from Paenibacillus sp. 01T431, assembly GCF_056398625.1. Taxonomy (NCBI): domain Bacteria; kingdom Bacillati; phylum Bacillota; class Bacilli; order Caryophanales; family Paenibacillaceae; genus Paenibacillus; species Paenibacillus sp. 01T431. The sequence goes on from NZ_JBFTPT010000003.1 coordinate 204,118, forward strand.
CAAAAACCACCCTCATAAGAGTGGAAGACGGATGTCCCATAATCGTTTGCTTTCAAGGTGCTGGACATGCAATCGAATTCGTTTGGTGCATATTGGATGAAAACCGAGCCGTTCGTGACGGGCTGCATGGAGCAGTTTGCCATGAAATCGGCATCCGAGGTTCTGCCTTGAGCGGTTTGTTGATAAAATTGACTGAAATAAGCGCTCTGCTCGATTAAATCGTTTAAATTCGGGGTAATTTCTTGACCGCCGATTGATTTATTAACCATGAAGTTTTGGAAAGCTTCGAGCTGAAGCATAATGACATTGCTGTTTTTATATGCGCCAAATAAAGCATCCTGCTCGAGTATTTTCCGCTGGTCGGCGCGTTCTTGAATCCAGTTTTTTGCACCTGAATACTGCTCAGCGGTAACCGTCTCCGCATCCAGCCAGTGTTGTTTGACATAACGATACACATCATAGCCATGAAAACCAAGCGCACCCGTCATGTTGTAGATGGACAGATTCCACCAATTGCCGACCAAAATACCTTGTCCCCACGTACGCTTCGCTTCATTTACGTTTGTGAAAACAAGCGATGTTCCGATGCCAAAAATCACAGCGCTTAGAACGATGCGGACGATAGCCTTTTGCATGCCAGCAGGCTTGCGACGATACTCATTCGCTTGACGAAGATCGCTCCGCCCTCGCCATAATGCGTAAATCGCAAAGGGAATGATAACAATCCAATCTAGGAACAAAATAAAATCCGTCATTCGGAGAAGTGTGCCGATACTCTCGCCTAGGGAGTCCACTTGACTGAACTGAAGCAATACGGGAACGGAGATCAGATCTTGAAAGTAGCGATAATAAATAATATCGGCATACAAAACAAAGGATGCGATCAGGTTCAACACGATAAGTGCAACGATCCGTCCGCGTGCAGGCAGCCATATAGTCCAGAAGCTGAACAATAAAATGGCTCCGAGCTCGATAAGGGCATCTTTATCGGTCATTTTCATTTTTGGTACGTCAAGAATGGCATTGAATAGATAAACCTTAGCCATCATCACAGCCACAAATAAAAGCAAGTCTACAGCCTTCAGCCGCTCGAGCCCTATCAAAATCTTGCTCATCAAGCGGCGTAAAGCCGAGTGGTTATTATATAACATCTATAAAATATCCTTCCTCTTTCGTTACTATCGATTTCCGCGAGGGGGAAGCGGTCCAAAAAATTGCAAGTAATTACACTCGATACGCCCATTAAACAGCTTCCGCTTCTTATCCGCAGGACGTCCGAAATAGTGCTCGATTGTCGTTGATGGGCTAATCGAGAAATACGACCAAGTTGGGTAATGGAGCGCAGTCAATCCGAACTGACGCAGCGCAGCCTCTGCTTGTACATCATCGCCGAGACGTTCGCCGTATGGCGGGTTCGTAATAATAACGCCGTAATCGCCTTCAAGCTTCACTTTGGCAACGGGTTGTACAGTAAGCTTGATTTCTTTGCCGAAACCCGCTTTCTTAATAGCAGCTTCTGCGATTTCAATCGCTCCTGGATCAATATCAGAACCTGCAATTTGAAGTGGAACATCATCTTTTACCAAATCAAATGCCTCATCGCGCGCTTCATCCCACAGCTCATTCGGAATAAGCGGCCAGCCTTCGCTGTTAAAGCTTCTGCGAAGGCCAGGTGCGATGTTCCAGCCAATCATTGCTGCTTCAATCAATATCGTACCGGAACCGCAAAATGGGTCGTAAAGCGGCCGATCAGGACGCCAGCGGCTAAGCTGAACGAGAGCAGCGGCAAGCGTTTCCCTAATTGGAGCTTCGGTAGCTACTTTCCGGTATCCACGTTTATGCAAGCCATCACCTGTAGTGTCCAGCGTCAGCATGGCACGGTCATTCATAAGCGTAACTTCTATTACATAACGTCCGCCGTTTTCGGGAAACCATTCGGTACCATAACGTGCAGACATTTTATCAACGACCGCTTTTTTTACGATACTTTGGCAGGCGGGTACGCTTGTCAGCTGAGATTTTTGCGAGCGGCCATTTACAGGGAATTCACCGTCGTTCGGAATCCATGTCGGCCAATCAAGCGCTTTGGTGCCCTCAAACAATTCATCGAAGGTGGTAGCAGGGAATTCTCCCATTTTGATTAGAATTCTGCCTGCTGTGCGCAGCCAAAGATTGGTGCGGCAAATATCGATAGGACCGCCTGTGAAATTAACGCGTCCGTTCTCTACCTGAAGATCGGTATAACCTAGATCCTTCAATTCACGTGCAACAACCGCTTCAAGCCCCATTGGCGCAGTTGCGATCAATTGTAACTTTTCCATTTTACACTCTCTTTTCATTAATTCTTGGTGACCTTAGCTTCATATCTAAAGCATAAGCTTGTAACCCCGTGAACAAAAACATACAATCAAGTATAGGACAAACTAGCTTGTTTTTACAAATTGTAAAATTGGAGAGAGTAGAATGACGTTGCAAAATGAACAATATGTGGATTCGCTTTATGTGGCAGATGCTGATCTTGAGCGTACAAAAGCAGGCATAGCGGCTAATGGAATGCCGGATATATCAGTTGCTGATGGGTATGGCAGGCTGTTAACGATGCTTGTATCGCTGTCGAAAGCACAAAATATTATTGAAATTGGAGCACTAGGCGGCTATAGCGGCATTTGCTTGGCACGGGGCCTGCAAGAGGGCGGTAAATTAGTATCGCTTGAGCTGCTGCAAAACTATGCTGATCTAGCCAAGCTGCATATGGAAGCAGCTGGACTCGGAGATAAGGTAGAGTATATGGTTGGTGATGCGAAGCAAAGCCTTGCGGAGCTGAAGTCTGCCGGCAGGAAGTTTGATTTCTTTTTTATCGATGCAGATAAAGAAGGATATCCCATCTATCTGGACTACGCGATTGCACTCGCTAATCCGGGAGCGATTATTGTAGGCGATAATATTTTACTGCGCGGAAGAACGATCGATCCAGCCAAGGAAGGTCCAGCGGTTCGTGCCGTGCGCTCTTTTAATGAGATCATCGCAACAGACGATCGTTTGCAGAGCACGATATTGCCGGGCTACGATGGATTAGCGATAGCGATTGTGAAGTAATAGAGCAAGCCCCGACCCCCTTCGGTATAATGCTGGAGGGGATCAGGGCTTTTTTTTGATAGTTGGTGGGAGTTAGGTTTGTTGGAAATACTCGAAGTAGGTTTTAAGAGCATATGTGTGCTTATGGGGTAGGAGTAACGTTGATTTGTGAGCTGTAAGAACCTATGTGTTCTTACAGCTTCTATTTGGTGTGTTGGGAGTGCTCGGAGTAGGCTTTAAGCGCACATGTGTGCTTATGGGGTAGGAGTAACGTTGATTTGTGAGCTGTAAGAACCTATGTGTTCTTACAGCATCTATCTGGCGTGTTGGGAGTGCCCAGAGATGGCTTTAAGCGCAAATATGTGCTTATCGGGTGAAAGTAGCGACGATTTGTGAACTGTAAGAACCTATGTGTTCTTACAGCTTCTATTTGACGTGTTGGGAGTGCTCGGAGTAGGTTTTAAGCGCAAATGTGTGCTTATCGGGTGAAAGTATCGACGATTTGTGAGCTGTAAGAATCTATGAGTTCTTACAGCTTCTATCTGGCGTGTTGGGAGTGCTCGAAGTAGGCTGTAAGCGCATATGTGTGCTTATCGGGTAAAAGCAGCGTCAATTTGTGAGCTGTAAGAACCTATGTGTTCTTACAGCTTCTATTTGGCGTGTTGGGAGTGCTCGGAGTAGGTTTTAAGCGCATATGTGTGCTTATGGGGTAGGAGTAACGTTGATTTTTGAGTTGTAAGAACCTATGTGTTCATACAGTTTCTATCTGGCGTGTTGGGAGTAATCTTTAAGCGCATATGTGTGCTCATACGTAGATGTCGCATGTGTCGTATCGTTTGAACTCATTAAGAACCTATGTGCATGTACAACGAGGGTACAACATTAATCTAAAAAAGGGTCATGAAGGAATTCGCATTCTCCTTCATGACCCTTTGCTGTCTCCATGTAATCGATCAGCCGTCCTTGACCGGCTCTTTTGGCTGTGGCCGCTTGCGGAGCAGCGACTGCCACACCCATCCAGCGTTAATCATGAGCATGACCGCAGATAAAAGAAATAAACCTTTAATGCCGATCCAACCGGAGAGGGCCCCACCCGTGATCGGGCCAATCATGTTGCCTAGACTCATTGTGCTGGTGTTGAAGCTGTAGGAACGGCTCTCCATGCCGTCAGGTGTGTATTTTCGAATAAGGGAGTTTACGGCTGGGATAAGCCCCCCGAGAAAGATGCCAAGAAAAAAGCGGGCAATGAGCAATTGCCATACGGTGCCTGCCATCGCTTGTGGAACAAAGGCGAGCGACGAACCAACAAGCGCTACGCCAAGTACACGTTCTGCGCCGATTCGGTCACTAAGCTTACCGAGCAGCGGCGAGGACACGAGATTGGAGAGACCGGTGACTGATCCGACGAAACCTGCCAAGAAAGCAAGGTTGGCCGTTGTCCCGTGAAGCTCCTGAACATAAAGCGGAATAAGCGTCATGGGGCTCATCATAGCGAATTGAATGAGAAAAGTGACGGCAAATAACGCAGTAAGCTGAGGAATGCCGCTTAATTTCCGAAAACCTTCGATGACGGAGGCTTGCACGCGAGCAGCTGCTTTCATGCGGTCAAACGGTTCTTTTACAACAAATAGAGCAAGCAGCGAGGCTGCGAACAGCAAAGCTCCTGTCAGGTAGAAGATCGGCCTAAAACCAATAGAATCCGCGAGCAAGCCGCCAATAAATGGGCCAAGTATCGTTCCGGCAATGCCTCCTGATTGAATCGTTCCCATCGCGAAGCCCATCTTGTTTTTTGGCGTTGTTGCTGAAATTAATGCGATAGATGCAGGGTTGAAGCCAGATATTGTCCCATTCACCATACGAAGCAGCAGCAAGTGCCATGGAGTTGTGGCAAACCCCATCAATACCATAACGATGGACATACCGAAACCAGAGCGGAGCAGCATCATTTTGCGACCGTACCTGTCAGCCATCTTTCCCCATATGGGTTGAAAAATAAATGACGTCACAAAGTTGCCCGCAAAAATAAGCCCAGCCCACACGCCGATCTCATGCTTATCGGTTAAACCTAAATCAAATTGCAAATAGAGGGACAGGAACGGAATGATCATCGTCATCCCAGCCATAACGAGAAACTGTCCGAACCACAACACGATCAGATTTTTTTTCCATTGTTCCATAAGAAAATTATAACATATGTGATCGGTTCGAAAAAATTGCTTCTAATAAAATGATTAAAATGTACGATTTAAAAATATTGATTAAGTAATTTTTCTTCGTATTAAACGTTTATATTTATAATGGGATGATTTTCATAGGTCAAAAGACCTTGTTGAAATAGTTGTCCACTTTACTAGGCTAAAATACTTATATATTAGAAGAAAATATAGTTCTAAAGTCATTGACAGACATGCTAGAACTTGATTTAATTAAATCAAGTTCCAAATTGTGAGAATATCTTTAGTATATCTACAAATTTATCGATAGATGGTGATGAGTTATGTCAGGTTTTCGTAAGCGAATAGGAGATTTGCTAGTCGAGTCTGGCGTAATTAGCGAAGAACAGCTGCAGCAGGCATTAATTCAGCAACGGGAATTAAAGACTAGGCTTGGCGACGTATTGATTTCAAAAGGTTACATAACACAACAGCAGTTTATTGAAGCGTTGGAATTTCAGCTTGGCATACCGCATGTACAAATCTATCGCCAGAAGATAGATCCTAAGATTATACAACTTATTTCTCAGAAGCTGGCCGACCAGCATTGTGTCATGCCGCTTCGCATGGAAAGCAATAAGCTGATTCTAGCCATGGCTGATCCGCTAGATTACTTCGCAATTGATGAAATACGTATTGCTACGGGGCTTCGAATTGAGCCAGTAATCGCTTCTAAAGATGAGCTTGTACGTGCCATTAACCGTTATTATGGGCTGCAAGATACAATCGAGCAGATCAGTCAAAATTTGCAGCTAAAAGATATAGACGAAGATCACGCGATTTCGGATGAGGATTCTCCTGTCGTGAAAACCGTCAACCAAGTTATTGTACAAGCTGTGCAATTGGGTGCAAGTGATATTCATCTTGATCCGCAGGACGGAAGCTTCCGCATACGTTATCGTGTGGATGGTGTGATGAGAACGGAGCGAACGCTCCCGCCTAATATGCATGGCATTATTGTAGCCCGAATTAAGATTATGGCTAATTTGAACGTTGCTGAGCGACGTCTTCCGCAAGATGGACGAGTAGAGCTCGATATTGATTTTCGAAAGGTTGATGTCCGGGTTTCGACTTTGCCGACGATTCATGGTGAGAAGGTTGTTATTCGAGTATTAGATCTTGGAAATTCATTGGCAGATATTTCAAAACTAGCGTTATCCGAGCGTAATGAACAGGTCTTTCGCAAAAGCATTGAAATGGCTTATGGGGTAGTACTTATAACAGGTCCGACAGGAAGCGGTAAGTCTACAACACTATATTCAGCGCTTGCCCATTTAAACAAAGAAGACGTGAACATCATTACAGTAGAGGACCCGGTAGAATATCAGCTTGAAGGTGTAAATCAGGTTCAGGTTAATTCTACTAGTGGTTTGACATTCGCGAGAGGATTACGGGCTATTTTGCGGCAGGACCCGAACATCGTAATGCTAGGAGAAATTCGTGACACAGAGACAGCAGAAATTTCAGTACGTGCCGCAATGACTGGACATCTGGTTCTGAGTACATTACATACGAATAACGCAGTGAATTCAATTACAAGATTAATAGATATGGGAGTAGAGCCCTTTCTTATTTCGTCTTCTGTCAATTGTATCGTGGCACAGCGGCTTGTTAGACGAATTTGTAAGCATTGCAAGCAGAGATACACGCCGATTGATAAGGAATTAGAACTTATAACAAGCTATGGCATTCGAACGGATCGCCTATACAAAGGTGCGGGCTGCGGAGAATGCGGTCGCACCGGCTATAAAGGCAGATTAGCCATTCATGAAGTGTTGCTTGTAGATAATGAACTTCGCTCCTTCATTATTTCTAAGCGATCTGACAATGAGTATTATGAACATGCACTCAAGCAAGGAATGATCCCAATCATGGTGGATGGATTAAGTAAAGCAGCAGAAGGGCTTACAACGGTTACTGAGGTTTTTCGTGTGTTAGGACTTGGAGAATAAAGGCTAGTTAGTTATTGCCAGGAGGGGGGCTGTACATGCAGGCAGAGGAAATGCTTCGCTTAGCTCATTCCAAACAAGCATCTGATATTCACATCACAGTTAATTCTCCCATCATATTCCGAATTCACGGAGAATTACTACCCATAAATGATGAGTTACTTAAGCCGATTGATACGCTCGAGCTCGCTAAGCAATTCATGAATGAAGAACAGTATACTGCGCTTCAACAAAACGGTGACGTTGACTTTTCTTACGGAGTAGCAGGACTAGCCAGATTTAGAATAAACGCGTATAAGCAGCGAGGCAGCGTTGGACTAGCTATTCGAATAGTGCCCAGCCGAATTCCTACTATGGAGGAGCTGCGGCTGCCGCGGATGGCGTCTGAATTTGCGAAGAAACCACAAGGTTTACTACTAGTAACTGGGCCTACGGGAAGCGGGAAGTCTACCACGTTAGCATCCATCATCGACCATCTAAACCGAACGGAAAATGCTCATATTATAACACTTGAGGACCCTATAGAGTTTATATATGATCATAAGAAATCGATGGTCAATCAGCGTGAGGTTGGTCTGGATACGCCGTCCTTCTCTGATGGTCTGCGAGCGGCGCTCAGGCAGGATCCAGATATTGTACTCGTAGGTGAGATGCGAGATTTAGAAACGATAAGTACAGCAATTAGTGCAGCAGAAACCGGACATCTCGTATTCGGCACCTTACATACTGCGGACGCACCGCAAACGATAGATCGCATTATTGATGTTTTCCCGCCTGCGATGCAGGCGCAAATTCGAATTCAGCTTGCAGCCGTTTTACTAGGCGTCATCTCACAACGTCTATTGCCTAAGTCCGACGGACAAGGAAGAACAGCTGCCTTTGAAGTGCTTGTCAATACGCCCGCTGTTTCAAATCTAATACGATCTGAGAAGATTTATCAAATACGTTCTGTTATGCAGACTGGCAAGGCGCTAGGCATGCAGACAATGGAGTATGCGCTGCGGGAACTCGTGCAGCAGGGTCAGGTTAGAATAGAAGCTGCACGTGAAGCGTTATTCGGATTCGGTGAGTTATAAATTTAATATTCGAGTTTCATTGGAGTGGGTAAAATGCCGAAATATCGGTACAAAGCGATTACTTCCAGTGGCAAGAAGTCAATTGGAATTCTTGAAGCGAATACGATGCAACGTGCACGCGAGGCTCTGAACGAGAAGGGCTTGTGGGTCACGGATATATTAGATACGAATGAAACGACGCTATACAAGGATATATCGTTTGGCGGGCCGCGAGTCAAGATGGTTCAGTTTACTGTCTTTTGCAGGCAGTTGGCGACTTTGTATCAAGCTGGTGTTAGTTTAGTTGAGGCTGTTCAAATTTTGAGTGAACAGACAGATAGCAAAACCTTATCTAAACTTCTCGCAGCCATTGCTGAAGAAATGAGAGGCGGCAAACAGTTCTCTGAATCAGTATCCGCATACCCTACCGTATTCTCGCCCATATTTGTCAGTATGGTTCAGGCGGGTGAAGTGGCAGGAAATCTGGATACGATGCTGCATCGGTTGGCTGTATTCTTCGAGAAAGAACGCAACACAAGGGAAAAGGTAAAGTCAGCAATGGTTTATCCGACGGTGATGCTCGTAATGATGGTTCTCGTCGTTATTTTCATGATGCTTTTTGTTATTCCTCAGTATGTGACAAGCTTTGCGGGAATGGGAATCGAGCTGCCATTGCCAACGCGCATCGTTATGTCAGTTAGTGAATTTATGCAGAACTTCTGGTATATCGTAATTGCTGCAATGTTTGTGCCTAGCTTATTATGGAAATTTATTAGACGCACAGCTTCCGGCAGACAAAAGTTGGACTACATGCTTCTCAAAATACCGGTATTCGGCACATTATGGCATAAGCAGGCAATTGCCCGTTTCTCAAGAACGTTTAGTTCGCTTATAGCTGCTGCTATTCCGCTTACGCAAGGCTTGTCTATTGTCTCAAACGTTGTAGGAAATGAGGCAATGGGGAAGGTGATTTCGGATACTCGGGAAAAGGTTCTAAGTGGGGAAACGATGTCAGATACACTTAAACAATCCAATCTTTTTCCCCCTATGGTTGTTCAAATGATGGCTATCGGCGAGCGTTCAGGTTCAACTGAGGACATGCTGGATAAGGTTGCTGATTTCTATGAGTCAGACGTCGATCAGATGGCGGATCGTCTCAAGGCGCTTTTAGAGCCGCTTATGATTGTTTTGCTAACTGGAGTAGTAGGTGTCATCGTTATGGCTGTCATGATGCCGACTTTTAAGATGATGCAAAGCTATTTATAGATTGATGTTTCCAAATTACGGAGAATAAGCGTTATCCACTCTGAGCATAGATGTACCCCTTGCTCAGAGCTGCTTAAATGTAGTACAGGTTTCTTGGTTTTAATTGTTTTAAATATGCTTTAAAAATTGAGAGGAGAATGTTTATGTTGATGGCTTTGAAACGGAATCAAAAGGGTCTTACGCTTATCGAGTTGCTTGCGGTGTTAGTTATTGTTGGGATTATTGCTGCGATTGCTATCCCGGCTATTGGGAACACGATTAACAATTCAAAAATAAAAGCAGACGCTGCTACCGACCAAATTATTATCGAATCTGTGCTACGGTACGTGGTTGATGAAGAGAAAACTGCAACTGTGACAGATGCGGTTATTGACACAGAATTAGTAACTAAGGGATATTTAAATGCTATGCCTACTTGGAAAGTAACAGGTAATGCTAAGACTAAATTTACTGCAACGCTTAACGAAAATAAATGGACAGTAACCTTAAGCAAATAACAGTAGTATAGAAAGGCAACCTCCAAGGTTGTCTTTCTATAAATTTTCCAAGCAAAGAAGGGTCAAAATGATTACACCAGCTATTATCGCATTCGCGTTTTTGGGGCTGCTTCTTAGCGGTGTGCTTAACGCTGTTGCTATCCGATGGGATGAACGGCTTCTTCCTGTTTATCCACCTACATACGAACTAAACAATAAAGTAAAGCCGAAATGGTATGCTATTGTGCCATTGTTATCTGTACTAATCTTGACGCTCAAGAGCAAAGTAAGTAACAAAACTATTGTGTGGCGTTACCCCGTAGGCGATCTCATAACGACCGTTCTGTTTGCTCATGCCGCCAATTACATAGGATGGAAGCTCGAATTGTTCGCAGCACTGTTCTTCATTAGTATTCTAGTTATCATCGTACAAACAGATCTTACCGATATGATTATTCCAAATAAAGTGGTGGTGGTTGGTGTCGTCGGTGCAATATGCATCCGATTACTCGTTCATCCGCTTACGTTATTGAATTATGGCATCGCTGCTATTACGGGCAGCGGGGCGTTATTAATCATAGGCATCATTGGAGATAAGGTGTTGAAGAAAGAAACGATGGGTGGCGGAGACATCAAGCTTTATGTGTTCATTGGCTTGATCTTAGGCGTTAAGCTTACCTTGCTCAGTTTGTTTCTCGCCAGTTTATTTGGATTAATCGGAGGGCTTGCTTTGATTGCAACAGGGGCACAGTCCAGAGGCAAAACGATACCGTTCGGACCCTATATCGCTGCAGGTGCGTTAGCGGCTTATTATTGGGGGAACGGCTTGATTGGATGGTATTTATCTTTGCTGAAGTTTTAGCTGATTCGTTGAGTAGTATAAACAACTGTTGATGTTTTTTTGATCGAATTGTTGGGCAGCTTCATCTCAAGCGTAATCTCTATTCGACCGTCTTTGGCATCAAATAGAATACTTTCAACCTTATCAGAGAATTTGAAGCTTGAAGTTGGGGTTGCGGATACAATGTTTGCAACAATTGGTTTATACGAGACTGTAAGTGATTTCGAAGAACTATCATATGTGTAATCGACTGCCTCATCATTTTCAGAACTAACGAGTCGCAAATGGCTAGTTTTACTCACTAGTGGTACTGGCGAATAGCCTTTACGGACGGCTTTCACAAGTTGGCTCATGATATCCCTTTGTTGTTGGAGTGTTTTCTCTCTAGCAGATACTTGATTTAGACTCATATTTGAATAGTTTAGCAGGTAAATTAAGAAGCCTAAAATAATGACCGAAAGAACAAGAACGGCAGTAACTTCAACAAGCGTCAAACCTTTTTCATTTTTTAAATAATATCGCACTTCCGTTCACCTCAATCGAAATTATTTGTATTCAACATACGCTTCTAATTCGAATTTTTTAGAAGAAGAGACCTCGATACAATTAACGGTAACTCGGCGGAATATGGAGTCTAAGTCGGATACTGCTGTATCTGTAAGAGCTACTGTTCCTAATGAAGCTGTATGAGATTGAATGTCCAGTTCATACCGCCGATCAATGGCATCCGGATAATAAATGGTTGTTGAGGCAAGATTCCGCAGATTCTCTAGTGAGATGGCTTGTCCATATACAGTAGTTTGTGCACTGTTCGTTTTTAGTTTGTTTTTGATTTCTTCCATCACATTTCTAGCCACTACAACTGCTTCATCTGATTTTTCATTTGATTTGGTATCTAATGCGGTTTGCTGCAAAATGAATGTGATACCTAGAACTGCGATGCCTAGTAAGACGATGGAACCCAAAACTTCTATCAATGTTAGTCCTTTTTGATTGCGCATCGGGCAGCTCCTTTAAAGTTAAGTAGTCGGATCGATTTACTCATAGAATAATATGTTTAAGGGGGAAAAGGCAATGATTAAATCTTTTCAGTCCGAAAAAGGCGGAACGTTAATGCTTGTTTTTGGATTTATCGTAATGATTTCCATTGTAATAGCTCCGCTTGCTATGAGTACGAGTGTTGGATTGTTGCAAGCCAAAACAAACGCAAATTCAGAGAAGTCTTTCACAGATGCTCATTCAGGTATGACCGTGTTCGCTAGAATGTATGAGGATATGAAACAGATTGATGAAACGAACAATACATTGCCAAACATCGAACGGTTGGTTCAGATTGTCAATGGAATGCACCAATTAAACGTCCAAGCGGATATTGTGAATGACAGCGATAATAAGCCGATTGCTGTAGTCTTTAAAGCAGGTTACGGAAACGGAAATCAGGTTCGTGCAAGCGAGCTAAGGTATAATTTAGTTCCGTTTCATGAACCTACTTCTCCTCCAATCATCGTTGTTCCAACACCAACGCCGACGCCGACGCCAACTCCAGGCTCTACACCATCACCAACCCCGCCGGTCCCTTCAACTGGCAATAAGGTCATTATGAAAAATAGTCACAATACTTCAGATAATAAGGATAATAAAAACAATAAAGTTTTTGCAGCATGCTATATATTGCCTGCAACGGGTCAAGCGTTGCCGACGTCGCATATTTTAAATGATTATACGGACACTCAGTTTAAAGATTGGTTTGCTCCGACAGCGGACTATTATATCAATCATTCTTCTAACGTAATCTCAAACGCATTCCAGAATGTGTTCTCGGATAAACGGTTTAGTGAGGTTGCTGCACTGGTAAGTAAAGTTACATCAATTGAATTGTCTAAAAGTGAGTCAGGATCCGCAATTATTAATGCCGAAAATGTCAATATAGGAGGTACGTCAAGCACTATTATCACAAAGGATATAGTTATTGATTCCGATAGTAACGGGAATTCTGTTGTGGCAAATGGGGATTTGTATTTCAAGGATATCATCAAAGCAGAGATCCTATTTAAAGGCGACGTACGTGTCGGAGGGAATTTGAGATTTAGAGAACTCGCTGCTGACAAATCGATTACTTTTAAACAAGATGTTCTTGTAAAAGGAAATGTCGTCATTGGTGATACGGGAACGAATGGCACAATCGTTATTGATGGTGATCTAATTGTGAATGGTAATTTAGTGGTAAATAATACACTGACAAACTTTTTTGTCAAAGGCGATATTATAGTGAATGGTGACATTGAGTATAAGAGTACCGTTCTAAGATGGCATGTCGACGGCGGTATGGTTGTGAAAGGAAGTATAAATGCAACGAACGGTATTACTAGCTTTGATGTGAAAAAGGATATTGTTGTTCAAGGCGGGATGCTCTTCACCAATCCTGTTGCAGAGTCAAGAGATGGTGTAACAGGATTATTCTCCATTGGGGGGGCCTTGAAGGTGAAAGGAATCCTTCAAATTAAAAATACAATTTATAGCTTTGTCGTCGCAGGAGATGTCATTGCTAATCATAATTTAATCATTAATGATGTCATTAAGAAAAACTTTCAAGTGGGCGGCTCTATCTATATAAAAGGGAATATGCTACTAGCAAATACAGTTTTTGATTTTAATGTTCTTGGCAATGTAATTGTGGAAGGAGATTTTACTGTTAATAGTACTATCGAGAAAGCATTCAATATTAAAGGCTCATTAGTGTCAAAAGGAAATATTGTTTTTAATAATACTATACAAACGGATGCGTTTATAAAGATTGGTGGAAATCTAATTTCTAAAGCAGATTTAAACTTTGGTGAATGGCGACTAAATGGGAGTCTAGATGTTGGTGGTATGCTTTTAGTATTTAAAGACGCTACCTTTGGTGACTTAAAGAAGGACTGGAATAGTAATCAAACCAAAGGTTTTTACGTAGGTGGTACAACGAAGTTTAATTCGGAGTATGCAACCTCTACATATCTAGATGGTCTTGTTAAAGGACACATACAAGAACGTATCTGCATTAAGTAACTACATTATGCACTGCCGGAAGGGGGATGAGAAATGAATCAGTCCATACTTAGAAAACTAACTAATGGTCATCAAACCCTTGGTATTGAAATCACAGACAGCTATGTTAAGGTTTGTGAGATTCAACAAAAGGGCAAGAAGGCTGTTCAATTAATGAACTATTCCTCAAGAGAGCTGCCAGTGGGTGTTGTTGACGATGGAAAGGTCATGGATAAGGAAAAGCTGCAAGCTGTATTGAAAATAGTGTTGGACTCCAGGCGCTTTGGAAGTCGATACGTTCATTTCGCCATTCCTAGTCAAAGAGTGATGGTAAGAAGTCTCAAGCTGCCGGATATCGTAAATGTTGAGCTTAAGAAGCTTGTACAGTTCGAAGTGAAAAATAACTTGAGTATGGCATTTGACGATCCTTATTACGATTTCATTAAGCTGCCGAAGGCTGTTAACGCTCAGGCAGTGCTACCATCGGAAGAAGCGAATTTATGCGAGGTGTTGGTGGTGGCTGCATCAACGAGCATATTGCAGGATTATGTAGATATTTTTGAACAACTGAAATTAATTCCTTGCAGCATTGAGATCAAGTCATTCTCCCTACTGCGGTTAGTAGAATGGGGGCATATCGATGTTGAAGGAATTAATATTATCGTTAATGTAAATGAACTAAACAGTGAGATAACTATTATAGAAGATGGACATTTCAAAATTACCCGTAATGTTGAGGTATCCTTCAAATCCTTAGTCACAGAACACGACATTGAGCAAAATCTTTGGCTAGATAACTACTCAAACCCTGAGCAATTTTTCATGAATGCTGCACAGGATTTAATAGCAGAGCTAGAGCGGTTAATGAATTTTTACTACTACAATATCAATAAGAGTGAACGTACATTCAGCCGAGTAATAGTCTCAGGTGATATTTTACAACTAGATAAGCTTGTTTCTTTAATGGAGGATAGTCTAACCCCGCCTGTAACGCTGCTGAATTTGGATCTAATATCTGAAGCAGGAAAAGACAGTAGCTTCAGTATTCCAATGTATGCCGTGCCGCTTGGTTTAGCTTTGAGGGGGAAGGAAACATGAAATCAATAAATTTACTGCCTATGAAGCAAAAATCAAACTCCAAAAATCCAAAGCTGCTGCCGCTGATGTTGTTATTAATGTTTATTTTGTTAAGCGCGCAGCTGTACTATACGAAGACTTGGCAAGCGGAAGCTAGCAGATTTCAACAGGAGAGCTTACGATCGGAGCAGGAAGCCGACAAAATCCGTAATAACGGCGATTTGAAGGTTAAGGTGGACGCATATAAACAAGCTGAGCAAATGATTGCCCAATTAGAGCTTAATCGAACGGAATGGAAGTCGTATTTGGCGGCCATTATTGGAAATCTGCCTTTGACAACAAAAATAGTGACGATATCCGCTAGTGATGATCTGAAAATTAGTATGGAGCTCGATTTTGTAAATGCATCTGAGGTGATTCAATATATGAAGGTCTTGGAGGATAATGATAAGCTTCAAGGTGTTGTATTATCTTCTTTCTATAAGAAAGCGGACGAGCAAACGTCTGCGGAAGCTGTTACTTCAGGTACAAATGGCGAAACCGTCATAGAAATGAAAAGAAAAGAAGTTTATAAGCTAACCTTAGTCATTGAGCTTAATAAGGAAAAAGGAGCTCAATAAATATGGAGATCAAATTGAAAGTTGCCAAGCCGTCGCTTACTAAATTTCAGATTTATTTTATCATTGGGATTGCTATATTGGTATTGGTGAACGCAGTATCTTTGTATGTTTACCTATTACCTGAGCTAGAGAACTTGAAGCAAGTTAAACAAGTGTTAGTACAAAAAAAACTGACGCTGCAAAGTGTGAGAAACGAATATTCCGATGAGAAAATATCAGAGAAAGAGATAGAACAATTAACGAACCGTGTGCCTGTAAGAAGAACTGACTCAGATAACCTCATTTTTTTTCAAGATTTAGCGTTGCTCTCTATGGCACCGCTAGCTTATGTAAAGCAATCGAATGAGGATGAAAATATTCCACAAACCTCTGAGACTGCGGTGCCAAATTTAAATACCATTACTAATAACCTCGAAGTGGTTGTCGTTGGTCATCTTCCTAGTCTATTGCTCTATATCGACAATATGCAGAAGCATGAACGGTTGTTCACATTACAAAAATGGAACTTGACGGAATTAACTAAAGAAATCGTTAGTAATGATTATCCAGATTTATATTCGCATCCTTTCATTAAGAAAGATAAACCGATTCTTTCCTTGCGAATGAACATTCAAACGTACATATTTCCTCAATATGCAGACGTTTTCCGTAAAGTCAGTGATACGGAGAAAACTCAGGAGCAATCAGCCTAATTCAAGGGTATGTCATAAGTACAAGATGGCTTATTAGTTAGAGTGCTACAGCTCTTATTAATGAAGCCATCTTTTTTTCATACATCCTTCATGCAACCTGCTGCTGATTGTCATACTATTGTCATAGGAAGTGGAGTGTCGGCGGTTGTTAGGTTTGCGGAAAAAGGGCATAATGGAAGCATAGGAAAATACATAGAAATGGGGAACGGGAATGTCTTATAACGACCGTTTCATACGGGCTTGCCGGAAGGAACAAGTAGATCAATTACCTGTATGGTACATGCGACAAGCGGGACGATATGATCCTGAGTATCGCAAAATAAAAGAGAAGTATTCTTTGCTTGAAATATGCAAACAGCCGGAGCTTGCGGCTGAAGTAACGATGATGCCGGTTCGTAAGCTGGGCGTCGATGCAGCTATTTTGTATTCTGATATTATGAATCCAGTAGCATCTATCGGAATTGATTTTGATATCGTAGCTAATATTGGGCCCGTAATTGCGAACCCGATTCGTTCGGCTGCTGATGTTGAGCGCTTGAAGCCGATTGATGTGGAAGGCGATCTAGGCCATGTCATCGAGACGATTCGGATACTAGACCGTGAGCTGGAAGTGCCGTTAATTACGTTCGCTGGTGCGCCATTCACCATTGCCAGCTATTTAATTGAAGGAAGACCATCCAAAAACTATTTGCGTACGAAAGAAATGATGTACAGCGAGCCGGAGCTATGGCATGAATTGATGCGTAAGCTTGGCGACATGGTCATCACTTATTTGCGCGCGCATATCGCGGCAGGCGGTAAAGCCTTTCAATTGTTCGACAGCTGGGTAGGCGCTTTGACGCCAGCGGATTTCCGGAAATTCGTCTTGCCGACGATTGAACGTATTTTTGCAGAATTGTCAGACTTGCCGCAGCCGAAAATTTACTTCCCAGGCGTAAGCTCAGGAGAGCTGCTTCCGGAACTATTAAATGTCAAAACAGATGTCATCGGTCTCGACTGGCGGGTTTCGATTGCAGAAGGCCGTCGGAGACTGGATCATGGCTTTGCCGTGCAAGGCAATCTAGATCCTACAATTCTGACTGCGCCAATTAGCGTGATTGAGTCGTATGCGAAAGAGATCATTGATAGCGGAATAGAGGAGCCAGGATTTATTTTCAACCTTGGTCATGGTTTGTTCCCTGAAGCATCACTTGAGAAGCTGGCTCAGTTAACTGCATTCGTACAATCGTATTCTAAAAAGGCAATCGCTGCACGCAGCCATAAGGAGACTAGTCATGTCTGAGCATAAAGCGAAACAAATAGGCGTACTTGTAATGTCCTACGGAACGCCGGAATCGATGGATGATGTTGAAACGTATTACACGCATATTCGCCGCGGCAATGCACCAACGCCTGAGCTGCTTGCTGAGCTTAAGGTTCGTTATGAAGCGATTGTTGGCGGGGTTTTCCCACTGCGTGAAAATACGAACGGTCAGGTTGCCGGCTTGCAGGACAAACTAGAGCAGCTGGCTCCTAACAAATTCACATGCTACCAGGGCTTGAAGCACGCAAAACCGTATATTGAAGACGGTGTTGAGCAAATGGCGAAGGACGGCATCACACAAGCGGTAGGAATCGTACTTGCGCCACATTTTTCAACGATGAGCGTGGGCAGTTATATTAAGCGTGCGGAAGAAAAGGCGAAAGAGCTAGGTATCGCGATGACTTTCGTAAAGCAATACCATATGCATCCAAAATTGCTTGAGGCGCTTACGGATCGCGTTGTAGCTGGATTAGAACGCTTGGATGCTGCTACAGATGGTGAAGAGCGTGTGAAGGTGCTTTTTAGCGCGCATAGCTTGCCTGAAAAAATTCGTGAGCTTGGTGATCCTTATGAGCAGCAGCTGCTTGAAACTTCTGCAGCGGTTGCGAAGGCAGCTAATGTGAAGGATTGGCAGTTTACTTGGCAAAGCGCAGGACGGACAAGAGATCCTTGGCTAGGCCCTGATATTTTGGAAACATTGCCAGTGCTCGCAGAAGAGGGCGTAAAAGCGGTACTTGTTGCACCCGTTGGTTTCGTATCAGATCATTTGGAAGTGCTGTACGATCTTGATATTGAAGCCCAAGCTGCTGCGAAAGAGCTGAATATGACTTTGGATAGAATTGCGATGCTGAATCGTGATCCTTTATATATGGAAACATTGGCAGAATCGGTCATCGAGGCTTTGGACAGCCAAGGGAAGGAATGAATGAGATGCGGAGAATCGGAAAACCTGATCGAATTGTCATTATTGGCGGAGGGATCAGCGGACTGAGCTCCGCTTTTTATTTGCAGCGGGAAGCGGAGCGGCAAGGCAGGGAGCTGGAGATAACCATCGTAGATGGGGCTCCTGCCTTAGGCGGAAAAATTAATACGCTGCAGCGTGACGGGTTCGTCATTGAGAAAGGGCCGGATTCTTTTTTGGCGCGCAAGCTTGCCATCATTGATTTGGCGGAGGAGCTTGGCATAGCGGACGAGCTTACGACAACGAATCCAGGAGCGAAAAAAACATATATTTTGCATCAAAGAAAGCTGTTTCCGATGCCAGCGGGACTCGTGCTTGGGGTTCCGACTGAAATTGGGCCGTTCGTGAAAACAGGCTTATTGTCATGGGGCGGCAAGCTGCGGGCGCTGATGGATTTGGTGCTGCCTGTTCGCAAGGAGCAAAGCGATGAGTCGCTTGGCGGTTTTTTGGAACGGCGAGTGGGCAATCAAGTGATGCGGCGCATCGCGGAGCCGCTGCTTGCAGGTATTTATGCAGGTGATTTGAAAAAGCTAAGTCTGCAAGCTACGTTTCCGCAGTTTGCCGCGTCAGAGCGCAAGCATGGCAGCCTGATTCGCGGCATGCAGCATAACCGTAAAGTGAGTGCTGCTGCAGGAGCGCTTCCAGCCGTCGCAAAGGGTGGAACTTTTTTGACGTTCAAGGGTGGTTTGTCTTCGCTAGTTAACGCACTAGATAAAGCTTTGAGCAAAGTGCAGCGACGACTCAGTACAAAGGTTGTGGAAATTAAACGATGTGCGGATCTAGCATTAAGCAGCGATCAAGCTGTTTCGAATGCGTCAGAGGGAGCTCGTTATGAGGTTGTCCTTGATAGCGGCGAGACGCTGTGGGCGGATCAAATCGTGATGACGGCACCTGCATATAACGCGGCAGAGCTGCTTGCGCCTTTGACAGAAGTTAATGAGCTGCGCGCTATTAATTATGTATCGGTAGCGAACGTCGTACTGGCATTTGATAAAGCGACGTTTGGGCTCGATTTTGACGGATCGGGATTTGTAGTGCCTCGCTCAGAAGGATTGCAAATTACTGCTTGCACATGGACATCAAATAAATGGCTGCATTCGAGTCCGAATGACAAGGTGCTGCTACGCTGCTATGTCGGACGGTCGGGTGATGAAGAAAGCGTTAGGCTTCCGGATGCTGAGCTTATTAAGGCTGTGCGGCGAGATATTGAAGAAACAATGGGCATAAAAGCAGAGCCTTTGTTTGTTGAAATTACGAGGTTGCCGCGCTCCATGCCGCAATATCCGGTGGGTCATGTTGAGAATATGAAACAGCTGCGAGAACGCTTCGAAAAGGAGCTGCCAGGAGTTTGGATTACAGGTGCAGCGTTCGATGGAGTAGGTCTTCCGGACTGCATAAGACAGGGCAAGGAAGCTGCTCAAGAACTATTAAAGTAAGCTCGCAATAATAGTTCTCCCCGCGAAGGTGGATCATTGCTATAATGGAAGAGTCTAGCTATTCATAGACTTTGATTCTATTAAAGAGGAGCCATCTTCCATGCACATATCACGTTCTGAAACGCATCAGCAGGATAGGTCTAAACGTAAAAAGAGGCTTCGAAGACTCATTTTCGTTAATTTGTCGCTGCTAGGCATCATTATAATCGTATTAGGTGCCTGGCTTGCGGCTGAAAATTCAGATAAGCTAAAAGGTTTGTTAAGCTTCGCAGGTGATTGGAATAAAGGACAAAATCAAACGGTTAACACAGGTGATAAAGGGTCAGAAAACGAGCTGGATTTAACAGAAGACGTCGATTTGTCTGGAAATGACACAGAATCCAATCTACCGAATGAAGAGGAAGATACTTCTGCTATAACGGATCCTAACGGAGCCGGCAGCGAGGAAGAGAGAGTCAGCCTTTCCTTTGTAGGGGATTTACTCGTTGCTGATTATGTGAGCGCCATCACTGCCCGTGAAGGCTATGAGTATCTCTATCAACCTGCCATGCTGTACTTAAGCGAGCCGGATCTGACGGCTGGCAATTTGGAATTTCCAGTAACGAAGCGTGGTACTCCGGTAACAGGAACGCCTTATGTGTTTAAAGGTTCGCCTGATGTTCTTCCATCGATACGCAATGCAGGCTTTGATGTTTTGAGCTTAGCCAATAACCATGCGCTTGACCAAGGCGTTGAGGGTATGCTCGACACGATGAAATATTTGGATGAAGCAGGCCTATCGCATATGGGGGCGGGCAATAATGATACCGAGGCTTTTACTCCTGTTATCAAAGAGGTTCGGGGCATTAAGGTAGCTTACATCGGACTGAGTAAAGTGGTTCCGTTTTCTTCATGGAAAGCGGATAAAAATACAGCAGGATTAGCTGAAACCTATGATACTCGGCGTGCGACGGAAGCGATTGCGAAAGCAAAGAAAGAAGCAGATATCGTTGTCGTGATGGTGCACTGGGGCAAGGAACGAGTGGATCAGCCCGAGCCGTATCAAAAGGATTTTGGCAAACAATATATCGATGCGGGAGCAGATCTGGTGATCGGAAGCCACCCGCATGTGCTGCAAGGCTTCGAAATGTATAAAGGCAAATGGATTGCATACAGTTTAGGAAACTTTATTTTTAGCTCATATCCCAAGGAGACAGCGGGCGAGACCGGTGTTCTTGACGCTTTATGCACTAAAAACGGGGATTGTGAGATGACGTTTCATCCGATGTTTACAGTTAATGCGCAGCCTACTCCATTAGAGGGAGAAAAAGCAAAAGCGTTACTCGATCGGCTAACATCGGTCTCCTTTGGCGTAAAGCTGAATGAGGATGGACGCATTGCACCTGAACAATGAGCCGAGTGAGAGGATGATCGTTTAATGAAAAATCCGTGCGTAGCGCACCGAGGCTGGTCTAGCCGCGCGCCGGAAAATACGATGGCAGCTATACGGTTGGCGCTCGCTGATCCACTAATTGAATGGATTGAAATTGATGTTCATCTTTCAAAGGATCATGTACCGATGGTTATTCATGATTACACGCTGCGCAGAACGACAGATGGAAAAGGCGATGTGAAAAAAAAGACGGCTGACGAGCTTGCAGCACTGGATGCGGGCAATTGGTTTTCACAAAAGTATCAAGGCGAGCATATTCCGACCCTTGCTCAGGTGCTTAAAGAATCAGTCGGACACTGCAAGCTTAACATCGAGCTGAAGACGGACGGCATCCGTTATCCGTTGATCGAGCAGAAGGTGCTTGAATGTATACAGGCATATCAAGCGGAAAGTGAAGTAGTCATCACGTCCTTTCATGAAGGTACATTATACCGAATGAAGCGCCTATGCAGCCAAATTCGTACCGGTATTATTATTGACGGCTGGCGGAATTCGCTGCCTAAAGAGCTAAAAGAGCTTGGAGCAGATTTTTTGTCGATCAGCTATTCCAAGCTAAACAAGGAACGAGTCGAACTATTGAAAAATGCAGGCATTCAAATTATGGCCTGGACGATCAATGAGAAACGTGCGATCCGTAAAATTGCTGCACTTGATCCGGAATTATTAATATGTACAAATTACCCGGAACGCTGGCATGAGCTGCGGGCTGAAAGCATGGAATTAGAAGTAGTAAATAGAAAAAAATGATTAAAAATAATAAATAGAGTGCAAGGAATAAGATAGCAAGCATGTATGGGTTGTGTATAAGCAGGAGGTTGCTCGCTAGATGGTAGGATGGATAGATGAATGGTGGTTGCGTCTGATTATCGGCTTAGTGGGCAGTTGCTTTATTGCAGCAGCAGCCTATCATGTGAAATCATTGTCCGCTTCAGGCGCGTGCTCGGCGATCATAATGGGAACCGGCTTCGTAACACTAGGTGAACCGGTCTGGTTTGGGTTATTGATCGGTTTTTTTGTTTCATCAAGTGTATGGTCGAAGTGGAAGAGAAAACATAGAGCGAAGGAAGCTGCCGAAGCCAAATATGCGAAGACTGGCCGCCGTGATGCAGGGCAAGTATGGGCAAATGGCGGCGTAGGACTCCTATTATGCGCCGCTCATGCAATCTGGCCTGATGAGGGGTGGCTGTTCGCTTACATAGGCGTGATGGCTGCTGTAAACGCGGATACATGGGCCACGGAGATCGGGGCCTTAAGTAAGACGGCGCCGCGATCGGTGACGAGCGGCAAGCCGGTCACGCCTGGAACGAGCGGCGGTGTCACGCCGCTCGGCAGCGCAGCAGCGCTCGCAGGCGCCGTGTTCATCGGCGCCGTTGCCGCGCTGCTGCTTGCGGCCCCGCAGCCAGCAGAGGCTGCTGCGGGTACGCTTGGCGGCTCGGCGGCGGTATATATCGCCGCCGCAGCCGCCGCTGGCCTGGCCGGGGCGTTCGCCGACTCTTTGCTCGGCGCAACCGGCCAGGCCATGTATCGCTGCCGGGTATGCGGCAGCGAGATCGAGCGCGCCGCGCATTGCGGCAGTGCGGCGGAGCAAGTGCGCGGCTTCGCCTGGCTGAACAACGACAGAGTGAACCTTCTGTCGTCGTTATTCGCAGGCGTGCTAGCATGGGGGATCGGTCAAGTTTTTCTGTGACCGATGCGAGTAGTTATTGTGAAAAGACTGATCAGGATGAAGAAATTCTCCTGATCAGTCTTTTTTTCAATCTACACGATGATCAACCCTATCAATAACCACAAAAAAAGGTAATCTATGTTATTGTTATCCTATATCTATCTCGTTAAAATTTACATAAATATGTAAATGAAAAGACTTCCAATACACAAGGAGGGACTCTTATGAACGATAGTTTTAATCGAGAGTGGTTAACCAATAAATTTGAAGAAATCAGAAAAAGAATGCTGAAGGCGATCGAACAGCTTGATGATGACCAGTTGAATTGGCAGCCTGATCCATCAAGTCACAGCATATCGATGTTGATCAATCACATAGATGGCAATATTGAAGAGAGAATCGTAAAAGGTATTTTACGTGTAGATATTAAGAGAAGCCGTGACGATGAGTTCAAAGCTGAATATGTAAAGAAGGCAGCCTTGCAAACGATCATTCAGGATAGGCTGCAGCTGGTCATCGATACGATTCAGACGATTTCGGATGAAGCGTTGGGACAAACCCAAACAGTGAGGAACCGGGAAAGAACGAACTTGGATATGCTGCATCAATGTGCTGCCCATTATTCTGAACATATGGGACAACTATTCTATATTGCAAAACTATGTTTGAAAGAGGAATACACATCCACATCAGTGGTTCGCCCAAAGTCATACGAATAGATTTCAGAACCAAAAGATTCCTTGCCATTGCTAAGGAATCTTTTGGTGTTATCCGAGCTCTACAAAATACCTGCTTAACGCAAAATATATCCGCCATCAGGGAAAAGGGTGCTTCCAGTTGTATACGCATTAGTCATTAAATAAATCGTAGTATGGGCTGCATCGTCTGCTTGACCGATTTTGCCTAACAGATTGATTTTTGCATAGGCATCATAAGACTGGTCTCTGACTTCCTGTTCTGCACCTTCCCAGTTGAAATTCGTATGGATGGTGCCGGGAGATATAACGTTGACACGTATGGGAGCAAGTTCAACCGCCAGCGCTTTGCCAAGACTTTCGATAGCCCCGTTGCAGGCAGCATAGGAAGCGCCGCCCTCAAGCGGCCGTTGGCCAAAAGCACCGGACATGAGCACGATTGAGCCATTCGAGTTAATAAATGGAGCAGCGTATTTCACCGCATTGTACTGCGGCCAAAATTTTGAATTAAAGCAGCTGTGTGCAACCTCAGCACTTGATGTAATTGGACCTCGAACGTAGGAGGCACCCGGTGTAAATAAATGGTCGAAATGACCGATCTGCTCGAAAAAAGACTGAAGCGCCAGTTCATTCTTGTTATCTAATGCATAGGCTTCAACATGCTCATGACCTAAGTACTGCCGTGCAGCATCCAACCTTTCTTTGGACCGGCCGGCAATGACAACTTGAGCCCCTTGCTCTATTGCTTGTTTTGCAGTCGCTAAGCCAATTCCTGAGCTTCCTCCGATAATGACGATCCGTTTATTTTTTAATGAAAAATTAGACATGATCATATTCTCCTTTTGCAGTCAAATCACTTCTAATGTTTATTATTCATGACAAAAACAAGACTGCCAAGTACGCACTTTGTTCGTACTTAGTACGAAAAATCGTACTAATCATAAAAAAATATAATGACTGGAACAAACGTGCACATGCAAATAACATGCGATATGATGATAGTGGAGGTGATACGATGATTACGGATTTGAAGGAACCGAGGCTAAAAGGTGTACTTACCACCCTTCATATGATTGGCGGGAAATGGAAGCCGCTTATATTGTTTATTTTATTAATTGACGGGACCAAACGATTTGGTGAACTAAGACGGCTTATTCCTGAAGTCTCGCAAGGCACGCTGGCGAAGCAGCTTCGAGAGCTCGAAGAGGATGAGCTCATTACCCGTGTTATCTATCAAGAAGTGCCTCCGAAGGTGGAGTACAGCATTTCTGAACACGGGAGAACACTGACCTCGGTGCTGGACAGCATGTGCGGCTGGGGTAGGGAACATTTGGCTTATGTTAATACGAAGGAAATGAAATAATCAATCCAGCTCCTCAAAAATAAACAGCAAAAAGACCGTCAAGCAGGCTTGACGGTCTCTTTGCGTATTTCGGTTATTTCGTCAATTGCTCCATTTGACCAATAAGCTCTTCAAAGACGCTCATTGCTTGCTCAATTGGCTCAGGTGAAGACATATCCACGCCGGCTTTTTTCAAGATATTAATCGAGAAGTCTTTGCCGCCGCTTTTGAGGAAGCCAAGATAACGCTCAACCGCAGGCTCGCCTTCCTCCAAAATTTGCTTGGAGAAGCTGGTTGCAGCTGAGAAGCCCGTTGCGTATTTGTACACATAGAAGCTGTTATAGAAATGGGGGATACGAGCCCATTCCATTTCAATGTCTTTATCTACGACCATGCCTGAGCCGTAGTACTGAACGTTAAGATCATAATAGATTTTGCTAAGGTCTTGCGGCGTTAACGAATCGCCTTGCTCCGTGCGCTCATGGATGATTTTCTCGAACTCTGCAAACATCGTTTGACGGAATACGGTTGTGCGGAACTGATCCGCATAATAAGTGAGCAAATACATTTTTTCTTTTGGATCAGTTGATTTGTTAAGGAGATAATCCATCAACAAAGCTTCGTTTAATGTTGAAGCAACCTCAGCAAGGAAAATCGTATATTGTGCGTCGCGGTAGTTCTGATTTGTATCCGAATAATGGGAATGCAGAGCATGACCCATTTCGTGCGTCAATGTGAACATGCTGTTCAAGTTGTCATTATGATTGAGCAATACATACGGATGCGTGCCGAAAGCGCCCCAGCTATAAGCACCGCTGCGTTTGCCTTCATTCTCGTACACATCAATCCAGCCATTGTCGAAGCCCTCTTGCAGCACCTTCAAATAATCTTCGCCCAGTGGCTTCAAGCTTTCTTTTACTGTTTTTTTGGCTTCCTCATACGTAATGTCCATTTTGAACTCGTCAACGAGCGGTGCGAACAAGTCGTACATATGCAGCTCATCCAAACCGAGCAGCTTTTTGCGAAGCTCCATATAACGATGCATCAACGGCAGGTGCTTATGAATGGTGTTGATGAGGTTTGTATATACTTCCTGCGGAATGTTGTCACCATAAAGGGACATATCCAGCACGGAGTCATATTTGCGAGCTTTTGCATAAAAGCTGTTTTTTGTAACGTTAGCCGTCAATGTTGTAGCAAGTGTATTTTTTAACTTGCCGTATGTTTCGTACACTGCTTTAAATGCCTCGCGGCGTACGTCTTGGTTTTTGCTCTCAAGGAACTGTATGTAACTGCCGTGTGTCAGCTCAACCAATTCGCCTTTTTCGTTTTTCACTTTTGGGAATTTGAGGTCTGCATTGTTCAGCATGCTGAAGATTGTGCCGGGAGCGGAGCTCATATTGCCTACTTGTGCAAGCAGCGCTTCCTCGTCTTTGGATAAAATATGAGCTTTCTGGCGACGCATTTCTTCGAGCGTATGGCGGAATTTGGCAACGGATTCGTTCGTTATCAATTGCTCCAGCTGCTCATCGGATAGACTGAGAACTTCAGGTGTGATGAATGATAATGCTTCGCCGGATTCCACACTTAGTTTTTTGGATTTCTCGGATAGAGCCTGATAAGTAGGTTCAGCCGTATCCTCATGATGCTTCATATTTGCATATACATAAAGCCGTTCAACATGCAGTGACAATTCGTCTTCAAGCTCGAAGCAAGCTTTAAGCTGCGCGACGTCGGCTAATTTGCCTTGGTATTCGGATATTTTTTTGATTAATCCTTTTGCTTCTGCATATTCCTTGTCCCATGCCGCTTGGCTTGCAAAAATATCCTCTAGCTTCCAGCGGGTCTCAGGTGCCGATTCTGAACGTTTAGGTACGTGATTCATCGAATTCCTCCTTGGTATGGATAAGGTTGGTAAAGCATGCTCTGCATGTGCCGCGGTCTCATTTGTAGCGGTAGCACCTGGCACGAGGCTTAAAACAAGCAGCAGGGGAAGCCATTTCATCCAGTTATCACCTCAGGACACAGTTTGTTTCTACTATGTCCGTACGGGATAACGAATATTCAGCTGCCTGCCGGCTAAGCTGTACCCATTGTGAAAAAAGCATATACGATCAGAAAAAACGCAAATGCAATAAATCCAATGGATACAAGTGCAAGACCTCTGCGTATGCCAGGAGGCAAGGTATCTCGTTTCATGATAACGATGGCTCCTAGCGCGAAGGCTGCAATAATGAAAATAACTGAAGCGGTAGCATCCATTTGAAGGTAAGTCCTCCTGATTGTAAGCTGGCCTCAAAAGGCAGCATTCTAATTTTACCTATGCACAAATGCGTAACGATATGTTCGCCGCGCTGTGTGAAATATCCTGCTGATTGGTTAGAAATAGACTGCTTATACTTCCTTTAGCGCACTCATAATGGATGCTAGTTCATCTTCGCGTCCAACAAAGTCGGCTGCGCGAAACCGATTCTGTGCCCAGTGAAGCATCTCAGGGCGGCTAATAAAAGTATGTGTGTCCTCGCCCCATTGATCAGAAATTTCCCGAACAATAAGTGTTTTGCCTTGAACTTCAACCGTCAACATATTGTATTTGTCGGTCTTGTAAATTTCGTGTTTCTTAAACATGCGTAAATTCCACCCTTATAGTAGTTAATTATGGTATTCTTATCATCATAGCCATTATGGCGGCGGTAATCAATACGACGCTGCAAGAAGAAGCTATAGCTGTAACGAGAAAAGTTGAGATGAGACGAGCAGAGGAGAGTGCAAGAATGAGTAAACAGGGCTATGAGCAAATGGGAGTCGCTATGACTTGCAGAAGCTACGAAGAGTATTTAAGGATGTTTGATTTACAGCAGGAGGATCTTGCTAAAGGGGAAATTCTTGATGTTGCAGCCGGGGGTTCGTCATTTACTGCAGAAGTAAATGAGAGAGGTTTTTCAGCAACTGCTGTTGATCCGCGCTACGGGGCAGGAATTGAGCAATGGATCTCTGAGGCAGCTGGGGAAATCGAAACATCAACGGCGAAGATTGCAAAAATTCAGGTGCATTTTGACTGGAGCTATTACGGGTCGGTTGAGAATCATCGAGCTGGACGCGAAGCATCCATTGAACGATTTAAAGCCGATGTATTAAGAAACGAGAATAAACAAATCTATATAGATGGCAAGCTTCCAGAGCTGCCCTTCAAGGAGAATCGCTTTTCACTCATTTTGTGCAGCCATTTTATGTTTTTGTATGCGAATCAATTTGGTCATGAATTTCATTCGCAGGCTGTTCTGGAACTGATGCGTATTTGTAAGCCAGGCGGTCAAATTCGAATTTATCCGCTTATATCGCTTAACTGGGAACCTTATTCGGAACTAGATAACCTGATTGCGATGATAGCTGCTAACGGAGGGCGCACAGAGCTTGGAGAATCCAACCTTCCGTTTATCCCTGGATCTAGTCAATATTTGAAAATTTTACTTTAATTGCTTTTTTGAAATGGGATAGCTATAATAATTTTACTCGCACGTTCAAATAAAACGGCGGTCATATTTAGGAGGTTGTTCAATTGAAAGGAACAGTTAAATGGTTTAATGCAGAGAAAGGCTACGGCTTTATCCAAACAGAGGGCGGAGAAGACGTATTCGTGCATTTCTCAGCGATTCAAAGCGATGGCTTCAAATCTTTAGATGAAGGGCAAGCGGTTGAATTCGACATTACTGAAGGTAACCGCGGTGCTCAAGCGGCCAACGTCATTAAACTATAGGAAAATGTGCGAATGGAGAGGGCTCCCTGGAAGCGGGGAGCCCTTTTTTAATATGAACATATTACCATTATTAGTATTTTTAAATTTTATTGTCAGCCTTTTATAAATAATCAAAGCATTTTTTATATATTTTGAAGCTGGGCTATTAAACCATCATTAGGATACGAATTTCTAAGCCATAATCAGATCAATAGATAACGTGAAATAACCGCCGTTTGCGCTTGCTTTCATTGACCAAGACCTATTTGCAATGATAAACTGTTGCTTGGAAACTTTGTCAGGGGAGCGAGCATAATGAAATTTAAATTGTTCAAAGACCGTAAAGGAAAGGCCGATCAGGCTAAAAATAACAAGTTCGTCAAGCTTGGACGTGAAATTTATGTACAAGCCCGCAGAGGCGGACCAAACCCAGATTCGAACTTTGGTTTGAAAACAGCGATTGCCAACGCAAGAGCGGAGCAAATGCCAAACGATAATATCGAGCGTGCGATCAAGAAAGCAGCTGGTGCAGGCGATGGCGTCGAGTACGATGATATTATGTATGAGGGTTATGGCCCAGGCGGCGTAGCTATTATGGTTAAATGCTTGACGGATAATCGGAATCGTACGGCAGCTGACGTTCGTTCTGCGTTTAATAAACGTGGCGGCAATATGGGTGAGAGCGGCTGTGTAGGTTATATGTTCGACCATAAAGGATTGCTTGTTGTCGATCGTGAAGCCCATGAGACAGATGAGGATACGATGATGATGGTTTCGCTTGAAGCCGGAGCTGAGGACGTTATTGTCAATGACGACAGCTTTGAGATTTTGACACATCCGCATGAGTTCGAGCAGGTGAAAAATGCGCTTGAGAAGGAAGGCTACTCCTTCGTAAATGCTGGCGTGCGCTGGCTTCCGCAAACGATTGTTAAAGTCGATGGCGAAAATGCGGAGAAGCTGCTTAAGATGATGGATGCTTTTGAAGACAACGACGATGTGCAGGATGTATACTCCAATTTTGAAATTGTAGAATAGTATCTGCTTAAGCAATAAAAAAGGGCTGTTCCAAGCGTAGGTGATACGCCTTCTGGAGCAGCCTTTGTTTAACTATAAGAAATGATTTCATTTGTGACGCGGAAGTCATATTGCTTGGTAGAAATAGAGATCGTTATCGGTTCGTACGACTGAAAAAATATCTTGTTAGGAAGGCAGCCGCTGCAACCAGTGCTAAGGCAGCTCCCATACGGAAGAAGGTCTCGCGTCCGAAATGCTCATAAATATAACCGCCAAACATACCGCTGATCACACCGGCAAGTCCAGTCCAGACAACGGCATAAACGGCTTGGCCGGATGCGCGGAACTCGTCGGGAATCAGGTGGGACAAATAACGCAGCGCAGTTGAAAAATAAATGCCGAACGAAACGCTGTGCATGGCTTGGGTAGCAATTACCCAGCGTGGATCTTGAATATCGCTAAGCAGCCATAGTCTGACAGCATACATGATGGATGCGATCATAAGCAGCGGCAGCTCCTTAAATTTATGGCCGTATTTGCCGAGTAGAAACAAGATCGGAATCTCGCTCATCGCGGACACGAGCCATGCAAGTCCAACCAAAGAATCGCTTGCTCCCATTTGGCGCATGGTGACGGCAAGAAATCCTTCGTACATACGGTGCGGGATCGAAATGGTCAAAATAATTAAAAAGAACAATAGGACATCGCGCTGGCGAATAAGCTTAAAGAATCCAGAAAAATCGATTTTCCGAGCGCTTCCTTGATAGTCTCTAATTCTCGTCGTTAAGGCGAGGGTGATGGCTATGGTACAAAGTGCTAGCGGAAGCGTCCACTGTGAGCCAATTTCTTTTAGAATAAGTCCGAACGTATAAGCCGTTACTGCAAAGCCAAGCGAGCCGAATATGCGTATTAAAGCGTATGGCGTTCCGGTGTATTGACTTGATAATAAAAGCAGACTGTCACTTAATGGATTAATAGGTGTCTGAAAAAAATAAAAGCCCATCATAACTAGGCAAACAAGAGCAAAGTTTTCAATAGGGAAAAGCAATGAAATCATGACAAGCTGTCCAAATAACAGAATCATAAGCAGTTTTTTTATCGTTCTGAATTTGTCGCTGGCTATCCCAAGAAGGATATTCGCAAAGATTGATATGAACGGTCCTGTTGAGTAAATAATTCCAATTTGCTGCTCAGAGAAACCTCTATCCAAAAAGTATAACGGGATAAAGGAAACAACCATCGCAGCGGTAGAATAAGAAGAGAAGCTGTAAATTCGTAGTGAAAGTGTTTCCTTGCGTGCAGTCGAAGAGCGCTCTGCTGGCGCAATCTCAGATGTGTCCATCTTTTAAAGCTCACTCCATCTCTTTACAAAAACAATATGGTTCTCAGTATAACATGGATTAGTTATCGAACCAATGAGATTTGAAGCTGGATTATTATGAGCTGAGATGATACATTTAGAGGCGGAGGTTTACAATGGGTGCTTATCGTTTTGACTGGAATGAACGGCTTCGGATCCGTATTCCCGTGCTGGAAATGGAATGGGAGCAGTATGCAGCAGCTGTGCAGCTTGCGATCGTAGAGCAGTGGGAACTCATTCGTGGGACGATCCCCGATCGCGTGAAAGAGTTTGAAGCGTTCATCAATGAAAAGCAGGCAAAGCTGTTTGAAGAAGATAGCTTTGAGCAATCCTGTATACTAAACTATGAAATTGCCGATTATGCAAGTAGGATAAACGACCTTCATATTTGGTATCGCCTAGAGCAGCAATTAGAGCCGCGCTGGCATTCATGAACGATTTTGAGGAGAGGTGCATCATGAGATTGACGACTTTGACAGGCCATCGAGTGCCCCAGAGCCCACTAAAGCTCATGCATCGCGTATATAAATATGTACTTCCCGAAGTGGCGCGAGAGCTCAAGCAACATCGCGTATTTGCACTGCGAATACCAGATGCTGAGCTGCGAACACAAGCTCTTAGCAGTATGGATAGCAAGAAGTTTCATTGCCAAGGCGGCGGAGTATATGCAGCGGCGAACTTAGAGCACAGACATGTGCTCATACCGTTAATTGTTGCGCTGCAGACCATTAGCGACTATTTGGATAATCTATGTGATCGCAGCACTTCTCTTGATCCGAATGATTTTCGATTATTGCATCAATCGATGCTCGATGCCGTCAATCCCGAAGCTCAGCTTCAGGATTATTATGCATTTCGCGATGAAAAAGATGATGGGGGTTATTTGCATCACCTGGTACGAACTTGTCAGATCCATGTCGCGCAATTGCCTTCCTATGGAAGTGTTCAGCAGCATGTGATCGAGCTAGTCACTTTATATGGCGATTTGCAGGTGTACAAGCATATACGCAAGGAATTGCGTGAGGAGCATTTGTTTGCATGGTGGGAGCAGCATCGAGGGAACTATCCAAACCTGAAATGGAATGAATTTGCTGCGGCATCAGGTTCGACGCTGGGCATGTTTATGTTGTTTCTAGCCGCAAGCGAGCCATGCTTATCCACGCAGGACGCTGCAGCGATCAAAAATATTTATTTTCCGCATGTTTGCGGACTTCATATCCTGCTCGATTATTTAATCGATCAAGAAGAGGATCAAGTAGGCGGAGACCTTAATTTTTGCAATTATTATGATAATGACAGTCTGCTTGTTGAGCGTCTCGGTACGATTGTGAACCGAGCGCGTGAGGATGTGAAGCAGCTTCCTGCTTCTCGTTTTCATCGTTTGATTATTGAAGGGCTCTTAGCCTTATATTTGTCAGACCCGAAGGTTCGCCACCAGGCGGATGTCAGAAATGTTTCTAGGAGGCTAATGAAGAACAGCCCGCTTACGCGTCTGTTTTTCCTTATTAACAGCATCTGGATTCGGAAACAACAGGCTTAACTATAAATAAAAAATGTGGAGGAATGACCATGTCTGCAGTCAAATCAATCGCAGTATTGACAAGCGGAGGAGATTCGCAAGGAATGAACGCAGCCGTTCGTGCTGTTGTAAGGAGTGCACTATATCACGGTTTAGATGTATATGGTGTTCAAAGGGGTTACCAAGGGCTTATCAATGACGACCTTAGACAAATGGATTTGAGAAGCGTTGGCGATATTATTCAACGCGGCGGTACAATTTTGCAAACAGCTAGATGCAAGGAGTTTATGACACCTGAAGGCCAACAGCGCGGTGCCGAAGTGCTTCGTGCTAGAGGTATCGACGGTTTGGTCGTTATTGGCGGCGACGGCTCGTATCATGGCGCTAATAAGCTAAGCAAGCTGGGCATTAAAACGATGGGACTTCCAGGAACGATTGATAACGATATTCCGTTTACGGATATTACAATCGGCTTTGATACCGCGGTTAGCATCGTAGTAGATGCGATTAACAAAATTCGCGACACGATGTCATCGCATGAGCGTTCATCCGTCGTTGAAGTTATGGGACGTCATTGCGGCGATATCGCTTTGCATGCTGGTCTAGCAAGCGGTGCGGAGACGATTCTTGTACCAGAGGTTCCTTTTGAACTGACTGAGGTTGCAGAGCGTATGAAGACGAATTTTGCCAAAGGCAAGCGTCATTCAATTATTGTTGTAGCAGAAGGTGCGGGCAAAGGTGAAGAGGTAGCAAGACAGATTACAGCTAATAGCGGAATTGAGCCGCGTGTAACTGTACTTGGACATATCCAACGCGGCGGTACGCCGACGGCAATCGATCGTATTCTAGCAAGCCGTCTTGGTGACTTTGCCGTTAGACAGCTAATGGCTGGCGATTCAGGCAAAGGCTGCGGCGTTGTTAAAGGCGAGCTCGTAACGACTGATATTGATCTTGTTGTCAATACGAAGAAACCATTTGACACTGATATGTACGAGCTGGCACTTCGTTTATCCCAATAAAAATAAATATAAAAAAAGTCCACCGCCGCTTTGTTAGCGAAGGTGGACTTTTTTGTGTCTAAATAGGATTTAAGCTAATCATATTCCACGTTAGGAGTGTATTTATTTCCGGCATTCCATAGGAGAAACTCCTTGATTCCTGTTTCTTTCAAAGCTCTAATCTGAGCTTCGACTTCCGTTTTGCCATACTTCACAAAATGACCAGCGCCTAACCAGCTTGCAGTGAAATCTTGAATCCACGGCCGAATAATCGGTTTAACCTCCGTACCCGGATCAAGCTTCTTATGCGTATCAAGCATGGCGCCTTTTATAGTCTCATATGGGCTTTTGTCAGGATCCTTTTGTTTAAACCATCCCGTACTATAGTGACTAGGATAAACCATAGGCGAAATGACATGCACATCATTTGAAATTTTCACAAAATCTTGGCCAATGCCTTCGGCTGTCGGTACGGATGCCGCATAACCAAATATATCTACCGAAACCCTAACACCGAGCGGCTGAAGCTGTTCTCTAGCATATTTGACAAATCCAGCGACTGTGTCCACGCGGCTCTGATCAGCCTTGCTGAAGGTCAGTGTATCTGATTTGTTATCAAAGCCCTCTGGGAACCGAACATAGTCGAATTGGATTTCCTTAAAGCCAAGCTTTGCTGCTTCCTTGGCGACAGCAATATTATAATCCCATACTTCTTTGCGATAAGGATTTACGAAGCTCTCACCGCGATTATTTTTCCATATCGTTCCGTCTTGCTGGAGGAAAGACAGCTCAGGCTGCTTTCGGGCAAGTACCGTATCCTTAAAAACTACAATTCTGGCTATCGGATAAATATTATGTTTTTTTAAAGTAAGCATAAGTTCATTAATATCTCGGATATATTTCTTCGAAGCGCCAACCTCTAGCAGTTCGGGTGTTGTAGTAGGATATGTAATGTAGCCGTTGTCATCTTTAATGTCGATCACCATACTATTGAGGTCCGTGTCGTCAAGCAGCTTTAAAAGCGATTCCATGCGCGCACCGCCTGCGCTGTGAGCAGTTACATAGATTCCTTTGATCGGCGGTGTTTCAGGCTGCGGGTCTTTTATGATGAGTCCAGCGTGATTTTTTCCTGAGATTTCGCCTCCATTTGCAGCTGCATCCGGATCAATGATGGTTTGGCCAGCTGCGGAATTTAAGTATGCAATTGCTAGCTGCTTCACTGCGGTGTTATGCTCTCCGCTTCCAGTGAGCAAGCTGTACAGCAGCAGCAATGTTGAAATGATGTTGTCCATTTTGCTCTCTCCCCGTTAGCTATTCTGTTCAAATTATAAAGCAGATGGCATGTCTGGGTCATTAACTTTTTTACAATTGTCATAAAACTCATATTGAAAATTTGCTAAAAAGCTGAAATAAAGACTTGCGAATAGGTGATTATCGCCGCCGTTTTCCTGCAAAACAAACAAAAGCCAGCCGAGTGTGACTCGACTGGCGCATAAATAATCCGTGTGTGTCCCGCATTGTCATTGTAACAAAGCTTCTCTCTGCTGATTGCAAATACTGTGCTGCACAATTTCCATTGCGTCAGCAGGCTCTAATACTGCAAGACCGTCACGCAGCACAATGCTGATGTCCAATTCGCGTTTCGTAAGAAAAGGACTGAGCTCTGGGGCTAGCTTCTCTACAATTTGAGACAATTTGACCGTTTCCATATCCACCTGAGCCTCACCCTTTCATATCTAATGTTTAGGGGAAATCATATGGCAAGAAACCAAACTACGGGATACAAACATTATATCAGGATCATTTTCAAAAACATAGGGATACGGTGTAAAATCCATACCTGCGTATATGATTTAGTCTTTTGGCTTGTAAAAATCGCCGATGACACCAACCGTTTCTACGATGTTAATGAATGCACGCGGGTCGATGGTGGTAATCGTTTTGCAAAGCTCTGCTATTTCATATTTCGTTCTTACAGTCATCAGCATATCGCGATCACCCGAAGAATATGCACCGCGTGTTTTTATTATTGTAATTCCGCGCGGGTGCAAGAGCAGCTTTGCGAGCAGCTCTTCGGTTTTGGTCGTGATGATGAAGGCCGTAAGTTTAATATGCCTCACGTGGATGAGATCTACTACTTTTCCAGCGGAAAAAATAGCGACGAGCGAGTATAAGGCTAAATTCCAGTCCTTCGTAAACAAAATCAACACTGCAATGACTACGCCATTCAATAAAAATATAATCATGCCTATTGGCCAATCGTGTTTTCGCGTTGCAATCGAGGCAATAATATCGAAACCGCCTGATGAGCCGCCGTACCGAAGGGTTAAGCCGCTGCCAAACCCGACTATAATCCCGCCGAATACAGCGCCAAGCATAAGGTCATCCGCAATTTTCATGACGGGTATAACCTGTAGGAATACCGTAGAGGCGACAACGGTGTAGACGCTCCATATAATAAAGCGATGACCTACGATAAACCATCCCCATAATAGCACCGGCACATTGAGGATAAAATAAAGCAAGGCGATGTTTCCGCCCGTAATATAGCCGACCATCATGGAAATACCAGATATTCCACCGCTAAGCAGCTGGTGCGGAATTAGAAAAAAATTGAAGCCCAGTGCGATAAGGAAGGCGCCTACCGTCATCATTGGGATTGTAAAAAGGTAACGCAGGGAATGCGGATTCAATAAAATCGCTCCAATGCAACCGACTTGTTTAATTCCTTTATTTTGGCATGCTTAGTATGTCTTAAATTGGTT
The DNA here is from genome assembly GCF_056398625.1 of Paenibacillus sp. 01T431. NCBI lineage: Bacteria > Bacillati > Bacillota > Bacilli > Caryophanales > Paenibacillaceae > Paenibacillus > Paenibacillus sp. 01T431. The sequence goes on from NZ_JBFTPT010000003.1 coordinate 240,636, forward strand.
TGCTGGTATTCACGATTGATTGTGTGCTATAATGATTTGGATATTCTTAAGTAGGCTGCAGATAAAAGGAGTTTGAGAAAAGTTTGAAAACATTTGCTGAATTTGGCTTGGAACCAAAAGTGTTACAAGCAATTACCGAACTTGGATTCGAGGAATCTACCCCGATTCAAGACAAAGCTATCCCTATTGCTATGGCGGGACAAGATTTAATTGGCCAAGCACAAACGGGTACAGGAAAGACAGCGGCATTCGGAATTCCGCTCATTAACAAAATTCCGACAAGCGAGGAACGCATTGTCGCATTAATAATGACGCCAACCCGTGAACTCGCTATTCAAGTGGCTGACGAGATCGGGAAGCTGACAAGGTACAAAGGTCTTCGCTCGTTGCCGATTTATGGCGGACAGGAAATTGGTCGTCAAATCCGTGCATTGAAGAAGAAGCCTCAAATTATTATTGGTACACCAGGACGTTTGCTTGATCACATCAACCGCAAAACAATCCGTCTTGAAGATGTACAAACCGTTATTTTGGATGAAGCAGATGAAATGCTTGATATGGGCTTCATGGAGGATATTCAATCTATCCTTAAGCAAGTGCCAGACGAGCGTCACACCATGCTGTTCTCTGCAACAATGCCAGCAAACATTCAGAAGCTTGCACAGCAATTTCTGAAAAACCCTGAGCATGTTTCAGTTATTCCAAAACAAATCACAGCTCCACTTATTGAGCAATCTTATATTGAAGTGCATGAGCGCCAGAAGTTCGAAGCGCTTAGCCGCTTGCTTGATATGGAATCCCCTGAGCTAGCTATCATTTTCGGTCGTACAAAACGTCGGGTTGATGAGCTTAGCGAAGCGCTTCAAAAACGTGGATATACTGCAGACGGTTTGCACGGCGACTTGTCGCAGAACCAACGCGACAGCGTAATGCGTAAATTCCGTGATGGCAGCATCGATGTATTGGTAGCGACTGACGTTGCTGCTCGTGGACTTGATGTATCCGGCGTAACGCATGTTATCAACTTTGACCTTCCGCAAGATCCTGAGAGCTATGTTCACCGTATCGGTCGTACAGGCCGCGCAGGTAAAGAAGGTACAGCTTGGTCATTCGTTACACCTCGTGAAACGGACCACTTGCATTTCATCGAGAAAGTCACGCGTCAGAAGATGAACCGCAAGCCGCTTCCAAGCATCGCAGAAGCTATTGAAGGCAAACAACGCGTAACAGCTGAACGTCTTCTTGAAGTCGTTCAAAACGAAGAGTTCTCTGAGTACAAAGCGATTTCGATTCAATTGCTTGAGCAATATGATTCCGTTCACTTGCTCTCAGCAGCAATTAAATTGCTGACTGGCGAGAAGAAAAACGTAGAAATCGAATTGACACCGGAAGATCCGCTTCGCGCGAAAAAACGCAAGCCGGACATTCGTTCAAACGGTCGTCCATTCAACCGCAGCGGTTCGTCCTCTTCATACGGCGGCAATCGCAGCAGCAGCACTGGCGGCAGCGGTGGCGGCGGATATCGCGGTCGCGATGACAGACGCAGCAGCGGCAGCAGTACTGGCGGCAGCTCACGCGGTGGCTATGAGTCCCGTGGCGGCAGCAGCAGTGGCGGCGGCTACGCTGGTAAAAGAAGCAGCGAAGGACGTCCAGAAAACCGTCGTCCAAAAAGCTCTTCCGACGGTTATGTAAATAACTAATAATCGTTTCCCTTGTGTAACCAAAAAAATCGAGGAAGTCCGTGATCCCTAACGGGCATCTGGACGACCTCGATTTTTTTATTATTATTCTATTGGTTGTCTTATTACAAAACAGATATACGAATTCCGCTACACTTTGTAGTCTAGTGGGAGTAATCTTACTTTTCTGGAGGCAGATCCGATGGAACCAAAGGGGCTAATGGGTGGGTTTTACCGAATTTCGGAATGGATCATGAGATTGGCAGTTATTAATGTTTTGTGGTTGATCTGTTCGATTCCATTCGCTTTTTTTGCATGGGGATTGGTTTTGTCACAGGATGTCAATCAAATCTATTCCGCTCTTATTGCGATGGCAGTCGTCGCGCCGTTCTCCTTATTTCCAGCAACAGCAGCTATGTTTGCGGTTGCGCGCAAATGGGTAATGGGAGAGAGTGACGTTGCGCTGTTCAAAACGTTCTTCCGCGGCTACAAGGAAAATTATAAGCAAAGTATGCTAGGCGGTATTATTTATACAATACTGCTTGCGATTATGGTTGTTGACTTTATCGTATATCGTGAACAATTGAATTTGCTTTCATACATTTTCATTGCATTTTTGCTGCTGTTAATCGTATCGCTATTTAATTTTTTCTCTATGCTTGTCCACTATCATATGAAAACGTTTCAATTACTGAAAAACGCTGTTCTCATTACGATCGGCAAACCTTTCCGTTCGCYTTCTACAGCGATTATGAGCGGCGCGGTTATGTATTTCAGTACTAGATTCACTTTTCTTATTCCTTTCTTTATGGGCAGCATCATCGCTTACCTGGCGTTCTGGAACTTCAACTTGATTTACCAGAAGCTTCAAGACCAAGCGGAGAAAGCGCGTTTGGCAGAGGAAGAAGAAGCAGAGAAGGCAGCTGAGCTAGACCGTATCGATTTAGTTAAGGAAGATTCGAGCGGCTCCAGTAAATAACAGCCCATCAAAGTTTACTTTTTCTTTTGTTCAGTCTATAATAAGCAATACCTCCTGCGATGCTCGTTACGGCTTTACGCTGTTTTGAACCAATGGCTGTTTCACGGGAGACCAACATCGAGACGCAGCTGACATGCCCCCGAAAGGGGATCTCAAAAGCGGTTCTGCGGTCACCCACCTGCGTAAGCGGGTTCAGAAACATGTGAGTCGGACGGCATAGGCGGGTTCTCATTTTCAAATAAAGAGCATTTGCTGGTTAAATCCAGTGATAGCTCTTTTTTCATGGGACAAATCATGGTATCATATAGAGTAATGTACATAGATGCCGGAGGGGGAGATCGTTGTTGTTGAAGCGGACCTTGATCGGGCTGCTGCGCAGTCATGAACAGACGGGCGACAGGGCTAAGGATCCAATGCTCAAATCTCATTTCTACAAGCTGTCGAAAGATAAGGCTTGGGAAGAAGTGATATCGACTCTTAAGAAAATGCAAGGATATAAGGTGCTTCATGAGGTGCAATCCGTAGGGGAGATTGTGCTGGAGAAGCGCACAGCATTTGGAAGAACGATGGACATTACCGTTTCCGTTATTAGCGTAAATCCGCTCCAATCAGCTGTCGATATTTATTCAGCATCCCGCGGCTCATTAGGGGATCTTGGTTCTAATTACAGAGTCATTATGGATTTATATCGTACGCTTGATAAGAAGCTAGCTGCATTTAAAGTAAATAATTAATTCATAAACAAAGCGAGGAAGGGTAGCCTTCACTCGCTTTGTTTGCAATAGTGCTGAAAAACTTCTTTGTTTTGAATTTACACGAGTGCTTTTACAGCGTTGATTGCTTGCTCGTAATTCGGGTGCTCTGTCATTTCAGGCAAATATTCAACATATTGGATCGTATCATTAGCATCGATAACGAAGATCGAACGTTGATCCAAACCAAGTTCTTTAATATATACGCCATATGATTCACCAAAGCTATGCGCTTTGTAGTCAGACAGCAGCACAACTTTGTCGATACCTGCAGCACCGCACCAGCGTGCTTGTGCGAACGGTAGGTCAACGCTGACCGTTAGGACAACAACATTGTCGCCTAGTTCGCCAGCAGCTTCGTTAAAGCGACGAGTTTGTGCATCGCAAACGCCAGTGTCGATTGAAGGCACAACGCTGATTAGTTTGATCTTACCGGAGTAGTCCTTGAGGGAAACATTTTCAACAAGTGATTTGTTAAGATTGAAATCTGGGGCTTTGTCCCCTGCTTTAAGTTCTGGTCCTACTAATGTGATCGGGTTGCCTTTGAATGTGGCAGCTCCATTACGTTCTTGTGTCATTTGTAAATTTCCTCCTCTAATAAGATATGGTCAATACCAGATTTATTATAATCGTTATGAAACAACCTTGTCCAATTGTTGGATTGAGAAAGGGGATGTACTCGTGATCTTCTTGCGATATGAGAGCTTTCGCTCTTACTTAAAGATGTATCCCGTAACATCAATATTAATTTTATTGAATATTATTTATTTTATTGTCGTATTATGGAATGGCGATCCTAATGATCAATTGCATGCATACAATTATGGTGCGTTTTATACTGACCCTGTGAATGATCCATTTGGATTAGAACAGCCATGGCGTTATATAACAAGCATGTTCATGCATGCGGGATTTGAGCATTTGCTCTACAATATGTTTGCTTTGCTCGTGTTTGCACCGCCGCTAGAGTATCTGCTTAAACAAACGAGATATATTATATTTTATTTGCTTTGCGGGATTGCGGGAAATGCGATGAGCGCTTTCGTAAATGTGCTGCAAGACGATCTTTATGGTCATGTGGGTGTAGGAGCCTCTGGGGCTATTTACGGCGTGTATGGCGCCTTTCTGTTCATATCGTTGTTCCGCAAGGCTCAGCTTGACGAGAGCTCTCGTAAAACGGTGTACACGATATTAATATTTGGGGTTATTTATTCGATTGTAGTTGCCAAAGTGGATTTATGGGCACATGTTGGCGGCGCTCTTGCAGGCTTCTTGCTCTACCATTTCTTTGACCGAATAAAGACTCAAAAGAAACAGCGATACTCATAAAAACTATGTAAGTACGGGAGAGAATTGAACCGGTATGGAACTTCGTCAGCTTCATTATTTTGTAAAAGTAGCGAAAAAAGAGCATGTAACGCAAGCGGCGGAAGAGCTGCATGTGGCGCAATCTGCAGTAAGCCGGCAGATTCATCAGCTTGAAGAAGAGCTTGGCGTAAAACTGTTCGTTCAAAAAGGTAGAAATTTGCAGCTCACACCAGTCGGTCAGCTTTTTCTAAAGCGGGCTGAAGTGATATTGGCTGATCTGGAACGTGCTGTCATTGAAATACATGAATTTCTTGACCCCGAGAAGGGTGAAATTAGACTGGGCTTCCCGCATAGCCTTGGGATCTCATTAATTCCACAGGTTGTGGCAGCTTTCCGCAAGCTCCATCCGAATGTGAAATTTAAATTTAAGCAGGGGATGTATCCATCGCTTATTCGTGACATGGTGAAAGGCGAGATTGACTTGGCGTTTATATCTCCTTTCCCTGATGAACATGAATTCGTTTGCGGCGAAGTATTGCTGACAGAGGAGCTATATGCGATATTGCCGCCGGGGCATCGTTTATCAGACAAAGCATCGATTGAACTGAAAGAGCTGGAGCATGAGACGTTCGTATTGTTCAGCGAAGGGTATTCGCTTAGGCCGATCGTTTGGGGAGCTTGCCAAGAGGCAGGTTTTACGCCGAAAATCGGTTTTGAAGGGGAAGAGACGGATACGATTCGCGGTTTGGTAGCCGCTGGGATGGGCGTAAGCCTTCTTCCAGAGATGGCGCTTCACTATACAGGGCCATTGCAGCCGACTAAAGTAAGGGTGATCGAACCTCAGGTGACTCGTACGATCGGACTTATTCAGCGTTCAAATGAGAAATTGCCTTTAGTTGCGAAAGTGTTTCACGGTTTTCTGCTTCGTTATTTCCAGAACACGATAAAATAGATAAAAGAACAAACAAAAGAGGAGCAGTTCCTGTCGGTCGATGAAGACCGAAGGGGAACTGCTCCTCTTTTGTTTAGCTATAAGGCACGGAAGCTTATTCCTGACGGCTGCCGCCTACGAAGATTAAGATATATCTGACAAGCTCCAGCAAGGACAAGAGAGCCGCTGCTACATACGTTAAAGCCGCTGCGTTAAGCACCTTTGCGACCCCGCGTTCCTCATCATTCGTTATGAACCCTTCAGCAACCATAATGTCTCTTGCTCGGTTGCTCGCATTAAATTCAACCGGAAGTGTAATGACCTGAAAGGCAACTGCTACTGAGAAAAATATGATGCCAAGCCCAATTAGGTTAAGTGCTGAGAATAGAATACCGGCAATAAATAAAAATGGTGCTACGCCGGATGCAAAATTCACGACTGGGAATATACGATGTCTGAGCACGAGCATTGGGTAATGCTCCGCATGCTGTATGGCATGGCCGACTTCGTGACAAGCGACTGAAATCGCTGAAATTGAATTTTCATAATACACAGGCTCCGACAAACGTACAACTCGGTGAATCGGATCATAATGATCGGTTAGTGTACCGCGTACTGGCTCGATCGGAACATCATGAAGTCCGTTAGAATCAAGCATTCTTCGTGCTGCCTGGTAACCGGTCAAACCACTGTTGGCTTGAACTTGCGTCCATTTTTTAAACGTTCCTTTGACTCGGAATTGAGCCCAAATTGTTAGTATAAATGCAAGTACGATTAAAACATAGATAAACGCCATTGAGTCATTCCTCCAATTTTTGATGAAATGTATAGCTACATGAGGGAGCTTTTGTTAATGAGAAGCATAAGTGCCTCTATGCAAGCTGCGGTTTGCGGCATAAGACGCGTGTAGAGGTGATTGGCTTGACGAGGCTTGAGCTTCTTAATAACAGGCTCTAACTCCTTCACTTCACGCTCGAGCTGGCTTAGATGGTACTGCAAGTCCGTAAGCTTACGTGAGACCTGCTCCTCAGGTGTAATCTTGCTCCAGCTTTCAATTGTGGCCTTAATCTCATCTAATGTATATTTATCTTTTTTCATCTGTTCAATACGTTCCAGACGCTGCAAAGTTTCATCAGAATAGAGGCGATAGTTTTTGGCGGAACGCTCTGCAGGCTCTATTAGACCGATTGAAGTGTAATAATCAATGGTTCGTGCACTGATTTGCGCAAGCTTGGATAGTTCTCCGATACGATACATTTTCAAATCCTCCATTCGTTCAAAATATAAGTAAACTAGATTCCGCTTGCGTACTAAGCTTATGTTTCATCTCATTCTGAGATGATGTGTCGACAAAGAACAGGTTTGTTGTTTTAGCTCGTCATGTCTAAAAGAACATCATTACCTATTGAGGTGAATTTCACAATCACCATCTTATGGGAAAACGTATAACTATTGTTCCTCTAATGATAATAGGAAAGTAACCATACAGTCAAACGTGTTACATGACTATACAATTTTAGTGTCAATTTTCAATTTCGACAGGGCGTTTTCATGTGTTTCTTCTATATAACGTAATTTAGGTGACATGAAACGGGTGTGAGTCATAGTGATTTGCGTTTTTAACTAGAAAAAGTAGGAACCAATACCTATATAGAGTGAAAATGCGAAGAATAAGGAGTTTCAGCTGACGATTTTGGCGTTGATTTGCCTCATTTCTTAACGTTCGTGTTAGATTATATGCCGAACGTTTGATTTTTTTTATAAAAATAGTTAAAACGTATTGTCAAATTGAGCACTACTGACTATAATGACATTAAGTCTTTCTTAACGTGTAAGGAAATATAACATTTAGGGAGTGGTCGTAATGATTAAGAAAACGATGTTAGCTTTAGGAATCTTCACCTTATTGTTCCCGGTAATGGCGTTTGCAGAGGATCCTTCCGCAGCAACGTTGAACATGGGTCTCAACTCTCTATGGGTTATGCTCTCATTCATTCTTGTTCTTCTCATGCAAGGCGGTTTTATTCTTCTTGAAACAGGCTCAACACGGATGAAAAATGCTGGTCACGTTGCTGGCAAAACGATTTTCACAACGGGTTTGGCAGCACTTATTTATTGGGCTTTCGGCTACGGCATCGCATTTGGCGGCGATAGCGGAATTAACGCATTGATCGGCTGGGGCAATTTCTTCTTCGATCCATCCCTAGCAGCTGGTGAAGGCGAGAGCTATCCAAGTACTGTATTCTTCTTGTTCCAATTAGCATTTGCAGCGGTTTCGCTTTCCATAGCATGGGGCGGTTTTGCAGAAAGAGCTAAACTTTCAGCTTATATCGTATTTACTGTATTCTTCATTGCCATAATCTACCCTGTAGTAGCTCACTGGATCTGGGGCGGCGGTTGGCTCGCTGAAGATGGAGCACAAGATTTTGCGGGCTCCACAGTTGTTCACTTAACGGGTGCGCTTGCAGCATTTGCAGCGACTGTACTACTTAAACCTCGTATTGGTAAATTTAACAAAGACGGCTCTGCGAATGAGATTTTGGGACATAACCAAGTATTCACAGCACTTTCTGTATTGCTTCTATGGGTGGGCTGGTTTGGGTTCAACGCAGGCAGCACGGTAGCGATTGGCGATGGATTTTTTGGATATGTAGCATTCAACACGATGCTTGGAGCAGGCGCAGGCGGCGTTGCAGCACTTCTTATTTCTTGGGCAGTAACAGGCAAAGCTGACATTACGGCTATGCTGAATGGTACGCTAGCAGGTCTAGTTGCAATTACAGCTTCTTGTGCTTACGTCGCTCCTTGGGCGGCAGTTGTAATCGGTTTAGTGGCTGGCGTGCTCGTGTTCTACAGTGTGAAATTTTTCGAGAAAGTTAAAGTTGATGATCCTATCTATGCTCTATCTGTACACGGCGCGGCTGGTGTGTGGGGTACGCTTGCCAACGGGATCTTTGCAACACAAGAACTCGCTGATAAAGTGGGCGTAGGCACAGGCGGCTTGGTCGACACAGGCAGCTGGAAGCAACTTTGGGTTCAATTCGAATCGGTAGTAGTCGTTGGCGCATTCGTACTCGCTGCATCATTCCTTATTCTAGGTATTATGAAGCTTGTGATGGGCTTCCGCGTAACAGAGGAGCAAGAAATTATCGGTCTTGACCTGAGTGAGCATGGAGCTTATGGTTATCCTGAGCAAATGAAAAAAGCTGGTCAAAACATTCAAGGCTAATAGAAGATACGCGATGGACTGACCGAAAGGAGAGAGCGTCGCATGAGTGATCCGGTGCGATTGCAGCTGCTTAAGCAGATTGGTTCAGCTGATCATGTGGATAGGCTGCGAAACTTGCGGGATCAGGTTCACGAGCATATGGAGGCTCTTCTCCCAACGCGTCCAGTCGAACAATTTAATGAACAATTAAATGAGGTGCACGATGCGGTGATTCAGCGCTCGATTATCCTCGCAGAAGCGGAAATGGCACGGAGGGGGAATGGTTCTCCCCCCGTGCCTTACGCATATGTATTGTTCGGCAGCGGCGGTCGGCAAGAGCAAACTTTGTCAAGCGATCAAGACAGCGGAGTTGTCTATCAGGATCCAGTGGCTGATTCAACAGAAGTTAAGAACTATTTTTTGAATTTAAGTGCGCTCATTGTAAAAAATCTCCAAAATGTAGGTTACCCGCCTTGTGAGGGCAATGTGCTTAGCAGCAACTCCGACTGGTGTTTGTCCATTTCGGAGTGGGGCGTTAAACTGGGTGCTTGGTTTGAAGAGCCTGCTTGGGAGGCAGTGCGCTATTTGCTTATTATTGCTGATGGCCGCTGTATTTACGGTGATTATAAGCTCGTTGAACAGCTTAAAGAATTGTTTTTTATTGATATGCTTAACCACCAGATCATCCTGCAGCGGATGCTGGATAATACGCTTCGGCATAAGGTGCTGTTAGGCTTTTTTGGCCAATTGCTAAAGGAGCAGTATGGCGAGGAAGCGGGAAGCTTGGATATTAAATATGGCGCCTATATTCCTATGGTTAATTCGATTCGGCTATTATCCATACAAGAAGGCATCCGTGAAACCTCTACGCTTGAAAGAATTAGAATGCTTGTAAAGGCAGGGAAGATGTCATCAGCTGACGGGGCTATTTATGATCAAGCTTTTCGGATTTTTCTCCGGCTCCGTCTAATGACGACTGAGAAAAACGCAGATGGCTTATATGCCAACAATGGAAAGCTGTCGAGCCATAAGCTTACGAAGGAAATGACGGATGAGCTTAAGAGCGGACTGCGTCTTGGCAAGAGGCTGCAACGAACGGTTTTTAAGCAAACAATGGGCAGGTTTACGTAAGGCGGTGGAGAAATGAAGGAACAAAAAGGCGTCGGTCGCATGTGGAACCTATACAAAATGGGAGGATTTACGCCTGCCATCGCTTCTATGCTAGGCTCGCAAAATGCGCAGCAAATGGCGTTTATTCGGAATGTCAACAAAGAGCAGCGCAAGCAGTCAATGTTCGATATGCCTCTTCGAGAGCTGGAGGTCATTGTTTTTGATCTAGAGACAACGGGCTTTTATCCGAATAACGGAGATGAAATTATTTCATTTGGCGCTGTATTGTTTCGAGATGGCGAACTTGTTGAAAGTGAAACCTTCTATAGTCTCGTGAATCCTAAACGAAGAATTCCGAAAGCGATAGTCGAACTAACCGGCATTACGAATGAAATGGTACAGGATGCTCCTGATTTGATGCAGGTGCTTCATGATTTTATGGAGTTTGTCGGCAGAAGGCTGCTTATCGCTCATGCTTCCGGCCACGATAAGCAATTTCTGAACGCGGCATTGTGGAGGACGTCAAAGATTAATTTGAACCACAGAGTGCTGGACATGATGATGGTGGCCAAATGGCTCGAGCCCAATCTGGAAGGATACAGTCTCGATGATTTGCTTGAGAGCTGCTGTATTCCAATTACAGAGCGGCATCATGCTTTGCAGGATTCAATCATGACAGCAAAGCTGTGGCGGAACTATTTGACGCGTATTTTGGAACGAAATATTACGACACTCGGCGATCTGTATGCCTACTTAAGCAAGCACTAGCTGCAGTGGAATAAATGAACCTTCCGAGCGGCGATAGGGCTTAACGTCAGGCGATTTCATGTTCTCCAGTGAAACAATCCAATAGGAAAGCTCCGAAGCGGGCAGGAAACCGTCAGTATCGCTAGAAGACGGAATAGCCTTAGTACGCGGATGCGAATGAAATAAGCCGACAAGCGTTTGTCGGTTTTTTTGCATGTCATAATAAGCAGCGGTCCACTCGGTCGGGTCAAACGAGAACGAATGCATGGGATCGTTATGATTATTAGTTATGGGGATAACGATATCTATAATGGCTTCATTTTGATCAGTGGCAATGGAATGTAAGGATTGGCTGCTTGCCATAATGCCGCATGCCTCTAAAGGTTGAGCATCCGCACATATTTGAATAAGCCGCTCGTATGCCGATTTGGTTATGCATCCACGCGTTTGCTGTGATTCCAACACAATGCCTCCTTTTTTATAATGCGAATGAATTAAGTATAACGAAATAGGCTTAAGTCCGCTAACTTCAATAAGGCTGGGTATGAATAATACTTAACTTACCCATAATAGTCGTCAGAGAATAGATAAGAACCATTTCTTTAAAAATGACGTTTTGATGGCTAATTTGTCCTGTGTATTGAGCTTCTATACGGTGCATGATACCATGAAGCGATATAGGCATTTGAAAATGTGAAAAAAAGGATGGAACCTCATGAAGCGTGTCGCAGCACTATTTACGATTGCGTTGCTGTTTGCAGGATTAGCTGTATTTCAATATAAAAATGATGACTCGGATTCAGCAGCGCTAGCAGCCACTTCAGTCGATTTTAAGCCGAAAGCAGGATTTCAAGCGACAACCTTTAAACTCCCTGATCTTGATGAGAAGTCCTATGAAATAGGGGGCAAACAGGATAAACTGACCTTCGTTAATTTCTGGGCATCTTGGTGTGGCCCTTGTGAGCTGGAAGCGCCGGATCTGCAGCGGCTGCATGAGCAATACGGGGAAAAAATTTCACTCGTTGGCGTTAATGCTACGAAATTCGATAAAGAACGGGCAGCTAGAGACTTTGTCAAAGAATATGAGTTCACGTTTCCAATCTTAATGGATCGGGTGGGCGATGTGACGAAGCAGTATAAGGTAGATACGTTTCCAACAACGTTCCTTATTGACAGTGAGGGTGTCATTAGAGAGCGGATCAATGGCGTCATTCCTTATGCGGAGTGGGAACGCATGATTGAGAAATGGATGTAGTCGGCAGCAACAACAAAAAAAGAGTCGAGCAGGCGTGAACAGCCTGTTCGACTCTTTTTGTTGTTTTAATGATTGACAAGGCCCATGCGATCGTGAGGATCAACTAACGTGCTGTCAACCTTTACCATGTTAAGCAGGGCATAACGAATGCTGTCTACGAGAGCTTCCCAGCTTGCTTCGATAACGTTGTTCGATACGCCAACTGTGCTCCACGTATTGTTTAGTCCAGTCGACTCGATTAGAACTCGCACCTTAGCTGCTGTAGCGTCCTTCTCGTCGATTACACGGACTTTATAATCGGATAGATGGATATCAACGATTTCCGGATAAAACTGCACCAGCGCCTTGCGCAGGGCGTTATCGAGGGCGTTGACAGGTCCGTTGCCTTCAGCAGCCATATAAACTTGCTGGCCGCCAACGTTGATTTTTACAATCGCTTCTGAAATCATTTGGCCGTTTGTTTTTTCTACGAGCATTTTGAAGGATTCAACCTTGAACAATTCTTTTACTTCACTGCCGAATGCTTCACGAAGCAGCAGCTCCATGGAAGCGTCGGCGCCTTCAAATTGATAGCCTTGATGCTCGAGCTCTTTAATTTGATCCATAATGAGCTTTGTTTTCTCATTATTTGCGTTGACATCAAGTCCAAGCTCTTTCGCCTTGGATATGATATTGCTTTGTCCTGCGAGCTCAGAGACTAGAATACGCTGCTTGTTGCCAACAAGCTCTGGTTGAATATGCTCATAGGTTTTGGAATCCTTCATAATGGCGGAGACATGAATGCCGCCTTTGTGAGCAAATGCGGCATTGCCGACATAAGCTTGACCAACAGGCATGTGGACATTCGCAATTTCACTGATATATCGAGCAGTACTCGTCAATGTGCGAAGCTTATCCTCTGGCAAAACGTCATAATTCATTTTGATTTGTAAGTTAGGGATGATGGAGCATAGGTTCGCGTTCCCGCAGCGCTCGCCGTAGCCGTTAATCGTGCCTTGTACTTGACGTGCTCCGGCTTCGATTGCTGCTAAAGAGTTTGCGACAGCCAGCTCACAGTCATTATGTGTATGAATGCCGATAGGAGCCGTTAGCTCCTGCTTCACGCGTGAAACGATTTCATGGATTTCACTAGGCAATGTGCCGCCGTTCGTATCGCATAGGACGAGCCAGTTGGCGCCAGCCTCCTGTGCTTTCTTCAAAACAGCAATGGCATACTCCGGATTGTTCTTGTAGCCATCGAAAAAATGCTCGGCATCGAACAAGGCTTCCATTTGATTCTGCTTTAGAAAAGCAATGGAATCAAAAATCATCGACATGTTTTCTTCTAAAGTCGTTTGCAGGGCTGTATGTACATGGAAATCCCATGACTTGCCTACAAGCGTAGCGGCCGGAACACCGGACTCCACGATGCGAACAAGGCTGGCATCCTGCTCTGCCAAACTGTTTTTGCGACGAGTGCTGCCGAAGGCAGTAATTTTGGCGCTTAAATTGAAAGCTTTGATCCGCTGAAAAAACTCAATATCCTTACTGTTGCTTCCAGGATTTCCGCCTTCAATATAATGAACGCCCAACGTGTCGAGCTTCTGGGCAATTTTTAATTTGTCATCTGCCGACAGGCTGATCCCTTCACCTTGAGTACCGTCACGCAGCGTCGTATCGAATATAGATATGTTTTTTGTCATTAACGGGACGCCTCCTTCACTGAATGCCTTTTCAAATCATAATTTAGTATTATAACACTTGTCGCCTTGAAAGTAGAGGGGGCAAAAGGAATTTTTGTCAGCTCACGCGTGCTTCGTTGACTTGACCCTATTGGAATTGTATGCTTGGGTGGATAAGCTTATGTAGGCTTATGGCTTAGGTTAGGCGGTGTGTTGCGCGATTATGACGAATACGAATGAGTTCTATCCGGCTAAGGGCCGAGTTATCATTCATTTAGATATGAATGCTTTTTATTGTTCCGTACATGAGGCTGAGGAGCCGGAGAAATATAAGGACAAACCAACTGCGGTGTCCGGCAGCGTTGAGCAGCGAAAGGGCATCCTCGTCACTTGTTCTTATGCAGCACGGAGCAGAGGGATAAAGACGGGAATGACAGTCAGACAGGCACTAACACTTTGTCCTGAGCTTATATTAATCAAACCGGACTTTTCATTATACCGCAAATATTCACATGGCTTTATGGCAATCGCTAGACAATATACGCCGCTCGTTGAGTCTGTTTCGATTGACGAATGTTATATGGACATTACCGGTTCGAAAATGTTCGGCTCGCCGCTTGATATTGCGGCTTCGCTGCAGCAGCGGATCAAGTCTGAGTGGTCTCTTCCTTGTTCAATTGGTTTAGCTCCAAATAAGCTGCTTGCAAAGATGGCATCCGACATGAAAAAACCAAACGGGCTGACTGTGCTGCGGATTCGTGATGTGCAAAAGGTGCTTTGGGATAAGCCGTGCGATCATTTGTTTGGCATCGGCAAAAAAACGGCTGATAAGCTTAGCAAGCTGAATATTCGGACGATTGGCCAGTTGGCGGCATCGGAAGAAACGATGCTGAATAAGCATTTTGGCGTAGTTGGCTCTTGGATGAAATCAGCTGCCCATGGACTAGATTATTCTGAAGTTAACCCAAATCGGGAACGGAACAAATCGATCGGTCATACGACCACGCTTCCAAGCGATATTACATCGCGGGACGACGTTTTCCGGGTGCTGCTTAATTTGGCGGATCAGACAGGTCGCAGGCTGCGAAGGCAGAAGATGGTCGCAACCACGGTTCAAATCACAATACGCAAGCCGGATATGACGACGATTGCCCGCTCCCACACCCTTGCAGCACCTACGGAATCGAGTGAAGATTTCTATAGGGAGGCTTGCAAGCTATATGACCGGCATTGGAAGGAAGGCGAACCGATTCGGCTGCTTGGCATAACGCTCCAGAACCTCACTTTGCTTGCCGAAACTGCCTTGCAGCTTGATTTGTTCAGCTACGAGAAACAGCCGAGAAAAGAAGCATTGACTAAAGCGATGGATCAGCTCCGCGACAAGTATGGAGAGGATGCTGTTTTGACGGCAGGAATGCTTGGTGATGATCCTTCAACCTTAATTAGGAATAAACGAATTCGCGGTACATCCTTGCAAAAGGACGATAGTTTGTTATATATTGATGAATGAAGCTTGACTGTACAGAGACGAGATTATTCCGTTTATTTATTTGGGAGGGGATTTCCATGGGTAAGTTTACTTGGGTTGAAAAAGATACGTGCATCGCTTGTGGAGCTTGCGGAGCAACTGCTCCTGACATTTATGATTATGATGACGAAGGTCTTGCAGAAGTTATTTATAAAGCTGACGGTAATACAGGCAACACTGAAATTCCTGAAGATTTGTTCGATGATTTGCAGGATGCAGCTGACGGCTGTCCGACAGATTCAATCAAAATTGCAGACGTTCCTTTTAATTACTAATTTTTGAGTGATGATAAAAAAGTTCCTCCTCGCTGGCCTATGCAGCGGTGAGGAGCTTTTTTTGTATATGCAGCAATAACAGAAATGGACTCGGGATTACAATCAAACTCCCTGCCTGCCGATATAGAGGATATATACCACATGTCGGGAGGATGGGGGATGGACTCTCCGGAAGATATTTTTTATTTGAAGCAATTTGTAAAGCAGCACCCTGATAACCAAATGGGATGGTATTTGTTAGGCAAGCAATACAAGCTCGCTGGCAAGGAGGGCAAAGCGAATTATTGCTTCCTGCAAGCTGGTGAAGTATACGATGCCTTCGAGCATGAAAGTCATCCGTTATCGGAAAATCAATTGCAGCTGCTTAAAGATTGGGATTTGCAGCAAAAGAAAAAAAGACGAGCTCGCAAATTAGGAGCATTAGCTCTATTGTTCCTGCTCGTTGCAGTGTTTGCTCCAGCTAGCACTTCCGTATTCAAGGAAAGGCCAGAGCAGCCCGAGCCTATTGCCTTAGTTGAAGTGAATCCAATTGGCGTTGTGTTTATACCGCGTAAAGAACGAAATCCAGTCGGCAGCGCATGGAACAGTCTCATTGCAGCCGGCAAGCAAGCACCTCTTCATACCATTGCAGCTCGCCTTGAGGAAGATGAGGGCTGGCGGAAATGGACAGGGAACACTAGACTGCTCATGTCTATAGAAAAGGAAAACGGAAGCAGTAAGCTGGATGTAACGATGTATGACCGCCTTACCTGCGAGTGTGAGCCTTCTGAGGCGAGCTCGGCAGCAGCACAATATAAAGAATGGAGCGTGCAGCAAGAGACGCACTGGACGCTTGCAAGCGGCATCTATCAATATGAGAAAAAATATAAAAAGTGGCCGGAGCAACTGGATGATCTCATTCAATCTTATCCGAACAATGTTCTTTCCGGGGAACGCAGCGGTATGCGCTCTATGTTTCCTGCTGTATTGCGAAAGCTGAAAGCCGCGCAAGCACAAAAAAACAGTTCAATTCAAGAGCAAGAGCAAGCAGCAGGAAATCAGCAGCAAGAGGAAACTGAAAAAAGAACGAGTCCGATAGTAGGCACAAATGGAATTTTGGATAAACAGTGGAGCCAGCCGCTAGAGGTCGTGGTAGATAAAGCGAGTTATCGGCTTGCTGTTATTCAAGGGGATATCATTGTGCGCAGCTATAAGGTGGGCCTCGGAGGCGATGCAACGCCTGAGGGAAGCTTCTACATAAGTGAAAAGGTTAGAAATCCGAATGGGCGTGACGATGGAAACTTCGGAAGCCGAGGAATGACATTATCGAATACGCTGTACGCGATTCATGGAACGGATGAACCCGGCAGTATTGGCAAGGACGAATCACTTGGCTGTATCCGCATGGGTAAAGCTGATGTGGAGGAGTTGTTTGATATGGTGCCGCTAGGAACGGTTGTCAAAATAAAAAATGGGACGCTTCCGTCTAAGGTGCAGCAGCCAGCAGAACGCTTTCAGCTGGAGCCGCTCCAAAACGAAACCAATCCCTTGAAAATCTATAAATGGTTGACGTAGACCGCTTACGAAGTGAAAATAAGAAGCAGCGCGACAGCTACAACAACTACGCCGACGATTGAACCAATCCATACAAGCGCTTTTTTGTTTACTTCATCCTTCGGTTTCGCTTTTATTGTAGCCGGTCTTCTTTTTGGTGAACTCATCGTCAATCAACCTCTCTATTTCATAGTAATAAATAATATGATCTCATTGTAATCGTTTTCTAGACAAGCCGCAATACAATGGAAGCTTGCACCTTGCGTGCAGGCTCTTTTCTTTTTGCTGCAAAAAAGATAAACTGTCAGATAGAGCATACATCTAAGATCGGAGTGAGTAAGTTGATTTATTCTTCAATTTTAAAACCTATTTTTTTTCGAATGGATCCTGAGAGGGCCCATCATCTTGTGATTGACGGCTTAGCTGCCGGCGGTGTAGTTCCAGGGCTGAATGGTCTGATGAATGCGATGTATGGCGTAGCAAAGTCGCCTGAGCTTGCTACAGAACTATTCGGACTGCAATTCCCGCACCCTGTCGGACTTGCTGCTGGACTTGATAAGAACGGCAAAGCCGCGGACGGTTTCTCAAGCATAGGTTTTGGTTTTGCTGAGGTAGGAACGGTAACGCCAAAAGGACAAGCAGGCAATGAGCAGCCGCGATTGTTCCGCCTCCCATCAGACAAAGCGCTTATTAATCGGATGGGCTTTAACAATGATGGCACAGCGGCAATGGCAGAGAAGCTGTCACGCCGCAAAATAAATAGAATCCCGATAGCGGTTAACATTGGCAAAAACAAGATAACGCCAAATGAACTTGCCCATGAGGACTATCAGACCTGCATACGCGAATTGTATACATACGGCGACTTTTTTGTCGTCAATATCAGCTCTCCGAACACCCCGGATTTGCGTGATTTGCAGCATGGTGAAGAACTGAGAAATTTACTTGCCGCTGTAAAAAAGGAAATAAACACGCAAGCGGCGAAAACAGGAGCAAAAGCAAAACCTGTTCTCGTCAAAATTGCGCCTGACATGACAGATGAACAGCTGGAGCTTACCGTTGCGACTATTATGGAAAGCGGAGTCTCAGGTATAATTGCAACAAACACAACATTATCGCGCCAAGGCCTTCAGCATTCGAATGCTGGCGAAGCGGGCGGGCTCAGCGGCAAGCCGCTGCGAGATCGTTCAACGGAGGTCATTCGGGCGGTATATCGCCAAACCGGGGGCAAGCTGCCCATTATTGGCTCGGGCGGCATTTTTACAGCACAAGACGCATACGATAAAATCCGCGCGGGAGCTTCACTTGTAGAAATCTACACGGCGCTTATTTACAAAGGGCCTGGAGTGCTGCGAGAGCTAACGAGTGGATTGAAGGAATGTTTACGCAAAGATGGCTACCGCAATATTGCCGAAGCAGTTGGTGCAGATCACGTTTAAGAACAGGAGGCGGCCGGATGGACGGTAGAGACTGGAATCTTTTTTTACAGCCTTATGAACAAGCGGTTGAAGAACTTAAAGTGAAATTTAAAACGATGCGGGTCGAACTGAAGATACGAGAAGCTTACGCGCCGATAGAATTCGTCACCGGCCGGGTTAAGCGAATTTCTAGTATTCTGGAAAAGGCCAAGCGTCTCAAAGTCCCCTCGGATCAATTGGATACGGGTATAGAGGACATTGCAGGTATTCGCATTATGTGCCAGTTTGTGGATGATATTCACCGCGTAGCTGGCTTGATTCGCACGCGTAAAGATCTTTCCCTTGTATATGAGAAGGATTATATTACGAATTTCAAAGACAGCGGCTACCGAAGCTACCATATGATTGTTGAATATCCGGTTCAAACAGCACTAGGATACAAAATCGTGTTGGCTGAAATTCAAATACGGACGTTAGCGATGAATTTTTGGGCGACAATCGAGCATTCATTAAACTACAAGTTTAAAGAAAGCTTGCCTGAGGATGTGCGTGAGCGGTTGAAGAAAGCGGCTGAAGCCGCATCACAGCTGGATACAGAAATGACCAGCATACGCAAAGAGATTTTGGATGCGCAGACCGAGTTCGAGGAGCAGTCCAATGTGGTCTCGAAGGTGCTTAAAGGCATTCAAGATTTGTATTTTTATAATCGGGTTCGTGAAGCTGCTCAATTTCAAATGAAATTTAACGAGAAATTTGAAAAAGAGGACTATCATGAGCTTAATCAGCTTTCGCTTGATATTCAAACAGCCATTGGGAAAGCTAAGAAAGCAAACCAAAGCTAGCATAAAAGCAGGCGTAAAACCAATGTGAATTGGATTTAGGATAGTTAGGCAAAATGAACATTGAAGACGACTTTCACTCCATTATAGAGTGAGAAGTCGTCTTTTTTTGTTGTCCAAGGGAGGTGGCGCCATTCCATCATTTACAATAAACAAACGTTAAAATGACTTCTGTTTAACAATACAACCAATCAAAACATATATAATGCACATGAAACAAGAAATTTAAAGGAGTGATTGATTTGTTTTTTAAGTGGAGGAGAAGTTTAGCGGTTTTCATAGTTATGGCTGTTTTATGTTCCAATGCACAAGGGTTCATTCGATCAGCAAGCGCTGCTGATGGTGCGGTACTAGCACCTGAAGCATCTGTCGCTGGAGGACGTTACGAGGCTGCGATAGCGGTTGTATTAAGCTCTAAAACAAGTGATGCTAGCATTTACTACACACTTGACGGAACGCTGCCTAACGAGAAAAGCAAAAAAGCTGACAATAATCCAATCACGATTGCCAAAACCACAAACCTTAGCGCGATTGCGATAAAGGATGGCGTGGCGAGCAATGCGGTAACGTTTGGCTACATGATTAAAACAAGTGAAAAGCCGCTGCTGCAGTTTGTAGCGATGTCAGACGTTCATGTAGGCTCGCGCACGACAGGCGATCCAAGATATGAAAGCTATTTCGATACTATCGCATCGATCTTCCCAAATCCTGATGCCATCCTAGTTGTGGGTGATATGATCAACGATAACGGGGGAGACAAACCGAACGATCATCAAATGGTAAGGGAAATTTTCCAAGCGAATCTAGCTAGAAAAAATATGACCAATACAAAGATGCATGTTGCAATGGGAAATCATGACGCGACAGTTGCAAAAGTGAATGAGCATTATCCAGCGGATTGGTTCACATCACAAGCCAACGGCTATTATGAAACTCAAATCGGCGGTTATTATTTTTTCTTCTTGAACGGAAACAACTACAACTCGGATACAGGCCAGCGCAATTGGCTTAAGGGCAGATTGGCAGAAATTACGGCTGATCCATTAAACAAAAATAAACCGATCTTTGTAGGCATTCATCAGCCGATCACAGGAACGGTAATGGATGGACAGCAGGCGTCCAATCCGAACCTAAACAGTGATCTGGCGGGTTACCCGCAGGTTATTACGTTGTCGGGGCACTCCCATCTGACCAACAGCGATGAACGCTCTATTTTCCAGAAGGATTATACGGCTCTGAATCTTGGCTCGATGTCGTACATTGAAGCAGAGCATGGCTACTCTGCTGTAACGAATGCAGGGCTTGTCAGCCGCTTTGAATTTCCGGTATCTCAGGCTGATTTTATTGAAGTGTATGCGGATCGGATTGAAGTGGATAGAATTGCTTTTAATGCAGATCCAGCAGATATTATGGATGATTGGACACCGGTTCCCCCATTCAACAGCGTCGGTACAATTGCTGGCGAGAAATGGGTTATTGAACTGAAAGGCAGCACGATTCAAGAGATCAAAAGCAATTTCAAGTATACGAGTGCAAATCGCAATAAAATAGCACCACAATTTCCTGCTGAGACGGATCTGAAAGTGACGGATCTGGATGGCACGCCTAAGCTGAGCTTCAATCAAGCGAAGGATGACCAAAACATGCATCATTACGAGCTGACGCTAACGAACAAAAGGACGGGTACGACCGCAAAATCGGTTAATGTGTTCTCCGACTATTTCTTTACGCCGATCCCGAATGCGATGACGATTCCCCTGGACGGACTTGATCCACAAACGACCTATACTGCGGTCATTTATGCCGTTGACAGCTACGGGAACAAGTCTAGCGCGATCCAGCATACATTCCGTACGGGAGGCACGCTGCCTGAGCTTACGCCGATTGATCCTGAAACGATGTGGAAGGACCTTGTCGTTGATATGAAGTTTGACGACAACTTAAACGATGATGCGAGCGGCGTGACGGGTTCGGCTGTATCACGCGGAAGCGTTGCGTACGTGCAGGGCAAATCGAATAAAGCAGCTTACATTCCGGCAGGCAATGCGAATTATATTGATCTGGGCAGCCGCAGCGATCTGAAGTTTGGCAGTGGCAGCTTTACGGTATCGTTCTGGCATACAGGCAATTTATCTGGTGATCAGACGGTCATTTCGAATAAAAACTGGAACAGCGGCAAAAACGTCGGTTGGTATATCGGACCTGCTGTAGCCAATGCAATGACGTTAAACATTGCAGACGGCACGAACCGAATGGATACTTCGGCGGGTAGTGTAGGAAGTGAATGGCATTTGCTCACGGTCACCGTCGACCGAGCAAATCAAGTTGGCAAAGTGTATGTCGATGGGGTGGAGAAGGCCTCTAAAGAAATGACTGCACTTGGCACGAGCAGTATAGACACAGCATTTAATACGATTATTGGCGCGGATGGCAACAAAGGGAACGGCGGTGCCAATGTTACGATGGACGATTTGAAAATTTGGAAACGGACGCTCACTGCAACGGAGATCAAGGCTTTATCTGATTCCTACAAAATCATTCCTGCCTATACGTATGAGCAGCTTAACAAGTTGAAGGTTGATGCTTCGGCCTTTGATGCTGCCAGTGAAAGTGTAGTAGGCGTCACCTATTCCGCTGCCAAGCTGATGGAGCTTCGTTCTGCTTTAAGCAGTGCATCGGCGCTTACTCCTGAAAGCCCAGTTAACGAAATCGATGAAGCTTATGTGAATCTTATGCTCGCTTTGGAAGCGGCAAAGGAATCTGTGACTTATCAGTTCCTATCGAAATCGGCATTTGCAATCGAATCATTCAGCTCTTATGCGGATAATGAAGATGCATTTGCATCAAATATTCTTGATGGTGATTCGGCGACCATCTGGCACTCCAAATGGGAGGCACCTGCGGCAGATTTCCCTCATTGGGTTATTATTGATTCAAAGAATAGCCATAGCTTGAGCGGCATTCAAAGAACAAGCAGAATGAATCAAACTGCGCTGGAATTTCCGAAAGACTTTGAGGTATACGCATCTGATCGCTTGTCAGATCTAAGTGACGCGGCGTTCCTTGCGAATGAAGCCAATAAAGCGACAGGCACCTTTGGCAAATCGTGGACAGGCAGTACGTATAAAGACTTTACACCGCTTAACAAAACGATTTCCGGCAGATATATCAAATTTGTTGTAAAGAGCACTTATAATGCAGCAGGCACCTTTACGAGCATGAGTGAAATTGATTTTACAGGTACCGTGAAGGACAAGCAGACGGAAAAAGCCAGCTTAAAAGGTGAAACAAAAGTAACAGTGGGTGGTTCCATTGCGCTTACTTACGGTCTAGAAAACGTAGTGGGTCCCGTTATGGCAGAGGACATTACGATTGAATATGATCCTTCCAAGTTAACCTTTGTTTCGGCAGTATCCATGGATGAAACTAAATTTTTGATCCCAGAAACGAAGGATAAGGATGGACAAGTAAGATTGATTGCAGTCCATTTGAATGAAGCGCAGACGAATGCGAATGGGGATTGGATGAAGCTCACATTCCAAGCTAAGGCAGGAGCTTTGGCAGGCCCAACTCAAATTACAGTGAAAAAAGCAGTATTATCCGACAGTGTGGAAGAAGTAACGATAGCCGGCGATTCGCATACACTTGAGGTTATTAATATCCCTGGCGATTATAACAATGATGAGAAGGTAAGCATCGTTGACTTAGCAATCCTCGTAAAATCATATGGTGCGAAGGAAGGCGACAGCAACTGGAATGCAGTTAAATCTGGGGATTTGAACAACGACAAGGTCATTGATATTCTCGATCTCGTATTAATGGCCAAATTAATCGTTGATTGGAGCAAATAAGAAAGAATAAGTAAATAAAGCCTTAGTTGCATTACATGTTTGAAAAAAAGAAGCTGTCCAGCAAGGTCGGAGTAGACCTAGCTGGACAGCTTCTTCAACTTATACAGCAGATGAGCGTTAACTAATCTGTTGATTTTTTTGGTTTGTACAGTTTATCGATGGCTGCACGTATTTCTTCCTTGGTCTTGCCTTGCTTGCTTAAGGCGATTACTTCTTCCATCTCTTTCTTACAAATGCCGCAGCTGGTACTGTGATTGGTCCATGTGACAGCGCCCTCGTCCGCAGGATGTTCGGCAACGTAGCAGCGCAGAAGCGAGTCATGCGGGGTTTCAACTGCTAACCCATCTGAGCAACCGCAATAACAAGTGATACCGCTCATAATGTCGGCGTGAGCATGGACTCCTTTATATAGCTCGCTCGTATGCGGCGTATAGTCCGCTAAAAAACCAGGCAGCTCATCATAGGATGCTGTTGTTTGCCATGTTTCGGAACCGTGTTGATGCTCAGCGCCTGCCTTGTCGTCGTTCGCTAAGCCGCATGCGGTGAGCAAAGTAATAAAAGCGAATGCGAGCAGCAAAGCATACATGATGCTGCGAATGCGTGAATTTTTTTGCTCCTCCGTAATCTGCTCAGCCGTTTGGCGCTGACGCTTCATCATTTGGTTTCAGCCCCCGAATATTTATTGAAAAACGCTCTAAAATCATCTAGTTTATAGCCGGTAGTTCCTTCTTCAGCAAGTCCGCCCTCTAGCTTGTCAATTTGAACGCCATCTTTGAAATAAGCAAGGGTAGGCGTAAACTCGACATTATATTTGTTGAAATAGCTTGGGAATTCTCTTAAGTTGAATTGCGGAAGGTCAATTCCGAGCTCATCAACAAGCGGCATAAGCTGTGGCGTCGTTCTTTGGCAATGAGGACAATCAGAAGCGAATAGGTAAACGAAGAAATCTTCCTTATCGGCCACTTTCTTGTCTAATTCAGCAGGCAAAATGATATTCTGATAGTTGGGATCATTAAGCAGCTTGCGTGTTTCTGGGTTCAGCTCGGAGAGGGGCTTGTCATATACGGCGTTTACCTTGCCACTGTTGTTTAAAACGGTAATAAGACCGAATAAAATAACAACGATACCGATATAGACGTAAATCATTTTCAATTTCTTTTTCTTCTTCATGTAAGCAACTACCTCCGAAACAGGTTTAAGTGGACAAGCTATGAAAGAACAGCATGTCCTTACTTAAATATATTATATAACAAATCCGTATTGGTATGTAAGAGCTTGAACACCAATGTCATACAACATTCGGATTTAGAGAATGAAAGGAAATATACGGATAAAATGTTGGATATTACTGGTTGTCTGATCTGGCGTTAATTGCTTGGGGATATTGCATGGCTTCTCGCTGTTCAATGTATAACGAATGATCAGAGATGCCATAGGTTTTAACTATTTCCTGCATTTTTCCCATAGCTGCTTCTTCACTGCTATAATATCCAGCTTCGACAAAGTAACCCCCTTAGCGTTCGTACTCCTTCAAGACCTGCTAACATTTCTTCGTAGATGCCTTGCGTTTCTCCAAATGCGGAAGAAGCGGTACGGAGCGAATAAACGGTGGGAGGATTGGTTTCTGCAGAATCCCGCTTTATCGTAAGAACAACTTGTGCCGGTTCTTTATATTCCTTGACCTCGTAACTTATATTGCTCTTAAATGTTATGTTAAAGCGAACCAGCGAGTCGTCGAGCGAAATTAATGGATATGCTTCCGCGATTAAACTGCTTTTCTTTAGCTCCGCTAAGTCCTTCTCGGCTGAGAATCGTCTAACACCGCCAATTGAAAAAGTCATCGTATTAGGATATTGGCTATAGTTTACGGTAAAAGAATTCGTCATTTGCTGATCTTTATTGTTTTGCTGAAAATGAATGACAATATGCTCAAGATCGCCTTTTTTCTCGAGTGAAATGACATTAATAGCAGTGGAGTCCGTAATTGTACCGCCACCTGCGCTTCCTTTGTTAAACTGCATAGTACGTACGAGTTGGCCAAGTCCAGGTATTTTTTCTAAGCTGCTAGCGAAAGCGGGCATCGTATTAATGCTGATTGTAAAAAGAATAAAGAGGGCTGCTGCACCAGCAACTACACGTTTCGCCCAGCGGATTGAGTTTGCTTGTTTCGTGCGCTTGCGCTCGATTTTGCCTCTTTGAATAGCTGCATCGGCAACGGCAGCAAGCTGATCGGGAATATCGATTTCATTATATGTTTTTTTAAATAAATCCATTCGGTTACTCATCGTCTTCCCCCTCGTTTAGATGAATATTCAGCTTTGCTAAAGCCCGGTAGACGATCGATTTCACCGAGCTTAACGGCATATCGACAATTTCAGCAACATCTTTTAAGGGCAAATCTTCAAAATACCTAAGGATGATCACCGTTTTGGACTTCTCTTCAAGACTGCTGAGTGCCTGATGCAGATCGATTTGTTCTTCGGTTCGTTCAGGAGCGTAACCTGCTTCATAATCGCTGCCGATATAGACTGTTTTTTTAGCTTTTCGAATATATTCAAGCGCATAATTGACGGCGATCTTTGTTAGCCACGTATGAAAGTATTGCGGATCACGCACTTTTTTGACAGAAATAAAGGCGCGATATATGGTTTCTTGTACAATTTCGAGAGCATCGTCCTTGTTGCGAACATAAGTATAGGCGATTCGGTAGAGCCGATCCTGCCGACTCGAGATCAACTTGGAGAAGCTTTCGTCATCGCCGGCTATCGCTTTTTTTACAAGTTCAATTTCATTTGAAATGGCGGTCGGCCTCCTTATGAGTAATAGTCGTGCTCTGGTTATGCTCTCCCACACGATTCTGATCATACTGAACCTTGCCCCAGTCAGGTGCGCCGATAGAGGATGTTCCAAAACCTGAGGCAAGCACTTTTTCGCCATGTTTTAGGGTATAATTATAGGTGCCCTCTGAAAGCCTCGCCTCGCCCTTTAAGGAATAATCGACGGATACAGGAGTGATCATCAGGTTGCGAAATGATTCGTTATCGACTTTTTTGCTGTTTGCGTACATCGTTAGCGGCATGTTGATTTTGCGAACTTGTTCGCCGTTCTCTTGATCAATTTCATATAGCTCGATATGGAGCGGGATGTCGAGTGACAACTTATTTACCGGAACGATAATGGTCTGATTCACTTTGCCCCATTCCGGTCCGCCTACAGAAGCAGTTCCAAAATCAGTCATGATGATTTTATCGCCTTGCTTGATTGTGAAATGGTAGGTGCCTTCGAATAAGCTTGCTTCGCCATTAATTTCAAATACTAAACTTTGCTTCGCGGCTTCAATGTTGCGGAACGAGTCGTTGCTAATGCTTGCATTGGGCTGTTTCACATGCTGCTGCGTTATTTGGTTTACGTTTTCCTTGGCTTGAACGATGCTGCGGTCGCTGACCGAATTCGTCAGCAACCCGATAAGGGTTACACCGGCAATGACTGAAGTTACGACTGTACCTATTACTATTTTTTTCATATGAATAATCTCCTTATGGCTTTTTCGCCGTGTATTATTGTTAAACGATAGTTGCTGTTTGCTTCATGAAGGCTACATAGGTTAGATGGGCGAGATGGTCATAAAGACGCAAGGAAGTATATTCCATTAATCGGCTATGGAATGCGACCAACTTTTGTATAACGAATAGCGTTTCGGAGCTTGTCTACCTTTTCAACAATTTTAATGGCGCTTCATTATTCCGTGCGTTGTATAATGAATTCTTAAGCTTTGTGTACGAATGCCTCGGCGAATGCTGAGAGGCTATTTATTTGGCAGGAGGAAATAGCATGAACGGCAATTTGCCGCGTAATTTCACAGAAAAAATGGAAAAGCTGCTTGGTGATGAGTTTGATAGCTTTATGTCTTCGTATGATGCACCGAGAGTATACGGTCTTCGAATCAATCGATTAAAGCTAGGTGTCGAGCAATGGAAAAAGCTATCTGACATGGGCGAGGAGGTGCGTGAAATACCTTGGGCACCGGATGGTTTGTATTACAAAGAGGGTGAACGGCCAGGCAAACATCCGCACTATCATGCGGGGCTTTATTATATTCAAGAACCGAGTGCGATGGCTCCGGTAGAACTGCTGGACGTTCAGCCTGGTCAACGCGTACTTGATCTATGCGCGGCTCCAGGAGGTAAATCGACGCAAATTGCAGGGAAGCTGCAAGGAAGCGGAGTGCTCGTCACGAATGATAACGCCAGAGAAAGAACAAAGGCTTTGGCCAAAAATATAGAGCTTGCCGGCGTACGCAATGCTGTCGTACTTAACGATGAGCCCGCAGCAATTGCCGCTGTTTTTCCACAATGGTTCGATCGTATTCTCATTGATGCACCATGCTCCGGCGAGGGCATGTTTCGCAAGGATGATTCGATGATCGCAGAATGGGAGAAGCACTCAATTGAAAAATGCTCCTTAATGCAGCGCGATATTATGYAGCATGCCGCAGCGATGCTGGCACCTGGGGGGAGAATGGTCTATTCGACATGCACGTTCTCGCCGGAGGAGAACGAGCAGCAAATGGCTCAGTTTTTAGCCGAGCATGAAGATTTTTTTGTTGAAGCTATTTCTCCTCAGCATGGCTGGAGGGCGGGCAGAGCGGATTTAGCAGAAGGCATGGCGCAGCTTGATGAAGAGCGTCTGCAATCCATTCAAGGAACGGTAAGGCTATGGCCGCATTTAATTGAGGGAGAAGGTCATTATGCGGCTGTCCTTAGACGCAGCGGGGAGCGGACAAGCATCATGGAAGAAGAGCTGGCGGTTGCTGCTTCTGTAAAGCGCCAGAGCGTCCAGTCTGCTGGCGGAAGCTTAAAACGCGAAGTCGTGCCAAGCAGCGGGAAAAGACAAGAAAAGAAACAAGATCATAGGGATGAGCGCCGCGCAGCTAAACGGCAAACGAGAAATGATTGGGCCAACGCTGGATTGGAGCGCCCTGCAAACAAGAAAGGAGCAGGGAGTGGTCGTGATGGAGCCGCGATGAACCTCACTGAAGAAGCAAGTCCAATTGAGCTGTGGCACCAGTATGCAGAACAATTTGCGATAAATGCACGAAGCTGGCCAGGGCGTGTTGTAGCCTTTGGTTCTCGCGTATATATTCAGCCTGCCGAACTGCCATCGCTCGATGGCTTGCGCGTGGTTAGAGCCGGCTGGTATGTAGGTGAAGCTATTCGAGGTCGATTTGAACCTTCACACCCGCTAGCCATGGGGTTAAAGAAAGATGAAGCCGTGCGCTCCGTTAATTGGAGCTCGTCTGATGAGCAGACGATTCGATATCTCAAAGGGGAAACCTTGTTTGTTGATGAATCGGAATTAACGGTGCATGCTGGCACCGCCTCAAAAGGATATATATTAGTTTGCACAGACGGTTTCCCGATAGGTTGGGGGAAATATGCCGCTGGAATGATCAAAAATGAACTGCCTGCAGGATGGAGATGGATGTAGAATGAGTAAACGTATTCGAATTGACAAGCTGATCGCCCATATGGGACTGGGTACGCGCAGCGAAATTAAACGAGCTGTGAAGCTCGGCATGGTTGTTGTCGATGATAAAGTAGTGAAAGACAGCGGACTAATCGTTGACCCTGATACAGCAAAGGTTTATTTTGACGGCGCACCTGTCGTGTATCGTGATGTCGTTTATTTCATGTTGAATAAGCCGCAGGGCGTTATTTCTGCTACAGAAGATAGTCGTGAACGCACGGTAATCGATTTACTTGAGCTCTCCGATCGGCAGCGAGATCCATTTCCAGTCGGACGACTGGATAAAGACACGGTTGGCTTGCTTCTGCTGACGAACGATGGGCAGCTTGCTCATGAACTGTTGTCTCCGCGCAAGCATGTTGCGAAGACCTATGAAGCATTGGTTCTTGGCGATGTTGGCGAAGAAGACCAGCAGCTTTTTTTGGCTGGCGTTGCATTAGACGACGGATATGTTACGATGCCGGCTGAGCTACACATCAAGAGTCGTGAACAACGGGATGATGAAATATTTTCGAGTATCTCCCTTACCATTATGGAAGGTAAGTTCCACCAAGTGAAAAGAATGTTTGAAGCTGTCGGCAAAAAGGTCGTATACTTGAAAAGAGTATCGATGGGTGCGCTTAAGCTTGATGAAACTCTTGAAGAGGGCTCCTATCGGGAGCTGACGGAAGAAGAACTAGAGCTTCTGCGCTCGCATAAACGGAAGACGGATTAAACATTGTATCTAGTGTTTGCTGTAATTAAGACATAGAGAGAGCACTTACAGAGTTTGGAATAGGAGTGGAGACATGAGCCTTAATTATGACTTAATTGCTTTAGATGTGGATGGGACGCTGCTTACAGATGATCATGTGCTGACGAAAGCTATTCGTGAGTCGGTACATGAGGCTGCCAATCGCGGAGCTCAAATCGTATTATGTACTGGGAGAGGACCATCAGGCGCACTTCCTGTGCTGAAAGAGCTTGGACTTAGCGGGACGGTGATTACTCATAACGGAGCAGCAACGATTAATGCGGATGACCATTCCGTTGTTCACCAATTCGATATGGTACCTGAGCATTTATTGCGTTTTATTCAATATTGCCGCGAGAATGGCATTCATTTTGATTTGAATACTGCTTTTGAAATGATGGTCGAGAGCATGACGCCGGAAGTGGAAGCGATGTATGGTCATTTTCAAGCTAAACCATCGATTCATGATTTCCGCCTGGGCTTGCCTAGCGGCCTTGTGAAATTTACAGTTTTCGGAACGAAGGATCAGATGGATGTCGTACAAACGGAATGGTCGGGATGGCCTAAGCAGCTTCATTCGATTCGGAGCGGTGACTTTTTTATCGATGTGCATCATAGTGAAGCCAATAAAGGAAAAGCGTTGCAGCAGCTTGCAGCAATTAAAGGCATTGATCGCAGCCGAATTCTAGCAATCGGCAATTATCATAATGATATAACGATGCTTCAATTTGCAGGCATGGGCATAGCAATGGGCAATTCTCCTGAGGAAGTGAAGCTGGCAGCTAATGCAGTTGCACTTTCGAATAGCGAGGATGGCGTGGCTAGAGCGCTTTATGAGCACGCTTGGAGCTAATTAAACAAGAGGGCTGTTTCAAAAGTGAAAACTTTTGAAACAGCCCTTTTTCTTTGGGATATTCGTAAAGTATTTAGGAAATGTTTTTGGACAGATGAATTTTCCTGGTACAAACGGTAAGGTGAAATATGTATGGCTGGATAATGCACCTGGAAAATTCAGCTTTGCAAGCATAAGCCTGCTTAAAAATTTGGACCCTAGCTATTATTATATTATTGATTGCCATTGGCCGCTGAAGGTAAGCGGAATTACAGTAGATCCTACACATTTTTACGTTTGCGGATGCAGCGGCGCGTATAAATGCCAATGCAATTCTGCTAGCTGCGGCAGAGGATATTATGAGGTGGCATTGACTATCAATAATAATCAGTATGATCTAACGGTTAACGAAGTAAGATCTTGACGGAATGATATAGAAAAAGAAAGAGCGGTCAGCACTAGGAATAAGTTCCTGTGTTGACCGCTCTTTCTTTTAAAGTTGTTTACCGATTGCGTCCGCCGCCACCGCGCGGTTTGCTCGAAGAGCTTCCGCCACCACGCGGGCTGTTGCCGCGACCGCCGGCAGGTGAGCCGCTGCGTCCGCCTGACGATGATTTGCCGCGCTTGCCTGTTCCACGGCCGTTTTCGTGCTCATTTAGTGTTTTCGCTTTGAAATCACTGCGCGCTGCTTCCCAAGGGCTATCCACCTTGGACGAGGCACGGCCTGCTACATGCTCTGCGCCGCGAGGACTGCCGAAGCCGCCGGTGCGACTTGCACCACCGCGAGCTGAGCCGCCACGACTCTCGGAGCGTTCGCCACCGCGAGCTGAACTTCCGCGACTTTCGGAACGATCACCGCCGCGAGTGGAACTGCTGCGGCTTTGGGAACGGTCATTACCGCGAGCAGGGCTTGCGGATTCGAATCGGTCCCCACGGTTGGCTGACCAGCCTGTGCTCTCGCCAGCTGCTTCGGAAGCTTGACCGCGAATCTCAGCTGTTCTGCCTGTTCGTTTGCCAGCATTAGGACGAACGGTCTCGCGTTGGCCTCTGCGTCCGCCTGGCTTCGCATTGCGATCGCCTTGAGCAGAACGGTCACGACCGCCGCGGCGTCCACCCTCGGATGGCTTGCTGCTTCCGCCGCGTGTACCGCTTTTGCCAGCTGCACTGCGTGTTCTCTCTGGACGATCGCCGGATTGTGCGCGTACAGATGTTTCGTTTCCTTCGCTGTCAATCGCACGGCGTGCAAGCTTAGCATTTATGCTTTGTTCAATAAGAATCAAATGGTTTTTGTCATAAGGAGTTGCGAGTGTAATGGCTGCGCCATCTTGCCCAGCGCGACCTGTTCTGCCAATACGGTGAATATACAGCTCGCCGTCTTGTGGAACGTCGTAGTTGTAAACATGGGTAACCCCTTCAACATCGAGTCCGCGAGCAGCAACGTCAGTCGCTACGAGCACCTGCAGTCTTGCATCTCTGAAGCGCTTCATTACTTGCTCACGCTTCGCTTGCGTAAGATCGCCGTGCAGCTCATCCGATTCGATGCCGATCTCTTGGAGTTCCTTGTTTAATTTTTTCGCGCGAACTTTAGTCCGGCAAAAAATAACGGCCAAATAGGGCTGATGACGCTCTAGCAAATGCACGAGAGTTTGCTGCTTGCTTCTATCCGTTGTTTCATAGACGATTTGTGTAATGCTGTCGAGTGTGACGTTAGTACTGCGTACCCGAATATCGACAGGCGTCTTCATGTAATCAGCAGCCAGCTTGCGAATAGCATCAGGCATTGTAGCTGAGAACAACATCGTTTGACGAGCTTTCGGCGTTTGTGAAATAATGCTTTCTACATCTGGCAGGAAGCCCATGTGAAGCATTTGATCAGCTTCATCGAGAACAAGCATTTGCAGCTTGCCTAGGCTGACGGTTTCACGTTTCATATGATCGATTAGACGACCAGGTGTTGCAACTACGATATGGGGCGAGCGCTGCAGCTTGCGAATCTGAGCATCAACGTCTTGGCCGCCATAGGCAGCAAGCACGCTTACGCCAACAGCGGGAACAAGTTTTTTGAGCTCGCTCGTAATTTGAATCGCAAGTTCCCTAGTTGGAGTTAATATGAGAGCTTGGACTTGTTCTTTCTCTATATTAATACGTTGCAAAATAGGCAAAGCAAACGCAATCGTTTTGCCTGTGCCCGTCTGAGCTTGTGCAATAACATCCTGCCCGTTGAGCAGAAGTGGAATCGCTTGCTTTTGAACCGGAGTCGGCTCGATAATTCCATCATGGTGAAGCAATTCGCTTAGCTTGGGAATTATACCCAAAGCGTTAAATGCGTTAGACATTAATACATTTCCTCATTTCGTTTACATCTTTTGATGTTAAGTATAACAGCTGTCCTTATAATGTGCATCTTTACTTTGCTTATGCTATGCTAAAAGCCGACATTAGAGCAGCAGAGGAATGGTAAATATGAATGGAACAGAGCGTTCCGCGATCAAAGCGGGCCTATCGGTAGACATTGTTTTGAAGCAGGATCAACGGACTGGCAAGCTGACACGAGGTGTCGTGAAAGATATTTTGACGAATTCGCCTAAGCACCCTCATGGCATTAAAGTGAGACTGGCTGATGGGCAAGTAGGGAGAGTCAAGAACATCCTTACTTAAAGAGTCCATATCTAGTCAGGAAGGAATGTTCAACGTTAAAGGAGCGATGTGCTGTGGCCTTTGGCATAAAAAGAAAAGAGTTGCAGCGATGGAAGGAAGCCGTTGCCCGCGGAGAAATTGCATTTCTGACGCACTACTGGCTGGATTCGAGGTTTCCAGACATGAAGACAGTAACGAAGGTAGGCTGCTCCGATATGGAGAAGCTCTCGCGCTGGTGCCTCGATAACGGACTTAATCCTCGCTATATTCATGCGCGTTCAGAGTATCCGCATTTTGATTTGCTTGGACCGATGCAGCGTGAAATATTGAAGCGAGAAAATCAGCTGGAACAGCTTGAACGATTTGATATGTTATGAGGATCAGAATCGCAATTAGCTGCTCATGAGGCGGCTTTTTTTATTTCAAAAATGGAAAAAAATCTTTCTCCTTAATGAATCATCCTTTATGATAAATGGAAGCTTGGATGATTATGCCAGTTTAAGGGGAGTGGAATTTGCATATGGTTACCGAGAAATTGCAGCTGCTGGACACCTTCAAAGAATGGATAACGTTTGTAACCGATTTGGCGCGTTACGACGAACGTATTTGGAATCAGAGCATTGCCGCAGGAAAGTGGTCGGTTCGAGACGTCACAGCCCATATTTTACGTTGGGATATTTATTTTTATGAAGAAGCAATCTTAAAGGTGCGAGCTGGCCTGCCGCTTACGGTTAAACATTTGGATTATAATGAGTTTAACGAACAAGCAAAAATATACAGCAAGTCAACTTCGATCGCTGAGCTCGTTCATGAAGCTGCAAGCATACGTGAGCGGATTATTGACACGATAGCACAGTTAGCAGATGAGCAGTACAAAGCTGAATATGTAGATGCGGACGGCCATGCCTTTGAAGTGAGTCAGTATATAAAAGATTTTATATGGCATGATCAGCATCATATGGAGCAGATTAAACGACTGTTGCATTTTCGCATAGAGGAAATGAGCTTGAATGGCTGGCCAGCTTTGCAAACGGTTGTCTACGACGGCTGGCTGCTTCGTTTTGCAGAAGGTTATACGAAACGTTCCAATTCGATTAATCCTGTATACGGCAGCACGCTTCAGCTTGATGCAAAAATCAGCTCCTGCGAGGAACTGTATGAAAACAAGGGAATACGCTCTGTTTTTAAAATAACACCCTTTGTCCAGCCAACCTCGCTTGATGATGAACTGGCGACTCGCGGTTATGAGCTTATCGACCGGACGATTGTAAAGACAATACATCTCTCTGACGCTCTATCCCCGAAGGCTGCTGAAATTTGGCTCGAACAGGAAGTTTCGGAGAACTGGCTGGATGCGGTTGCGGTTTTTAGTCGTTTAACGGATGAACAGCGGTCAACTACACGTAAAATGTTAGAACAGTCACCGCTGGATAAATGCTGCGCAATCTTGCACGACAATGGAATACCGGTAGCATGCGGCTATGCGGTGATTGAGGATGGTTGGATTGGTATTTATGATATTGTGACCGATCCTAACTATCGAAATAGAGGTTTTGGCGAGCAGCTAGTGCTGCATCTTCTACAATGGGGCAAGGGACATGGAGCGACTGAAGGTTATCTGCTCGTCGTAAAAGATAACGCAGCAGCTAATCGGCTGTACGATAAAATCGGGTATGTCCCGCAATACGAATATTGGTATCGAGTAAAAAAATAAAAGCTGCTATTTGTTATTTGTAATAATCGTATAAGGCGACTTGTTGAATGTTTAAGGCGCTTATATGGGAAACTAAACAACTTAGATTGATCAGCATGAGAAAGAAGGATTATTTCGTGAAAATCAGCAATTCAAATTTATCATCAGCATCTACATCTTCTGCGCCAATTGCAATAACAAGCTCATGGCTGCTGCTTCTTGGCATTTTGCTAATAGCCGCTAATTTGCGAGCGCCATTAACAGCGGTTGGACCAATCGTATCTGAAATTCAGCGTTCGTTCGGCATTTCCAGTGCGCTCACTGGGCTGCTGACGACATTGCCGCTGCTAGCATTTGCACTTATTTCTCCGCTTGCGCCACGAATTGCTCAGCGCATAAGTATGGAAAACACATTATTTATTGCAATGGTCGTGCTGACTGGCGCGATTGTAATTCGATCCCTTCCGGCGATAGCCGCTTTATTTGTTGGAACGATCTTGCTTGGCATGGCGATTGCAGTTGCAAACGTACTGCTTCCGAGCATGATAAAAAGAGATTTTCCTGCCACCGTCGGTTTAATGACTGGTTTATATTCGGTCGTGATGAATTTAGGCGCTGCTTTAGCTTCAGGATTCAGCATTCCCATTACAGAGAAGATTTCCTTTGGCTGGCAAGGGATGCTGGCCTGCTGGGCACTGCTCGCTCTAATTGCCACGATTGCTTGGGTGCCGCAACTTCGTTCGTTTACGAAGAAGGACAACAACAAAGCAGCAACGAATGGCGAGAAGAACGGTGGTCTGCTGCGCTCAGGCTTAGCTTGGAAAGTAGCATTATTTATGGGTCTTCAATCATTTTGTTTCTATGTCAACATATCATGGCTGCCTGAAATTTTGTCTGACCGCGGCATGAGTCACGTTGATGCGGGATGGATGCTGTCACTGCTGCAATTTGTCAGCTTGCCCGCGACATTTATTATCCCTGTCATTGCGGGAAAGCAGGCAAGCCAAAGGCTGCTTGTGATTCTTACAACGATCTTGCTGCTCCTAGGATACCTAGGTCTTCTTAGCGGGAATGTGGATCTTATTCCGATTTGTATGATTTTACTCGGAATTGCCGGTGGTTCCGGCTTTAGTCTCGCAGTTATGTTTTTTGTACTGCGGACAAGCAGCACAAGGCAGTCGGCTCAGTTGTCGGGGATGGCGCAGTCACTTGGTTATCTGCTTGCCGCTGCCGGACCGCTGTTGTTTGGACTCATTCATGATTTGACGAATAATTGGACTGTTTCATTAGTTATGCTAGTAGCCGTTGCCGTTATTTTTGGATATATAGGCTTCGGAGCTGGAGCGAATAAAACCATATCAGGAGCACAAGAAAAATAAATGTGTTGTGCAAATTGATTAGTATACGCTTGAAGTTCAAGTTCGTTCTCTTGACACCGAACCGTGTGATCTTTATAATCGAAACTAACGATTTTATGCATATGGAGCGTTGAAGAGGAACAGTAATTTCGTTTGTCAGGCCTAGAGAGCCGGTGATGTATGGTGGAAGCCGGACCTGCAGCGAAATGAAGCTCGCCTTGGAGCTGTGCGATTAACGAAAGCGATGTTTACGAAACATCGCTTACGCGAAAATCACCGTTTGGCCCGCGATAAGGGCGACAAGTGAGCGATCGGCAAAGCATGTCTTTCGCTAACTAGGGTGGTACCACGGGAGAACAACCTCTCGTCCCTAGCGATAATTCGCTAGGGGCGAGAGGTTTTATGTTTTTTTGTACAATTATGCATTCAGCATTTATTTGAGAGAGGATATGAGCACATGAGTCAAGAACAGCAATTTCACGGCTATAACCCGCTTGTTGTGGAGCCGAAATGGCAGCAATTTTGGGATAAAAACAAAACGTTTCAAACGACAGAGGATGCTGAAAAACCAAAGTTTTACGCATTAGATATGTTTCCATATCCATCTGGAGCTGGCTTGCATGTAGGACATCCAGAAGGTTATACAGCGACGGATATCGTGTCTCGCTACAAAAGAATGAAAGGTTATAATGTCCTTCATCCAATGGGCTGGGACGCGTTCGGATTGCCTGCTGAGCAGCATGCGCTTGATACAGGAAAGCATCCGCGCGATATTACGTTTGTAAACATCGATAATTTCCGCAGACAAATAAAATCACTTGGCTTCTCATACGATTGGGATCGCGAGATTAGTACAACCGATCCTGAATATTATAAATGGACGCAATGGATTTTTATCCAATTGTACAACAGAGGACTCGCTTATGTTGCTGAAGTATCAGTTAACTGGTGTGAGGCTCTTGGAACGGTGCTTGCCAATGAAGAGGTTATTAACGGCCTAAGCGAGCGGGGCAATCATCCCGTTGTTCGCAAGCCTATGCGTCAGTGGATTTTGAGAATTACAGAATACGCAGATCGTTTGTTGGATGATTTGGAAGAACTGGACTGGACAGAAAGCATTAAGGATATGCAGCGCAACTGGATTGGAAAATCCAAAGGAGCTGAGGTTACCTTTGAGATTGACGGTCATGATTCCGCATTGGTCGTATTTACGACTCGTCCAGATACATTGTTTGGCGCGACTTATTGCGTACTCGCTCCTGAGCATGAGCTTGTTGCAAAAATCGTAACGGCAGAGCAAAAAGAAGCAGTTGAAGCTTATCAACTGGCAGCATCGCGCAAGAGTGATTTGGAGCGTACTGATTTGGCGAAAGACAAGTCAGGCGTGTTCACAGGAGCTTATGCCATTAATCCCGTTAATGGCGTGAAAACACAAATCTGGATCGCAGATTATGTTCTTGCTGGTTATGGAACGGGTGCTATTATGGCTGTTCCAGGTCATGACGCTCGCGACTGGGAATTTGCTAAGCAATTTGATTTGCCAATCGTTGAGGTTGTGCAAGGCGGAGATGTTACGAAAGAAGCTTATGCAGGCGACGGCATTCATGTCAATTCCGATTTCTTGAACGGTTTGACGAATGAAGAAGCGATTGCGAAAATGATAGAGCATCTGGATGCGTCGGGCAAAGGAAAAGGGAAAATCACTTACCGCCTGCGCGATTGGTTGTTCAGCCGCCAGCGCTACTGGGGTGAGCCGATTCCGATCCTTCACTTGGAGGATGGTACGATGAAGACTGTTCCTGAGGATCAGCTTCCGCTTCTGCTGCCTGATGTTGATGCTATCACTCCTTCAGGAACTGGGGAATCACCGCTTGCCAGCGTTACGGAATGGGTGAACACGATCGATCCTGAAACGGGCATGAAGGCTCGCCGTGAAACGAACACGATGCCGCAATGGGCTGGCAGCTGCTGGTACTACCTGCGCTTCATCGATCCTAAAAACGACAAACAGCTTTGTTCGCCAGAGAAGCAAAAGCAATGGCTACCGGTTGACCTTTACATCGGTGGCGCTGAGCATGCTGTACTGCATCTGCTTTACGCTCGTTTCTGGCACAAGGTGCTTTATGATATCGGCGTTGTAGATACAAAGGAGCCGTTCCATAAGCTTGTCAACCAAGGCATGATCCTTGGAAACAATAACGAAAAAATGTCCAAATCGCGTGGAAATGTTATCAATCCAGATGATATCGTAAACGAGTTTGGCGCAGATACGCTACGTATGTACGAAATGTTTATGGGTCCGCTTGAAGCAACGAAACCTTGGAATACCAATGGTGTGGAAGGAACATATCGTTTCCTTAACCGTGTATGGCGTTTGTTCGTGAACGAGGATGGCAGCTTGAATGCCAAAATCGGCAATGGCGAAACAAGTGATGCATTCAAGCGCACATGGCATCGTTCAATCAAAAAAATTACGGATGATTATGAGGGACTTCGCTTCAACACCGTAATCAGCCAGCTCATGATTTTTGTAAACGAAGCCTACAAAACAGATGTGCTTCCGCAAGCAGCAATGGAGCAATTCGTTCAATTGATTTCTCCAATTGCGCCGCATATCGCGGAAGAGCTATGGGAGAAGCTGGGACGCACGGATTCGCTTACGTATGCAGCGTTCCCGACGTTCGAAGAAGCTTGGACGGTCGATCAAGAGGTTGAGATCGTCGTACAAGTAAATGGTAAAATCGCAGATCGCATCTCCATTGCAGCTGATATGGACGTTGCTGAGATGGAAAGCATAGCGAAAGAACTTGAGAAGGTGCAAGAGCTGATTGCCGGCAAAACAATCCGTAAAGTCATTGCGGTAAAAGGCAAGCTAGTCAATATCGTTGCCAATTAAGACAAACAGAAGAGGTGAGCGGGCATTAGCTGAAGAACAGCTATTGACCGTTCACCTCTTCGCCTATAAAGGCGGTCGAAACCTTGACCACATCTTCATCGAACTTTGCATGTGTCGTACGGATGAGTTGATTGAATACTCCTTCTGTCTCGCGGCGCAGCAGGTTTAGCGCTTTGGCTGTAATGCCGCCAGGGACGGCAACTCTCTCTTGCACCTCTGCTGGTGTAAGGCCGCCTTCGGTCAGCAGCAAGCCGGTTCCGAGCAGCATGGCGCTTGCAACACGCAGCGCTTCATCACGGCTTATACCTGTTTCTGCAACCGCAGCATCCACAAATTGCTCAAGCAGGAAAGACATAAAAGCTGGTCCGCAGCTTGAAATGTCGGATACGATGCGTGTGTAATTCTCATCTATTCGCAGCGGCTGACTAATATGGGATAATAAGTCCTCCAGATGAGCCATATCATTCTCATCAATCGTTTCCCCATAAATACAAAGCGATGCTCCGCTCCATACATAATTTGTAATGCTCGGAATAACCTTAGCTACCTTGCAATCGAGTTCCCCTTCGAGATGAGAGATAAGGACAGGACTCGTTATAGATACGACAATCTGATTTGGTCGAATAGTTGCCTTCAAATCATCGACCACTTTTTTAAACTCCAAAGGCTTTACGCACAAAAAAACAATATCGCAGCCGCAGGCAGCCGCAGCATTCGTATATTCGGCTCTCATGCCGGAATAACGGTTGGCCAAGGCTTGCGCTTTTGCAAAGGTGCGGTTGCTGACGGCAATTTGTTTTGGTGATAATGCACCAGATGCGATCAAAGCTTCAATGAGCAGGCTTCCCATTGTGCCCGTCCCGATAAATCCGACATTCATGCTGAACCCTCCTATAGGTTTGGCGCGCACATAACCTGCTTTAACTTGTAGAGAAAGGTTATATGCGAACAAATCCCGAGTGAAAATTTCAATAGCCGTACTCATTTCGTGTGCTCTCTTACCTTATTCCGCAGGACTTGTTTCATATGTCACTAATTACCAAATAATTCGTCGCTTTCAAAGGAGAGTGAAGAAGTGAAGCCTTTAACTGGAACGATTTCTAGCAAAGCCATTATATTTGCTTCTATTTTAATACTTGCTGCAGCTATATTGCTGGCAGCTGCTTTTATGGAGCCTAAGCAGAAGGAAACAGGTGATTGGGTACCTTTAAACGATGCTGTGAAATCTGCATTCGCTGCAATTGATGCAGCAGATGCGGGTGAAGAAGACGTAAAGAACAAGAAGGATACTGAGATGATCCCGGAAAAGGAGCAAGAAGCATCGGCTGCGGGTGTTGATCATCGGAATGAGCCGGATGGGAGAGCTGCTTTAAAGGAAGATACGATTGTATCCACTGCGCCAGCAGCACCGATTGCTGATGCGGACATGGATGATGCAGCAAAGCTTGATATAAACCGCGCAACGGAGGCAGAACTTGATGATTTGAAAGGAATCGGACCGTCCAAAGCAAAAGCAATTATTGAAGATAGAGAAAGAAACGGCAAATTTGCAACCGTTAATGATTTACTCCGTGTCAAGGGAATTGGAGAAAAACTATTAAAAGGATTGGAAGACAGCATTGTAGCTCGTCCATAATTGTGAGAGAATGGAAAGAAGCGGACATTTACAACTTCCGTTTGCCATTATCTATTAACTCATTTGAAGGAGTCGAGAAAATGTCAGAACAACGCAAGCTTTCCCTTGATACACTATCCGTCCACGGAGGTCAGCAAATCGATCCGACTACGTTGTCGCGCGCGGTACCTATCTACCAGACGACATCTTACGGATTCAAAGATACAGATCATGCAGCGAATCTATTTGCATTGCAGGAATTTGGAAATATTTACTCCCGAATTATGAACCCGACATCGGATGTTTTTGAGAAACGTGTAGCTGAATTAGAGGGTGCTCCGGCAGCATTGGCAGTTGCTTCTGGTCAATCGGCTATTACATACGCGATTCTAAATATTGCAGGAGCTGGCGATGAGATCGTTTCCGCTACAAGCCTGTACGGAGGCACTTACAACTTATTCTCAATGACGCTTGCAAAGCTTGGCATCACTGTAAGATTTGTTGATCCGTCGAATCCGGAAAACTTCCGCGGAGCAATCAACGAGCGTACGAAAGCAGTATATGCTGAAACGATCGGAAATCCGAAGGGCGATGTGATCGATCTTGAAGCGGTTGCTGCAATTGCACATGAGAATGGCATTCCATTTATCGTGGACAATACATTCCCGAGCCCTTACTTGTGCAGACCAATTGAACATGGAGCAGACATTGTGGTGCATTCCGCGACCAAGTTTATCGGCGGACATGGAACATCAATCGGCGGTATCATTGTAGACGGCGGCAAGTTTGACTGGAAAGCCAGCGGCAAATTCCCTGGTCTTACTGAGCCGGATCCAAGCTACAATGGCGTTGTTTATACCGATGCAGTTGGCCCTGTCGCTTATATCATTAAAGCACGCGTCCAATTGCTAAGAGATATGGGTGCTGCCATTTCACCTTTCAACTCCTTCCTATTGCTTCAAGGACTTGAGACGCTGCATCTTCGGATGGAACGCCATAGCTCAAACGCGCAAAAGGTAGCTGAATATTTGGAAGGCCATGAAGCGGTTGAGTGGGTTAGCTATCCAGGACTTCCAAGCCACCCATCCTATGACCTTGCACAAAAATATTTGCCGAAGGGCAAAGGCGCTATTATGACATTCGGCATTAAAGGCGGAGTCGAAGCGGGCAAAAAAGTAATCAACTCCGTTCAGTTGTTCTCGCATTTGGCGAATGTTGGCGATTCCAAGTCGCTAATTATTCATCCGGCAAGCACAACACATCTGCAATTGTCAGAGGAACAGCAAGCTAATGCAGGCGTTTCTCCAGGCATGATTCGTCTATCGATCGGTACAGAAGGCATTGATGATATTTTGGCGGATATTGAGCAAGCCATTGCTGCCAGCCAAGCCTAAACTTTTTAGTAAGAAGTTTTAAAGAAGAAATATACGATAAACAGGAGCAATTGTTATGTTTCTTATATTTCAACGAATTTAAACGACAAATAAATGCAACCAGAGATCATCAGATGCAGCATGAGAGAGGAAGTTGAGTTATGAGCACCCAAACGAAGGATGCCGACCGCAAGGACTGGGACACCTACTTCATGGATATTGCCTATATGGTTTCGACGCGCTCGCGTTGTCCGCGCAGACATGTTGGAGCTGTTCTTGTACAAGGAAAAAAACTGCTTGGCACAGCGTATAACGGTGCTCCGATGGGCGTGCAGGATTGTCTCGAGGCAGGCTGCATGATTTCGGAGGAAGTTGAGATGAAGCTGGTCGACGGCAAGGAGCAGCTATTCAAGAAACAACGCTGTATTCGAACGATACATGCGGAGCAAAACTTGCTGCTGTTCACCGATCGTACCGATCGCGAAGGATCAACCGTTTATGTAACCGACCAGCCTTGCTGGACATGCGCTAACATGCTTGCAAACAGCGGTGTTATCGAAATCGTCTATCATCGCAGTTATCCGAAAGACAGTGAAAAGGTGAGCAATATGATGGCCCAGAAAGGTATTGTTTTCCGTTGTTTGGATCATTACGAGCCACCTGCTCAGGCGCATATGGATGTAACATCATAGCGTTGATCATTAAATAGTAGAAACGAGGAGGAACCTCTGATTGCATCTTTTGATGCGACAGAGGTTCTTTTTTTTGTTATGAGGCTTTGCGAATTGGAGGGAGCTAGAGGTGAATCGACGTCCTTTAATTTGGTTTGCGATTTGTTGGGTATTTGGGGGTGCGGCTGCTGCTGGATTGAACAGCAGCGGCGTTTGGCTTGCGGCGGGAGCGGGAATATTGCTCGCAACCGCCGCAGTGCTTGGCAAGCAAGCGACGTGGCAGCTCGCGGCGGCTTGTGCTTTGGCAGTGTGCCTTGCCGCAGGAGAGCGGTTATGGGCGGATGCCCGCAACGTGACTGCGCTGCCAGCGCTGCTTGCCGCCGCTGAGGCGGATGGACCGCGAGCTGCGTATGCGGCGGAAGCGGAGGGCGTTATTGTATCGGCGGTGGAGGTCGACGGCGACCGCGCGATGTTTCGCGTGGAGGCGCACAGCATCCACTTTCAAGGTGAAGCCGCTGCACAGCCGTTGCGCGAGCGGTTGATCGT
Organism: Paenibacillus sp. 01T431; assembly: GCF_056398625.1. NCBI lineage: Bacteria > Bacillati > Bacillota > Bacilli > Caryophanales > Paenibacillaceae > Paenibacillus > Paenibacillus sp. 01T431. The sequence goes on from NZ_JBFTPT010000003.1 coordinate 283,590, forward strand.
GCATGTCCGGCTGATGGAACAGCCGGAGCAGGCCATCGCCGCGGCTTGGCAGCGCGGCGCCAAAGTGCGCCTTGCCGGCGAGCTTACGCGGCCGGCAGGCGCATCCAATAGCGGCGGATTTGATTACCGCCGCTACCTCAGCAGCCAGAGAATCCACTGGCTGCTCAAAGTGAAGGGCACCGCCGCCGTAAAGCCGGCGCCGGGCCCCAAGTGGACCGCGGCCGCGCTGCTTGGCCGCGTCGACAGTGCGCGCGCATGGCTTGGCGCGCGGATGGAACAGCTGTATCCGTCCTCGCAGTCCGGATACATGAAGGGGCTGGTCCTCGGCATTCGCGAGGACCTCGATCCAGAGCAGTTCCAGCAATTTTCAAGGCTTGGTTTAACGCATATTTTAGCGATTTCGGGCCTCCATGTTGCTGTATTCCTTTATGCGCTTAGCGGTCTGCTGCGCCTCGCACGTATAAGCCGCGAACGAATGCTGCTCATCCTCATGTTGTCCGTTCCCTTGTATGTACTGCTTGCCGGCGCGTCCCCTTCGGTTGTCCGCGCAGGTCTAATGTCCGTTCTTGGGCTATTGGCAGCCCGGATGGGCAAGCTGAAGGATGGGCTGCATCTTTTAGCTGCTGCTGCGGTGCTCATGCTTATTTATGATCCCTATTTTATCGAGGATGTCAGCTTTCAGCTGTCGTTCATTGTAACAATCGGTCTAATTGTCGGAGTCCAGCCTGTACGGCAAGCGATGCCGAGGTGGCGCAGAGGAAAATCGCTGCTTGATCTGGCAGCGGTTACGCTCGTAGCACAGATTGTATCTTTTCCACTGACGATTTATTATTTCAATCAGTTTCATGTGTTGTCTATGCTCGCGAATTTTGTGCTCGTTCCGTTCATCAGCTTTGTCGTTATGCCGCTAGGCGCAGTATCGCTCCTGCTTGCAATACCTTGGGAGGGCGGCGGCAAGCTGCTGGCCTATTTCTCGCATTTCGCGAATGAATGGACGTTTGCTTTCGTCGAGCAGCTGTCCGAAGTGGATTCACTAAGGACGATTTGGGCAACTCCGCCTCTTTGGTGGGTGGCAGCTTGGCTGGTTATATTTGGTGTTATATTTCGAATTTTGCGCAGTTGGACGATGCAAATCGCTGCGAAACATGAGGAAGAAGCAGCGACCATAGAGGAGACAGCGCCAATTGGAGCGGTTCATCCTTACATAGTGGTTAAAGAAAACAGTAAAAAGCTAAGGATCAGCCTATATCTGCTGTTAGCTTTAGTTTTGATTATGATTTTTTATGCCTTTAAACCTGATTTATTTAACCGTCAGGCAGAGGTTAGTTTTATAGATGTTGGTCAAGGTGATGCTGTACATATCCGAACACCCGGCGGCAAGCATATTTTAATCGATGGCGGAGGTACGATGAGCTTCCGCAAGCCGGGAGAAGAGTGGAAGGAGCGGAGCGACCCTTTTGAAATTGGGAAAAAGGTGCTTGTGCCTTTACTTATGAAAAGAGGCGTGCGCGAGATTGACATCCTCGTCATTTCACATTTGGATAGCGATCATATCCGTGGTTTAAAAGCGGTTTTGGAGACGATTCCAATACGCAGCATTTGGTGGAATGGAACGGTGAAGGAAGCAGATGATGCTCAGCAGCTTATTAAGCAGGCAATTGCGCTGGGAATTCCAATGTACAGCGCGTCTGCGGGCATGAAGCAGCAGGTAGATGCAAATACCAAGATAAGCGTTCTGTGGCCATTGGCGCAAAAAGAGGAAGCGGTGGCTCACCTTGAGGAGCAGAATGAAGCCAGTGTTGTGCTTAGTGTTCAGCTGTTTCAGTCGGTCTTCTTGTTTACCGGTGATATTAATGCAGCCACGGAACGCGCCATTATACGAAATGAGCGGCAGCAAAATATAATGGATTCAAATGAAAAGACTGTCTCAGTTATGAAGGTTGCACATCATGGCAGTCGTTTTTCAACAAGCACAGAGTGGCTCGATTATTGGCGTACGCTTGGAGCAGTAGCTTCTGTTGGAGCGACAAATACCTACGGCCATCCTAGTCCAGATGTGATTTCTCGATTAAATCAAGCGGGAACCGCTTTGTGGCGAACAGATCGTGATGGCGAGGTACGTTTTATTGTAACCAGCCAAGATTTATTTACGTATACAAAAATTAAGTAAGGCGGACATCGAAAAAATGCGAATAAAAAGCTTGCTTTCATCTTTCCGTACCTAAATTCGCATATCATATGAAAATCATTCATACTTAGGAATAAAGAAGTCGAGCCGTTTTCAGAGGTATTCGACTTCTTTCTATATACGAGTTAGTTGAAATTTGGTATCCTTTAATGTGGAGTTTATTTCGATTCTTTCACAGCATAGCGAGTATCTGTAAATTTTTTATAGTTTTTTCCTGCTTCGTGCATTCAAGACGGTCCGCTTGGGGACAATCGCTCTGCTTGTTAAAACTTACTAAAAAAAATAAAGTAATAATTCTAATTTATCTGCAACTTTTACCGCAACCAGTTCGTCAGAATGGTTGCAAGAGAGGGGGATCCTTCGTGGTGGAGCCGGAGCTTATAAGAGCCGCTCAGTCGGGAGATCGCGACGCTTTAATTACTCTATTGCGAGAGATTGAAACGCATGTTTATCGGACAGCCTATTATATATTAAACAATGAACAGGATGCCCTTGATGCAGCGCAAGAAGCGCTAATTCGCATCTATACAAAAATAGGCTCGTACGAAGAAAAAGCGCAGTTCAAAACATGGATTCAACGTATTGTAACCAACATTTGCATTGACAAGTTTCGGAGAAATAAACCGACCGTCTCAATAGATGAGCACGACATGGTATTCCACGAAAAACAAAACGTGGAGGACGAGGTAATGTCTGCTTACGCTGTTAAAGACATTCAAGCCGCTATCGACAAGCTTCCTGAGCATCATCGTGCGGTCGTCGTCCTTCGGTATTTACAGGATTTCTCTTACAATGAAATTGCAGATTCGCTCGATTTGCCGCTCAATACAGTGAAATCCTATTTATTCAGAGCTAGGCAACAGCTGCAGACTTTACTCCATGATTATCAGAAAGGTGGTGTCCGGGGATGAATTGTCAAGAGGTGATGGAATTAATGCAAAGACAGCTAGACAACGATCTCGATGAAAGCGAAATCGAAGTCTTGATGAATCATACTAGACAGTGTCCGGACTGTGCAGCCATGTTCGAGCGGTTACAGCTATTGTCCGCCGAGCTTACCAGTTTGCCAAAAGTTATGCCGAGCTATAGCTTAGTCGATGCGATTATGCCTCAATTAGAGCGGATGGAACTGTTTGGTCAGGCTGAAGCGGAACCGCCATCCATGGTTAGCAGAACGGAAGCAACAAAACGTCTTTCGAAGCGTCAACGCCGCTGGCCATCCATGCGCATTATGAGTGGTGTGATCGCAGCCGGAATCGTTGCAGGGCTGTTTCTCGTAACGTATAATTCAGGCTCGATTGGCGATATGAATGCATCACAATCTTCAGCCAAGCGATCGAATAACGTCGCGGCTGATATGATGAACGATACGCCAGTGGAAATGTCTTATAAAGCGAGCGCTAACGGTGCTGAAGACCCGGAAGTGAAGACAGAAACGGCAAAAAAAAGTGATGAAGCCGATTCATCGCCATCGTCCAAGAGTACCGCAATAAATCCTTTAACCAATGAAGACAAAGCGCCTGATGGTGGGTCATTTGAGGATGGCTCAATCAAGGGCTTAACTTCGAATCCTTCTGAAGGATTGGTTGAAAACGAAGGCGAGAATGGTTTGGGTGCGAATGCGAACAGCACAGCAACGGTTTCACCCGATGGCCTTTATAGCGGCAAGGCTGACAATTTTAAAATTAAAGTAGTTGCTGCTGCCGATCAATCTGTCGTCTTCACATCACCGCGCAAAAACGGTGAGCTGCTCAATCTGGCCTGGTCTGAGGACAGCAAAAAGCTGACCTACGAGGTTCATGTTGAACAAGGAGCAATTGAGAAGTATGTGATCGATTTATCTACGCTGACGGAGCAGAAGGCAGGGCATTAACTTGGAGACTGCTCGCTTCGGTCTGCAAAAATTAAGGGTTATTACGCACATTTACATCGATTTATGCGTATAATGTTAGCAGCGATAGTGTCTGCGACGAATCCTTAACGTCGTATGACCATCCGCAGGGCGGTACCATGGACCTGCCTGCGAATGTTTATATAGATGTTCGGCAAAGGGATGAGGCTTTATATGGCTCATCCCTTTGTTGCCGTCTAATTGTACTTACTCGTGACGAGGTGAAGGTATGGATGCAAAGGAAGCATTAAAAGAAATAAAGGGCGGACGCTTCCGTCCCATTTATGTGCTGTATGGCAAGGATCGTTATCGGATGCAGCAATTTATTAACGTATTGACCGAGGCGATGTTTACAGCTGAGGAGCGAGAGCTTGGCATTGTTAAATTTGATACAGCGGAAACCTCGATTGAAGAAGCGGTTCTTGAAGCGGAAACCTCGCCTTTTTTTGTGCAGCGGAAGCTGATTTTGATACGAGATGCGACTGTGCTGTGTGCTGGAGGCAAGGAAGGCGGAAAGCTTGAGCATCGTCCTGAGAAGCTGATTCAGTATATGGAGTATCCTTCAGAGACATCCATTATCGTTATTTCTGTCCAATCAGAGAAGCTGGATGAACGTCGAAAGCTTGTAAAAACGTTAAAGGATCGTCATTCCTTAGTTCCGTTCCCTGAACTCGACGCGGCTCAGCTTAAGCAATGGATGATTAAGCGGGCAACAGATCAGCAAAGAACCTTGTCTTCAGATGCGGCTGAGCTGCTCCTATCACGTGCTGGAGCGAATATGCAGCAATTGTCGCAGGAAGTGGACAAGCTGTGCTTGCACGCGGGAACAGGCGGTGTCATTGATGTAGAGACGGCATCTATGCTAACTGCAGCAACAGTTGAGGAGGACGTATTTGCGCTTGTGGATGCGATCGCTGAGCTTCGCATTGACAAGGCAATTCGTCTGTACAGAGAACTGCTGGTTCGTCGTGAAGAACCGATTAAGATCGCCGCTCTTATCGCTAGGCAATTAAGAATCATGCTGCAAATCAAAGAGCTGGAGCAGCATCACTATTCCCCTCAGCAAATGGCTGGCCAGTTAGGCTTGCATCCATACGCAGTCAAGCTTGCCGCGGAGAAAAGCCGGAAATTTCAAGTGGCTAGACTTGGCAGGCTGCTGGCTTCACTTGCAGATCTCGATTATAAAATGAAAACCGGAGCAATTGATAAAACGCTCGGTTTAGAGCTGTATTTGCTTTCACTTGGCATGGAGAAGGGCGCATAGCGTTCTTTCCATTGCCTTTTTTTATGTGAAAAGCTGATAAGCAGCATGGAACAACAAAAAAGCTTCACCGCTCGATAAGAGCAGTGAAGCTTTTTTTGTTGTGCTAAACGAATTTCAGTTGACCAGATGGACAACGTCATTCGTATGAGCGGTTATCTTGCTTAGGCTTGAGCCGAAAGGGCATTCAGACGTTTAGCAAGACGAGATTTTTTGCGGGAAGCCGCATTTTTATGAATCAGGCCTTTAGTTGCTGCTTTGTCCAACTTTTTCGTTGCAGCGATAAGAGCTGCTTTAGCAGCATCTACATCAGTGCCAGCGATAGCTTGGTCAGCAGATTTAACGGCCGAACGAAGTGCGGATTTTTGGGATGCATTCAAAGCACGACGCTTTTCACTTGTTTTAACGCGTTTAATCGCGGATTTAATATTTGGCATGGAATTCACCTCCTAAACTGTTTACAACGGTTTATCTACATCATAAACCTAGACAACACAACTTAAAGTATATTATCATGCCACTCCTCAAAAAGCAATAGCAGGAAGCTCCTTATAAAAACTGTATTCCGTAAGGATGAAGGCTCATCTACGAGTATGAAAATAATCCATCTGCAAACAATAACATCAGAACTGGTGTTTGAAGGGAGAATGAGCAATGGAGAACGAACTTGATTTGCAAAAATATAATGTTAGAACAGACTTGGCGCTTGAAGCGAAGGAGATGGCAGAGGCGCCAAGCGGCGGGCCTATACCAGGCATACAATCCGAAACTTCGGAAGATGAAGGAATAACGATTACGCAGTTGCATGTTCAAAACGAACAAGGCGCTCAGGCCATTGGCAAAATGCAAGGGCATTATGTGACGATTGAGGTTCCGGAGCTGCGAAAAGGGGATACGGGACTGCAGGATAGGGTGGCGACACAGTTTGCCAAACATTTTGAAGCTTTCCTTGAACGGTTGTCCATAAGTAAAACAGCGCGAGTTCTAATTGTAGGTTTAGGCAATTGGAATGTTACGCCTGATGCGCTTGGTCCAATTGTTGTTGAGAATGTAATGGTCACTCGCCATTTTTTCGAACTAATGCCTGATCAAGTGGCGCCTGGTTATCGCGCGGTAAGTGCGGTAGCGCCTGGAGTGCTTGGCATAACGGGTATAGAATCCAGTGAAATCGTTCAAGGTATCGTTGAGAAGACGAGTCCGGAACTCGTCATTGCGATTGATGCATTGGCATCTAAAGCATTAGAGAGAGTGAATACAACGATCCAAATTGCAGATACAGGAATTCATCCAGGCTCTGGCATCGGGAATAAACGAAAAGGGCTTACAAAAGAAATTTTAGGTGTCCCGGTCATTGCGATCGGAGTGCCTACCGTTGTTTATGCTTCGACCATCGTCAACAACACACTTGAGATGATGAGCAGTCATTTTAAGAAACAAAACGCAAACTCGGATCAAATTTTAGGTTTGGTAAATCAGATGGAAGAAAACGAGAGGCTGCAGCTTGTCAGGGAAGTGCTCAGTCCGCTTGGCTATGATCTTCTGGTTACGCCAAAGGAAATTGATGAATTTATAGAGGATATCGCCAACATTATAGCAAGCGGGCTAAATGCATCGCTGCACGAAGCGGTTGATTCAAGCAATGTTGCGGCGTATACGCATTAAATACCTATGATAATTAAGAAGGAAGCTTTCTAAAGGCATAGCCTTTGGACAGCTTCTTTTTTTTGCGCGATTCGCTATTTTGTATCCCTATAACTCTATCAACGCTAATTATTCCACATAGATTTGGTTCTATGAACTCTATCACTCTCATAGTTTAGTAGTGACTAATGCGGCTAGCACTATGAAGCGGGAGGTAATAAACCAATGAAAAGAAAAATTATGCTGCTTGATATAGGGAAGGAAAGTAGACGAGTGAGACAATTGCTAGTAACGGGACGTACATTCGCGTTGCTCTCATTTTGCTCAATGGTATTTTTTATTTTGTTAGGAGCAGCGGGTATGGCGCATCAGCAAACGACAGCTTCGCCTGTAAATTCAATGAAAGGTTTTGCTGCTGCTGTATCGAGCGGTTTTTTTGGGGATATGCTAGAGATGGAGATGCCTGCATTTCAAAGCAGTCGAGAGACAGATACGTTTACATCAAAGCAAATTAGCGCGTTTCTTATGAGAGCTTTAACAGATATTAATCCTAACGATCCCAAAAGCCTGCTTGCAGGCGAGCTGCCTGGCATAGGGGTTAATGATGCTTACTTAATACGCAAAGGCATCGGTACGGATACAGCGGTGGGGCCGGAAGATAATGCACCGATTACATATGATCCGCTTGGCGAATTGCATGAGGATACAGGAACAGATGTATCGAATAATGGGACGACAGAAGGAAATGAGGAGGAGCCGCTGCCGGTACAGACAGACAAGCCATCTTCAGGAACTGGCGAAGGTGATAACGGGGAGCCGGCGAAACCTACGACTGGCGGAAAAAAAGTGGCTTTTATCTATCACTCGCATAATCGCGAATCCTGGTACCCTGAGCTGACAGACAAGAAGAAAGATCCGAATTCTAGTACAAAAAATATTACGCTGGTTGGCAAACGACTTGCCCAGAAGCTGGAGGAGAAGGGTGTAGGCGCACAGCACTCGAACACCGATTATCCAACGGCGATTAAAGGTTATGATTGGAACTATTCCTATAAATATTCGATGAAGACGGTGAAAGAAGCCATTGCCAGCAGCAAGGATTTGATGTTTTTCTTCGATCTTCACCGGGACTCGCAGAGGCGGAAAGAAACGACCATCGATATTGATGGCAAAAGCTATGCGCAGGTTTATTTCATTATCGGCCATAAAAATCCCAATTGGGAAAAAAACGAAGCCTTTGCGACTAAAATTCACGAAGCGCTCGAAAAAAAATATCCAGGCATCTCTCGCGGTATTTGGGGCAAAACAGCCTCATCAGGCAATGCCGAATACAATCAATCGCTAGCTGAGGATAATGTGCTTATAGAAGTAGGGGGCGTAGACAACACCCTCGAAGAGTCCTATCGAACAGCGGATGCGCTGGCAGCAGTTATTTCCGAAATTTACTGGGCAGACGAGAAGGCATCAACAAAAAAGTAGGAGGGGGCGAAGAATAAGTGAAACGAAATGCGCTAAAATGGACGGTGCTGGGCGGTGCTTTGGCGATAATCATCATGTATGGCATTGATATGTCCTCTTCGGGCATCGAGCGTATATATGGACCTATAGAAGGCTCAAGCGGGTACACAGAGATTCCGCAGACAGAGCAGAATGTGCAGCCAGTTAATGATTTTCAGAAGGAACAGCAGCAAAAGATTGCCCAGCTTGAGCAGGAGCTTAAAGAACTAAAGCGACTTGCTGCATATGATGACGAAACTATAGGAGAAACTGCCGAAACCTTTCCTGCCGAAAATGAAAGGATGCCTGGTCTTCCCCTTAAGAGTGACCAGCCAGCAGTAAATAAGATCGCAGATTCAACCTCTGGTTTGCTGCAAAATATGTCAAGTGAAGGCATTCGAATGGTCGTATCTATATTCGATGGGCTGACGAAGTGATAATGAACATTGCTGGTCTTCCCCTTAACTGATATAATAGGAGGAATGATTAGCATTATTGGAAATTGTGGGGGTTAGGCATGACTGACGTACGTGACCGACAAAAGAGAATTAGGAATTTTTCCATTATCGCGCATATAGACCACGGAAAGTCTACGCTTGCTGACCGGATCTTAGAATTTACCGGCGCTTTGACATCTCGAGAGATGCAAGAGCAGGTTCTTGACAAAATGGATTTGGAGCGGGAACGCGGAATTACCATCAAGCTGCAAGCGGTACGCTTGGCATATAAGGCAGATGACGGGATCGAGTATATACTCAATCTGATTGACACGCCTGGACACGTCGACTTTACATACGAGGTTTCACGCAGTCTCGCTGCTTGTGAAGGCGCTTTGCTCGTTGTTGATGCTGCGCAAGGCATTGAAGCGCAAACGCTGGCTAACGTATACTTGGCGTTAGACAACAATTTGGAGATCGTACCTGTTATTAACAAGATCGATTTGCCAAGTGCGGAGCCTGAACGGGTAAAACAGGAAATCGAAGATGTCATTGGATTAGACGCCAGCGACGCGGTACTTGCTTCCGCAAAAGCGGGAATCGGCATTAAGGAAATACTGGAGCAGGTTGTTACGAAGATGCCTTCACCAGAAGGAGATCCAGATCAGCCGCTTAAAGCGCTTATTTTTGACTCCCATTATGATCCCTACAAAGGCGTTATCGTTTATGTACGAGTTATGGATGGAAGCATCAAAGCAGGCAATAAAATTAAGTTTATGGCAACGGGAGCAGAATTCGAGGTCATCGAGGTTGGGGCATTCATGCCGAACATGGCGATCGTGAAGGAGCTTGCGGTTGGTGATGTTGGTTTTGTCGTTGCGGGCATCAAGAATGTGAAGGACACGCGTGTCGGTGATACAATTACGGATGCGAAGAAACCTGCACCTGAACGTCTGCCAGGCTATCGTCAGATTAACCCGATGGTATTCTGCGGACTCTATCCAATCGAGACACAGGACTATAATGACTTGCGTGATGCGCTTGAGAAGTTGGAGCTTAACGATGCATCACTCAAATATGAGCCGGAATCATCAACTGCTTTGGGCTTTGGTTACCGCTGTGGATTTCTTGGCTTGCTTCATATGGAAATTATTCAAGAACGGATTGAACGGGAATTCAACATCCCGCTTATTACGACAGCACCAAGCGTAGTTTACAAAATTACACTGACAAATGGCGAAACGATGGAGATTGATAATCCATCGAACTATCCTGAAGCAGGCAAGCTTGACTTCGTAGAAGAGCCTTTCGTTAAGGCTGCGATCATTGTCCCAAATGACTATGTCGGCGCAATTATGGAGCTTTGCCAGAACAAGCGTGGCGAATTCGTGAATATGGAATATTTGGATTTGAATCGTGTAACGCTTACGTATCAATTACCTTTGTCAGAAATTGTGTATGATTTCTTCGATCAGTTGAAATCAAGCACAAAGGGTTATGCATCGTTTGATTACGAGATATCGGGCTACCGCAGATCCAATCTGGTCAAAATGGACATCATGCTTAACAATGAACAGGTTGATGCTTTGTCTGTCATTGTCCACCGCGATCGTGCTTACCAACGCGGCAAGGTTATTTGTGAAAAGCTGAAGGAACTTATTCCGCGTCAAATGTTCGAGGTGCCGATTCAAGCATCTATCGGCAACAAAATCATATCGCGTGAGACAGTAAAAGCAATGCGTAAAAACGTTCTTGCCAAATGCTACGGCGGTGACATTAGCCGGAAGCGGAAGCTGCTTGAGAAGCAGAAGGAAGGCAAGAAGCGGATGAAGCAAGTAGGTAGTGTAGAAGTGCCGCAGGAAGCGTTCATGGCGGTACTCAAAATCGGCGAGGATTAAAACGTACGAGGATGAGGGAGGGCGCAGCTCTCCCTCTTTTCTATTTTTATGTGAACTGTATTTACCGACTTATATTTCAACGCGGGACGTGAGCCTGCCGCTTTAATGCAGTGCCAGCCGTTTACGCTTGAAGGAGAATGTTAACGATGAACATTACGCAATCACCACGCGCTTTATATATACACATCCCTTTTTGCACGAATAAATGTCATTATTGCGATTTCACTTCCTATGTATTAAAGGGACAGCCTGTTGATCAGTATCTCGATGCGCTTGAGCAAGAAATGCAGCGTACAGTTGCTGAATGGCCGCCAGTAGAAATTGATACTGTTTTTGTTGGTGGAGGTACGCCTACCGTACTGACTCCTCCGCAAATGGAAAGATTTCTAAAAGCAGTACGCACTTATTTTCCGCTTGCTCCAGATGTGGAGTTTACGATGGAAGCGAATCCAGGCACTACGGACATAGACAAGCTGACAGCTATGAAGGAAGGCGGCGTGAACCGGATCAGCTTCGGGGTTCAATCCTTTGATAATGGATTGTTGGAGCGTATTGGCCGCATTCATAGCGTAGATGATGTATATCGCAGTATCGAGAATGCACGCAAAGTTGGATTTACTAACTTATCAATCGATTTGATGTTTGGCCTGCCAGGTCAAACGGTTGAGCTGTTAAGAGACAGTGTGAACAAAGCGATGGAGCTGGGATTGCCCCATTACTCCATCTACAGTCTAAAAGTAGAAGAAAATACGTTGTTCCATAAGCTCTATGAGCGCAACGAGCTGCCTTTGCCTCCAGAGGAAGAAGAGTTTAATATGTTTATTTTGCTAATGGACATGTTGAAACAAAATGGATACGGACACTATGAGATTAGCAATTTCGCCGAACCAGGTTATGAGAGCCGCCATAATTCCACCTACTGGCGCAATGAGCCGTATTACGGCCTCGGAGCGGGCGCGCATGGCTATGTCAATCGCATGCGTCATGTCAATTTGAAAGGGATTACACCGTATATCGATGCGGCATCAAGCAAGCTTCCGCGCCTTGAAACGTTTGAAGTTACTGAAGCTGAAGCGATGGAGGATTTAATGATGGTTGGGCTCAGGCTGCTAAGCGGAGTACCGGCATCACGCTTCTCGAACCAATTTGAAGGCCAGAAGCTGGAGGACAAGTTCGGTGATGTTATTCATAAATTAATGAAGGATGGCCTGCTGGAAGCTGAGCAAACAGAAGACGATATCATTTATCGGTTGACTGACAAAGGTGTGCTTCTCGGGAACGAAGTTTTTGGTGCTTTTATCGGATATAACGGCTAAAATACTCTTGAGAAAAAATTCGTTGTGGTGTATATTTATTCATATTGATTTTGATCTTGCACCGGGTGGAGGCGAATGCACAAATGCAGGCAGTACAGGTCGTATGTCGAAAAGCAACGTCTAATGATATCGAGACATTGTTTGAATTAATTAAAGGTTATGCAGAGCAAGGCATTATGCTGCCTCGCACTCGGGAAGCGCTCGAATATATGATAGATACATTCGTCGTCGCGGAAATTGGGGAAGAAGTTGTTGGCTGCGGTTCACTGCTGCGGCTAGGAAAAGAATTGGTTGAGATTCGCTCTCTTGGCATGTCGGATGGCTACAAGGGCGTAGGGATCGGCAGCAAGCTGGTAGAAGCGTTGATCGAGCAGGCTAGAGAGCAGCAAATTCCGAAGGTGATGGCTTTAACTTATGCCGTGTCCTTTTTTGAGAAAAATGGCTTCCAGGTCGTTGATAAGGAAATTTTCCCGGAAAAGGTTTGGAAGGATTGCATCAACTGTCCAAAGCAGCTTGCTTGCGATGAAATAGCCGTTCTGAGAATGCTGAATTAAACACATTTTCTGAACGCATCTTCTTTTAATGAAAATAAACCACTCTCCTTTAGCGCTTGCATTAGGACTATTGGGAAAGTGGTTTTTTTGTTTCATTCAACTAATATGTTAGTTTGTCCGAACTCGTTGATAGTAATGCTGCGCGTTTTGGTATATAGTCAAGGTAGATGTTTATTGTCATATAGAGGAGAAATAAAAATGAGCCAAAAAAAAGATCAAATCGTAGCAGTAGAGGATAAGCTAAAGCATGTAACGACAGTGCTTTTGAAGAAATGGGCAGGATTTAGCGGGTTTTATGGTTTTAAAGCAATGGGTTACGATGAACTGTTCGCTTTGCTAAATACAAATGGCTGGAAAGTTATTATAGATGACTCTGTTTCACCTTATCGTATTGTAGAGCTGTACCAAGGTGAAAATCGCGTGAGAAGAGAAAAGTTTGCAACAGATGAAGCAGGAAGAGTTCATAAAGTGTAATTGTTTGTAGAATAAGCCGCTGTGCCAACATATATTGCTGGCAGAGCGGCTTTTCTTTAAGCCACAGCGGTGTTTCCTTGGGTGATTAAATCGTTTATAAGATGTTTAAATTGAATTAGGCGCATGAAAAATGCCGAACTGACTTGACAATCGACAAGCTGGTTTGGTATTTTTGTAGTAATGATTAGCACTCGATCGGATTGAGTGCTAACGAAGGTACATCGAAATAACGGATTTGACATTTACGTAGGGGGAATTCGAATGCTGACGGAGAGACAACGGATGATTTTACATGCAATTGTGGATGATTATATTCGCTCGGCTGAACCAGTAGGCTCACGCAGTATTTCGAAGCGCGGCGACGTTGGCTTTAGTCCGGCAACCATTCGCAATGAAATGGCGGATTTGGAGGAGCTAGGCTTCTTAGAGCAGCCGCACACGTCAGCAGGGCGTGTTCCATCAACGAAAGGTTACCGTTATTATGTCGACCATTTAATAAAGCTTAGCGAAGTAGATGAGAAAGACATTGGTGTGGTTCGCTCGTTCGTAACGGACAAAATGAATCAAATGGAGCAGGTTATTCAACAAACGGCGATGATTCTCTCCAATTTAACCAATTACACATCTATTTTGCTTGGACCTGAAATGTTCAGCACATCGCTTAAGCATTTTGGCCTTGTGCCGCTTGATCAAACATCAGCCGTTGCTATTATTGTGACGAACACTGGACATGTTGAAAATCGGACGATTTCAATTCCTGACGGCCTGAAAATGGACGATATGGAAAAGGTCGTTAACATTTTAAACACAAGATTGGTTGGCGTTCCGCTGATTCGTCTAAGGTCGAAGCTTTACACTGAAGTTGGGCAAGAGCTTGAAAGGCATGTTGATCATTATGAACAGCTGCTGCAGGTACTGGATCATGCATTGCAGAATGAGGATGAGCACCGAATCTTCTTAGGTGGAACAACCAATATGCTGACACAGCCTGAATTCAAGGATGTAGACAAAGTAAAAACGATTTTGGATTTGCTTGATGAGACACCAGCCATAATGAAAATGTTTTCCGGCCTTCCGTCAGGTATACAAGTACGTATCGGGACAGAAAATGACCATAAGGCAATTAGCGATTGCAGTCTTATCACAGCAACCTATGCCATTGATGGCCAATCGCTGGGAACGATCGGCATTCTAGGACCAACGCGAATGGAATACGGCAAAGTCATTAGCTTATTGGATATTATATCCAAGGATATGGCGGTTCTTCTTGGCCGCTGGTACAAGTAATTAATGATATTTTGCCAAGTTTACTTCGTAAACTTTTTTAGGAGGTGATTGCATGAGTACGAAAGAACAACATAATGAGGCAGCCGAGGCTGTAGAAGAAGTGGTATCTGCTGAGCAATCAGATCAAGCAAGCGAGGATACTGTAAACGAGGTTGTGGAAGAAGATTCGCGTTATGCGGAGCTTGTGAAGCTGGCTGAGGAGAAAGAGCAGCGCTTCTTGCGCGCACAAGCGGATTTCGATAACTTCCGCCGTCGTACAATGAAAGAAAAAGAAGAACTCGGACAGTACGCATCGATGAAGCTGATCGGTCAACTGCTTCCGGTTGTAGATAATTTTGAGCGCGCTGTAGCAGCCGCATCCGTTAACGGTGATTTTGAATCACTTGCGAAGGGTGTAGACATGATTTTCCGTCAGCTCGAGTCAACACTTGAGCAGGAAGGCCTTAAAGCTATGAACGTAGTTGGCGAGCCTTTTAACCCTGAATTCCATCAAGCGATTATGACAGTAGATTCCGATGAGTATGAAGAGGGTATCATTGTTGAGGAAGTTCAGAAGGGCTATATCTTGAAAGACAAGGTATTGCGTCCAGCGATGGTTAAAGTAAGCAGTTAAACGGTAAAACTTTTTCTCGATAAATGAGACAAAGCAAGCTGTTATTAGGATAAAATATAAAAATTGTAGGAGGAACTATAGCTATGAGTAAAGTAATTGGTATTGACCTTGGTACAACAAACTCTTGCGTAGCAGTAATGGAGGGCGGAGAAGCAGTTGTTATTCCTAACCCGGAAGGCAACCGCACAACTCCTTCCGTAGTAGGTTTCAAGAAAGATGGCGAGCGTGTTGTTGGTGAAACAGCAAAACGTCAAGCGATCACAAACCCTGATCGTACAATCAGCTCGATTAAACGCCACATTGGTACGAACCACAAAGAAAAAATTGACGATAAAGATTACACACCACAAGAGATTTCTGCAATCATTTTGCAAAAATTGAAAGCTGATGCTGAAGCTTACTTGGGTCAAACGGTAACGCAAGCCGTTATTACGGTTCCTGCTTATTTCAATGACAGCCAACGTCAAGCGACTAAAGATGCTGGTAAAATTGCTGGTCTTGAAGTTCTTCGTATTGTCAACGAGCCAACAGCTGCAGCACTGGCATACGGCCTTGAGAAAACAGAAGATCAAACGATTCTTGTTTATGACCTTGGCGGCGGTACATTTGACGTTTCCATTCTTGAGCTTGGCGATGGCTTCTTCGAAGTTAAAGCGACAAGCGGCGACAACAAACTAGGCGGAGATGACTTTGACCAAGTTGTCATCGATCACCTTGTTGCTGAATTCAAGAAAGAGCAAGGCATTGATCTTTCCAAAGATAAATCAGCTGTTCAACGTTTGAAAGATGCTGCTGAGAAAGCGAAAAAAGAACTTTCCGGCGTATTGACTTCAGCTATCTCTCTTCCGTTCATTACAATGGTTGACGGCGTTCCTCAGCATTTGGAGCTTAGCCTTACTCGCGCGAAATTTGAAGAGCTTGCAGCTTCCCTTGTAGAGCGTACGCTTGGACCTACTCGTCAAGCGCTTAGCGATGCAGGAATGTCCCCAAGCGATATCGATAAAGTTGTACTCGTGGGCGGATCGACTCGTATTCCAGCGGTACAAGAAGCAGTTAAAAAATTGATCGGCAAAGAACCGCATAAAGGTGTTAACCCGGATGAGGTTGTAGCTCTTGGCGCAGCTGTACAAGCGGGCGTATTGACTGGCGATGTGAAAGACGTTG
This sequence comes from Paenibacillus sp. 01T431, assembly GCF_056398625.1. NCBI lineage: Bacteria > Bacillati > Bacillota > Bacilli > Caryophanales > Paenibacillaceae > Paenibacillus > Paenibacillus sp. 01T431. Next base: position 299,811 of record NZ_JBFTPT010000003.1, read on the forward strand.
TATTGCTTGACGTTACTCCATTGTCGCTTGGTATTGAAACAGCTGGCGGCGTGTTCACTAAGATGATCGATCGCAACACTACGATTCCTACAAGCAAATCGCAAGTGTACTCCACATATGCAGACAATCAACCAGGCGTAGAAATTCACGTCTTGCAAGGTGAGCGCTCGATGGCGGCAGGCAACAAAACGCTTGGTCGTTTCACATTGAACGATATTCCTCTTGCACCACGCGGCGTTCCGCAAATCGAAGTTACTTTCGACATCGATGCGAACGGTATCGTAAACGTGTCTGCTCTTGATAAAGGAACAGGCAAGAGCCAAAAAATTACGATTACATCTTCAAGCGGCCTGAGCGATGATGAAATCAACCAAATGATGAAAGACGCTGAGCTTAACGCTGAAGAAGATCGCAAACGTCGCGACCTTGTTGAAGCGAAAAACAGCGCTGACCAATTGGTTTACTCCGTTGACAAAACAATTAAAGATCTTGGCGATAAAGTTGATGCTGCTGAAATCGAAAAAGCTAACGCTGCAAAAGAGAAAGTAGTTGCAGCACTTGCAACAGACGATCTTGAACAAATCAATGCAGCAGCTGAAGAGCTGACTGAAATCGTTCAACAGCTTTCAGTTAAGCTTTATGAGCAAGCTTCACAAGCAGCTGAAGGTGCTGGCCCAGAAGCTGGCGGCGCTGCAAAAGGCAAAGACAATGTAGTAGACGCTGACTATGAAGTGGTTGACGATAATAAATAAAGTGTAGCGAGCGAGAGGTCAAAGACAGGCGCTACCTGGCTTTGACCTCCTTTCGTGCTTATAGAGGAATCATAGGATATATAGCGGAGGTGAGAACAGGTGGCAAGCAAACGCGATTATTATGAGGTTCTTGGTGTTGGCAAGGATGCTTCAGCAGACGATATTAAAAAATCATACCGTCAGCTAGCACGTCAATATCATCCCGATGTAAATAAAGCTGCAGATGCAGAAACGAAGTTCAAGGAAGTTAAAGAAGCTTACGATGTACTAAGTGACGATGGAAAACGTTCAACGTATGACCGGTTCGGCCATGTTGATCCAAACCAAGGTATGGGCGGCGGAGGCGGCGCTGATTTCGGCGGAGGCTTCGGCGATATTTTCGACATGTTTTTTGGCGGCGGAGGCGGTCGTCGTGATCCGAACGCACCGCAGCGCGGCAATGACCTGCAATATACAATGACAGTTGAGTTTAAGGAAGCGGTATTCGGCAAAGAAACTGAAATTACGATTCCTAGAACAGAAACTTGCGATACCTGTCATGGCGATGGAGCTAAGCCGGGTACGAAGCCGGAGAGCTGTTCGGTTTGTAAGGGCAGCGGACAGCAGGAGGTTGTTCAAAATACGCCATTTGGCCGTATGGTCAACCGTCGTGCTTGTACGAATTGCAGCGGAACAGGCCGCGTAATAAAAGATAAATGTACAACTTGCCATGGCGCGGGTAAAGTGAAGCGTCAACGCAAAATCAACATCCGTATTCCAGCCGGCGTAGATGACGGAGCTCAAATCCGTATGTCTGGCGAGGGTGAGGGCGGTCTTCGCGGCGGTCCTGCGGGCGACTTGTATATTGTTATCCGTGTGAAGCCGCATGAGTTTTTCGAACGTGAAGGCGATGATATTTATTGCGAAGTTCCGCTTACATTCGTGCAAGCAGCTCTTGGCGATGAAATTGAGATTCCTACGTTAACGGAGAAAGTGAAGCTCAAGGTGCCAGCTGGCACACAAACAGGCACTTACTTCAGACTCAAAGGCAAGGGTGTTCCTAAGCTTCGTGGATACGGTCAAGGCGATCAGCATGTGAAGGTTACTATCGTAACACCAACGAGCTTGACGGATGATCAGAAGGACCTGCTTCGTCAGTTTGGCGGGCTAAGCGGCGATTCCGTATCGAATGATCAAGAACATCATGAATCTATATTCGAAAAAATGAAAAAGGCGTTCCGCGGTGAATAACCCGGCACGTCTTTTTTTCTTCCCACGGCTGTATAGAATGGGGTGGATTAACATACTCTATTCGGGTAGGAAAACCATACATCAACACACAACCGGAGGGAACTAATACGATGACAAACAATAACAACAACAATAACAGCTTGGAGAAAACAAACTTTGGCAACCTGCCTGTAGGCGAAAACGAAGATGTGGAATTTTCTGAAGAGCTTGCTGACGAAGCAGATCGCAAAGCTGCTCAGCGTGCAGCTGCAGCTGATGAGCGCAACGAGCAGGCATAATGAGCCATATTGAAATCCAAGCGACCTTCGAGGGTGAGGGTGCTGCTCAGGAGACGATGCGGAAGCTTCAAGCGCTGCGTGCAATTGAAGTGAACGGGTTGCTTGACAGCGGATTGCTGACGGCAACCATAGATGATGAAGTCGCCGAACGCGCGCTTCATCTTATTAAACAAATGGGCGGCAACGCAAATACAATTATTACTTAAACATAAAAAGGGACTGCGGGCTAGTATAGCCTTCAGTCCCTTTTATTCGTTTGAACCATTAAATATGAGCTGCTACTAGAAGCTCCAGCTGTGCAGGGCGCAGCGATTGGACGAGAATGTCACGCCATTCGCTGTACTTGCTATGCTTTCGAACCGCAGTGAATGGTTCAGCTCGTTTCGTTAGCGGATTTGCCAAATCCAGCTCAATTCTGCCAGGAGCGCCTTGCATCGTTATGATTCTTGTGCCAAGCAGCAAAGCTTCGTCAACATCATGGGTAATGAAAATGATCGTTTTTCCCGTTTCGAGTGCGATTTGTCGGATTAAATATTGAAGTGATTCACGTGTTATGGCATCGAGTGAAGCAAACGGTTCATCCATCAAAATGATTTGCGGATTCGTCGCTAATGTGCGTGCAATTGCGGTACGCTGCTTCATTCCGCCGGATAGTTGAAATGGAAGCAGGGAAGAATGTGCGGTTAATCCTACTACAAGAACAGCTTATCATAGGGCGGAACCGGCATTTGCTGCGCCTGCTCAACGAACTCTCTGTATTCTTTTTGGCCGCTTTCTAACAGCGCTTGGAATATGTCCTCTTTTGAGCGAAAATATTTATAAACGTTGCCAACGCTAATGCCGGCCGTTGCAGCAATATCAGCTATCTTGGTTGCTGGCAATCCTCGCCGCGCTATAACATGCATCGCTGCTTCTAGTATTTGGCGCTGCCGCTCATCACGCAGCTTCTGATCTTTTTCAATATTTCTAGGTGACATAATTGCAGTAAACCTCCCGACGATAAAAAGCTTGCTGGAATTGTAATTATCCTCTTCCAGATTCCGTAACGATTGTAGCATAAATACAGCAGTCGGTCTCTTGTGTCATTTTTTTGTGCAAAGGCACTACTCTGGTGTACAATAGATGTTAGGTTTTTAAAGCGAAACGTTTGTCTAGTCGACCGCGGTCGGCGATAGCCGTTTACGATTGGCATTGGAGGATATTACATATGAAATGGTTTGAACTTACAATTTCAACAACTGAAGAGGCGCAAGAGATGATATCCAACTTTTTGCATGAGATGGGAGCAGGAGGCGTATCCATTGAAGAATCGGGTACACTCAGCAAACAGCGTGATACATCATTTGGACAATGGTACGAAACGCCGCTTAACGATATTCCAGAAGGCCAAGCGATCATCAAGGGCTATTTTGGAGAAGACACCGATACCGATGCGCTAGTTGCAGCGATTAGACCTCGTGTCGAAGAGCTTCGTGAATTTGATATTGATCCCGGAACTGTAGAATATATCGTTGCAACTGTAGATGATGAGGATTGGGCGACTGCATGGAAGCAATATTTCAAGCCGATTCGCATTTCAGATAAGTTAACGATTAAACCAACTTGGGAAGAGTATGAAGCAGGTCCGGATGAGCGCATAATCGAGCTGGATCCAGGAATGGCTTTTGGAACAGGGACACACCCTACGACCTCATTGTGTCTGCAAACGCTTGAGACTGTCATTCGCGGCGGAGAAGAAGTCATTGATGTCGGCACAGGATCGGGAATACTCGCTATTGGAGCTTGTCTGCTTGGCGCGAAGAGCGTGCTTGCTGTTGACCTTGATCCCGTTGCTGTTTCCAGTGCCAAAGAGAACGTGTCGCTAAACAATCTTTCGGAGAAAGTTGAAGTGCGGCTTAGCGATTTGCTTGGTGTAATTAAGGAAGAATCTGCTGGAGGAGAACAAGCAGCTGCGAATGGCGCTTTCAGAGTTACCGTGCCCGTAGATCTTGTTGTTGCTAATATTTTGGCAGAAATCATCCTGATGTTTGTGGACGATGTATTTGCGGCATTAAAACCAAACGGAATTTATATTGCTTCCGGCATTTACAAAAATAAAGAAACCGATGTAGAAGAAGGATTAATTCGTCATGGATTTGAAATTATTGAAAAGCGCCGCGATGAGGATTGGATCGCAATCGTAGCGAGAAAGCCACAGGTGATTTAATGGACTTGCAAAGCTTTTTGCGATTTCCGCTGGAGGATTTGCCATTTATCGTATTGGCTTTAATTATTGCTTTTACCGTGCATGAGTTCGCTCATGCTTACAGCGCTTATAAATTTGGTGATGATACTGCTTATAATGCTGGACGTGTAACCCTAAACCCGCGTGTGCATCTGGATGTACTAGGGACGCTGTTGATTCTCATTGCCGGATTTGGATGGGCGAAGCCCGTACCGGTAAATCCAAGCAAATTCAAAAGTCCGAGAATGATGAGCATTGTAGTGACCGCAGTAGGACCGTTAAGCAATTTGCTCATGGGTACGATAAGCATTTTTATTTATGTTGCGATTTTGGCTTCAGATATTTTAAGCGGAGCATCTGTCGGTGTGGATGCAGCTGTACATCGATTTTTTGATTATTTTATTTGGTATAATTATTTGTTGTTTATTTTTAACCTTATTCCGCTTCCTCCGCTTGACGGCTACCGGATCATCGCAGATCTGTTGCCGCTAAAGCTTCGTTACAAAATGGATCAAAATGTGCAGTGGGGAATGTTTATCTTTTTATTAATCGTATTTATTCCGCCGCTTCGTAAAGTAACACTTGATCCTGTACTTGGGTTAGGCGCAGATCTAATGAACAATACGTTTGCGTGGGTTTACCAGATTTTCTTATAGAGGCTAGGCGGCCGTTCGCAGGCTGCTGGCAACGGTTTCTGATAGATTTAGTGAAGACAAACATGTTATTATGAAGGATGGAATTTGTTTAAGGGTGGTTGGAAAAAGATCATGCAACGATATTTCATAGCGGCGGAGCAATTTAGCGACTCTGAAATCCGCCTAATCGGCGACGATGCGCATCACGCCGCAAGGGTTATGCGCACGAAGCCAGGCGATAAGTTTATTGTAAGCGATGGGGAGTCGCGCACGGCGCTTGTCGCTGTGCTTGAAGCATCTGCAACACTCGTAACAGCAGAAATTGTTGAGATGCTAGGCAATGATAGTGAGCCGAAATGGGCAATAACGCTCGCTCAGAGCTTGCCTAAGGGCGACAAAATGGAGCTTGTGATACAGAAAGGAACAGAGATCGGTGCTTATGCATTTGTTCCCTTTCAGTCCGAGCGCATGGTCGTTCAATATGATGCAAAGAAGGAAGCAAAGCGCATAGAGCGATGGAGTAAAATTGCGAAGGAAGCGGCAGAGCAGGCACATCGCAACCGTGTTCCGGCGATTGAGCCGCTGCATAGCTGGCGTGAGCTCATAAAGTCTATGTCCAATTATGATTTGGTTTTATTTTGTTATGAGCGTGAAGGACATCTTGCCCATGGCAGAGGCGTTCGCACAGCGATTAACGAATGGACCGCACAAGCAGGCGAAGTGAGCTCGCCGAAAGTGCTGCTCATTATTGGTTCTGAGGGCGGCTTCACGGATCGTGAAGCGGACGAGGCAGAAGCAGCTGGTGCTGTGCTGGTTGGACTAGGCAGAAGAATATTACGAACGGAAACAGCGGGCATCGTAGGATTAAGCTGCTTATTATATGAATCCGGTGAAATGGGAGGAGCGTAACAACTATGCCAACAGTCGCATTTTATACGCTGGGCTGCAAAGTAAACTTCTATGATACAGAAGCGATATGGCAGCTATTTAAAAACGAAGGTTATGAACAGGTCGATTTCGAATCGACTGCTGATGTTTACTTAATTAATACATGTACGGTAACCAATACGGGAGACAAGAAGAGCCGTCAAATCATTAGACGCGCTGTTCGACGCAACCCCGATGCTGTCATTGCGGTCACGGGCTGTTACGCTCAGACCTCTCCAGCAGAGATTATGGCTATTGAAGGCGTCGATCTTGTCATCGGGACACAGGACCGGGAGAAAATTATGACGTTCGTGAATCAAATTCACGATGATCGTCAGCCGGTTAACGCCGTCCGCAACATCATGAAGACTCGTGATTTTGAGGAACTGAATGTACCGGACTTCTCGGAGCGGACGCGTGCTTTCTTGAAAATTCAAGAGGGCTGCAACAACTTCTGTACGTTTTGTATTATTCCATGGTCACGCGGTTTATCTCGCAGCCGTGCTTCAGAAAGCGTGCTAGAGCAAGCTAGACAACTCGTTGCATCCGGCTACAAGGAAATTGTGCTGACGGGTATTCACACTGGCGGCTATGGCGATGATATGGAAAATTACAATCTAACAAGTCTGCTATGGGACTTGGACAAGGTAGAGGGACTAGAGCGCATTCGAATTAGTTCGATCGAAGCAAGTCAAATCGACGATGCGATGATTGATGTGTTGAACCGTTCCAGCAAAATGTGCCGCCATCTGCATATTCCACTCCAAGCAGGTGAAGACTCCGTATTAAAGCGGATGCGTCGTAAATATACGACTGCAGAATTCGCAGCAAAAATTAAAAGATTGCATCAGGCAATGCCTGGCGTTGCCATTACAACGGATGTTATTGTCGGTTTCCCAGGAGAAACGGAAGAAATGTTCGAAGAAGGCTTCCGCTTCATGGAAGATTTGAAATTTGCTGAAATGCATGTGTTCCCTTATTCAAAACGCACAGGTACGCCTGCTGCTCGAATGGACGAGCAAGTGGATGAAGAAGTGAAAAATGAGCGCGTGCATAAGCTAATTGATTTGTCTGAGAAAATGCAGCTTGCTTACGCAGAGCAGTACGTTGGCCATGTTCTCGATGTTATCCCAGAGCGCGATTACAAGGGTGCCCCGGGTACTGGGCTTGTTATGGGTTATACGGATAACTATATCCAGGTCGTATTCGACGGCACAGAATCGCTGATCGGCAAGCTTTGCCGAGTGAAAATCACGGAAGCAGGCGTCAACGAATGTCGCGCCAAGCTTGTTCGCGTGATGGAAGATCATCCTGCCGCAGCAAGCAGCATGGAGCAGCACACCTTCGTGCTGGAGCGTCCGGAAGCGATAAGAGCCTAGCTATAGCTTGACAAAATGCGGGGATTCCTTTGCTTATCGATTCCTTATGTGGAAAAGATGGAGGAATCCTTTGCTGCATATACAATTTGTTTAATGCTGCAAGGGGGAAACGGACATGAAGGAAATTTCAGCAGGCGGTGTCGTTTATCGCCGCACCGAGGAAGGAAAGCTGCAAATCCAGCTCATTCAGGATCGTTACGGAAAAGTTTCGCTGCCAAAAGGAAAAATGGAGCCCGGCGAAACGATTGAACAAACCGCTTTGCGTGAAATCGTCGAAGAAACGGGTCTTGAAGGGGTGATCATCGCTCCGATTGATCAAATTAAATATAAATATGAGCATGAAGCCTTCGGGATGGTCGATAAAGAGGTTCATTATTATTTAGTTGAGGCTGTTGGAGGATCTCTGCATGCGCAAGTAGAAGAGATCCGCGGCGTCGATTGGTTTGAACCTGGAGAAGCGTGGAGACGTCAAAAGCAATCCGGATACGATAACAATCATCGCATCGTTGCAGGAGCATTCCAGCTGCTCGGTTTGCAAACGGATTAGTGCTAAGTAACGGGATCAAGGCGCCTAAATGCGGGCAGATAACAAAATGGCAGAGCGATCAATGAGCTTAGAATATTGAAAATTGTTTGCGTATGAGCGATTTGCCCTGCTGCAGACGAGGATATCCATTCCGATATCGTCGCAAGCTCGCCGATGAACGGCATAAACAGCAATGCGCCTCCAGCGTTTAAGATGACATGCGACCATGCCACATACTGCCCGGCCTTAGTCCCGCCTATAGAGGCTAACAATGCTGTCGCACAAGTCCCGATGTTTGCGCCGAGAACGACGGCGATACCAAGTTCAATAGGCATCGCGCCTATAGATACGAAACCCATAATGATACCAATAACGGCTGCGCTGCTATGAACAGCAGCTGTAAGAAGCGCACCCGCTGCGAGCCCCCACCATAAGCTCTCATTTGCTTTTCCAAGAAACCAGCTGAACATGGGACTGTCTTGGACGGCAGAGCCTACGCCTTGCATCATCGTCATCCCAGTAAGGAGCAGAGCGAAGCCGCACAGCACGACAGAGGTCGAACGAACTGCTGGAAGCCAGCGCGCATTCCGAACAGCAGGAAACAGACGTAATTCTCCTAGTAAAGCCGTTGCCAGCCACATTCCGATCGAGAGGATGAGCAAGGGGACGGCAAGTTTATTTAAATTTAGACCGATTAGCTCTGTCGTTATGCAGGTGCCAATATTCGTACCGAGTATTATGCCTAGTGTACGCGGGAATGTAAGCAAGCCGGCATTGACCATTCCAATGGCAATAACCGTTACGGCTGTGCTGCTTTGTAGAAAAGCAGTCGTGACCGTTCCGATTGCTAGTCCGTGAATCGGGGTTGCGGTTGATCGTTTTAGGATTCCGGTCAAATAGGGACCGGCTAATCGATGCAGCGCCAGCTCCATCAGCTTCATGCCGCACATGAAAACAGAAAACCCAAGCAGCATTGGAATGAGTATAGTCTGAACCATGGTTTGGACTCCTTATTATTTATTTCAAGTTTTGATTCGTAAATATACATATGCTGCAAGCAAGACAAGCATGACTAGCAAGTCCAATGAGGGGAAGCGAGATAAACGTGAGCAATCCAAAAATATTTCTTCTAAAAGCAAGGAAAAAGAGGCTGGAGCAAGGACATCCTTGGGTCTATGCGACAGAAATTGATCGTTTGGAAGGCGATGCAGAGCCGGGCGATTTGGTTGATGTTGTTAACCATCAAGGACGTTATTTAGCAACAGGCTATTGGAATCCAAAATCACAAATTACAGTAAGAATCGTTGCACATACGCCAATCGCTGCGATGGATGCAAGCTTTTTCCGTGATCGCCTTCGTCAGTGTCAAGAGCATCGCCGTCGCTTCGTTGCGGATGCCGATTGCCGCTTAGTTTACGGGGAAGCGGATTTTCTTCCTGGGCTTGTTGTTGACCGTTTCAACAATGTGCTGGTGCTTCAGCTTTTGACTCTTGGGATGGATGTAAGAAGAGAAGCGCTGATTGAGGCGTTGATTGACGTATTTCAGCCTGTCGGCATCTATGAGCGCAGTGATGTAGGTGTTCGAGTGCTTGAAGGATTGGAAGAGCGGACGGGCGTGCTTTACGGCGACTGCCCATCCATTATTGAAATTGAGGAAAACGGCTTGAAGCTTGAGGTTGATATTGTTGAAGGCCAGAAAACAGGCTATTTCTTCGATCAACGTGAAAACCGTGCTGCCATTGCTCCGCTTATGAAAGGCTGGGGAGGCCGGAGCGGTATTCATCTCATAGAGCGTGAAGCACTGGAATCAGGCTCTGTTCAAACCGAGGCAAGCGTTGTAAGAAAATCATCTGGTACATCCGATTTAGTGCCGGTGAACGCGAATGGCAAAGTAGTCACTTTTCCTTTCTGGGATGGCGCATCGGTGCTTGAATGTTTTGCCCATACAGGAAGCTTCACACTGCATGCTTGCAAATATGGCGCCAAGAAAGTAACATGCTTGGATGTTTCGGAGCACGCCATCGAAACCGCAAAGCGCAACGTTGAGCGCAACGGGTACTCAGATCGGGTCGAGTTTGTTGTCGCAGACGCTTTCGATTATTTGCGCGTTCAAGTGAAAGGGCTCGACGAGAGAAAACAGCGCGCTCTTGGCGGCGTAGATACGTCTAAGAAGATGGAAGGCGGAGCGGGACGGACCTGGGATGTTGTTATTCTTGATCCGCCGGCATTTGCAAAAACGAAGAGCGCAGTAGCAGGCGCATGCCGCGGCTACAAAGATATCAATTTACAAGGCTTAAAGCTTGTGAATGAGGGCGGATATTTAGTTACGGCAAGCTGCTCGTATCATATGCGTCCTGAGCTGTTTCTGGAAACGATCCAAGAAGCGGCTGTAGATGCAGGCAAGCTTCTTCGTTTGGTTGAATGGCGCGCGGCAGGCAAGGATCATCCTCAGCTGCTCGGCGTGAATGAAGGACATTATTTGAAATTCGCAATATTTGAAGTACGAAGCAAATAATTGATTTAAACGAATAGACGGGAGAGTTGCACATGTCGCTTCGCTTTGTCATCGGGCGTTCGGGAGCCGGAAAAACATCCTATTGCTTGAATGAAATAAGAAAGCAACTGCAAGGTCAACCGGACGGACCGCCGCTCGTCATGCTTGTACCGGAACAGGCTACTTTTCAAACCGAATATGCGCTGCTGCAGAGCAGTGAATTAAACGGGACGATCAGGGCACAGGCGCTTAGCTTTCGGCGCCTTGCCTTTCGGGTCATGCAGGAGACGGGCGGAACGGCGCTCGTTCCGATTAACGATACGGGGAAGCATATGCTTCTCTACAAGATCGTACATCGGCTAGGAAAGCAGCTTGAGCTGTTTCAAAACGGTGCGGAACAGCCTGGATTCATCGATAGGCTTGCAGAGCTTCTAACAGAGTGGAAAAGGTACGGAATAGATTCCGAGCTCTTACAGGACAAGCAGGACGCTTCTAAGGCAGAAGCAGGCCAATCAACATTGCTAAAGCGCAAGCTGCATGATTTGCAGCTCATTTATAGTCAGATGGAGCAGGAACTCGCGGGCATGTATATTGACGCCGAGGATTATTTGCGTTATTTGCAAAATGGTTTTGCTAATGCCTCTGCTATGAACGGCGCGCATATATGGGTGGATGGATTTTATGGATTTACGCCAACGGAGTACGAAGCGCTAGGAACGTTGATCGGTTCATCCGCTCAGGTGACGGTCACACTTACACTAAACAGAACTTATGGAATAGGCGAGCTGCCGCATGAACTGGATCTGTTTCATCCAACAGCAGAAACCTACAATAAGCTGATGGAGCTGGCTGCACAATATGAGGTTGAGGTCGATTCTCCCATATTGCTAGACGAAATTCCTCCTGTTCGGTTTAAAAGCAGTCCAATGCTTGCTCATCTTGAGAAGCATTATAGCGAGAGAATACCGATGCTTATCGCTGACAAAACGATATTGGACGCAGAAGATGCTCGCTGCGGCTTATCGCTGCATGCCGCTGCGAATCGACGTGCCGAGGTTGAGGCCGTTGCACGCGATATCGTTCGCAGAGCACGTAAAGAAGGGCTGCGCTGGCGGGATATTGCGGTTATGGTACGTAATGCAGAGGATTATACCGACTATATCGGACTAGTCTTTGCTGATTACGGCATTCCTTATTTTGTCGATCAGAAGGAGAAGGCCATCCATCATCCATTGGTTGAGTTTATTCGGTCTGCGCTTGAAACCGTCTTGTTTGGCTGGCGATACGATGCGGTGTTCCGCTGCATTAAGACGGAGATGTTGTTCAAGGTTGACGGAAGTTTGCCTAGAGATTGGTTCGATATGCTGGAAAACTATGCGCTCGCTGCAGGGATTGATGGTTGGAAATGGCTTGACAATAAGCGTTGGCATCCGTTAGTTCCTGTTTCGCTTGATGATGACGAGGATATAGAGACCAAAATCAGCGAAAAGGCGCAGCGTGAATTCAAGATTGTACTTGCAGCCAGAGAGGTTGTTGTTCCTCCTCTTCGCCGCTTCTCCGATGCACTGAATAAGGCCGAAAATGTTCAAGGGATGTGCGAGGCTTTATATCGTTTGCTCGATGAATCCGAAGCAGCAGATAAGCTCGAGCGCTGGAGCATTCAAGATACTGGAGCCGGGAAAACACAAAGAGCAAGAAGCCACAAGCAGCTTTGGGACAGTGTCATGCAGCTTTTGGATCAATTAGTTGAACTGGCTGGAAAACAGACCGTAACACCAGAATTGTTCGCCGGCATGATTGAGGCGGGGCTTGACAGCTTGAAGCTTGCTGCGGTACCTCCAGCGCTGGATCAAGTATTGATCGGCAGCATGGACCGAACAAGGTCGGGGCATATACATGTATGTTATGTATTGGGCGCAAATGATGGCATCATGCCTATGCGTGTGAAAGAAGACGGCATTCTTACCGAATCGGAACGGGAACGTTTGGCTGATGATGGAATCGTAATGGCGCCAGGGGTGCGCAGGCGCCTGCTTGATGAGCGATTTATGATCTATAACGCATTGACCACGCCAAGCAAGCATTTATGGCTTAGCTGGGCACAAGCCGACGAGGAAGGGAAAAGCTTGCTGCCTTCGGAGATTGTAAGGCATGTCCGTCAGTTGTTCCCGGGCATAGCCGTTCAAAGTATCGCGGCAGAGCCATCGCCAAGCTTGCCATTGTCCGAGCAAAGAAAGTTCGTATCGCAGCCGCAGCGTACGATGTCCTATTTGATCGGAGCTATTCGGAAATGGCAGCAGGGAGCAGAGATTGCGCCTTTCTGGTGGGATCTATACAATTGGTACGCGGTTCGACCGGAGTGGCAGCAGAAGCTTCAGCTGCTGACAAGCTCCTTAACTTATGAGAACCAAGAGCAGTTCCTTTCTAAGGATACAGCGCGAGAGCTTTATGGAGCGAGGCTGCAAGTTAGCGTATCGCGCATGGAACGGTTCGTATCGTGTCCATTTCAGCATTTTGCCATACACGGCCTAAAGCTGAGGGAAAGAAAGCTTTACCGGCTGGATGCCCCTGATGTTGGTCAATTGTTTCACGCTGCTCTAAGTAAGGTGGCGACGAGCTTTGGAGGACGCTGGGGAAAAACATCGGAAGCGGAGCTTAAGGCGGTCGTCTCGCAAACGGTCGATGATTTGGTTCCTAAGCTGCAATCACAAATCTTGTTAAGCAGCAGTCGTTTTCAATATATCGCTCGCAAGCTGAAGGAAATTGTTGGCCAAGCAGCGCTTATGCTGGGTGAACATGCGCGAAGGGCGCAATTCCATCCCGTAGGCACCGAGGTCGATTTTGGCCCTGATGGGAAGCTGCCGGCACTCCGCATTCCGCTTGAGGCTGGCGGTGAGATAGAGATTATCGGCAGGATCGACCGTGTTGATGCTGCAGAAACGGAGGAAGGTCTGCTGCTGCGTGTGCTTGATTACAAATCGAGTTCGACGCATCTTAGACTTGAAGAAGTTGCCCATGGGCTTTCCCTGCAGATGCTGACTTATTTGGATGTACTGGTTACACATGCATCGGCATGGCTTGGTCGACCTGCTTCTCCGGCCGGTGTACTTTATTTTCATGTGCATAATCCAATTCTGGCGCTGACCAACAGCATTAGCCCTGCTGAAGCAAACGGTCAGCTCTTAAAGCGATTCAAAATGCGTGGACTGGTTACGGCTGATTCGGAAACCGTTAGACTGATGGACGATGAGCTGGACACTGGCTATTCAGAGCTGCTGCCCGTTGCTTTGAAGCGGGATGGAAGCTTTTATAGCAGCTCTTCGGTCGTCTCGAATGAACAATGGGATGTGCTTCGCCATTCTGTTAGAAATACAATCAGCCGAATTGGCAGCTCGATACAGTCGGGTGATGTTTCAATTGAGCCTTATCGTATCGGAACAAAAACACCTTGTCAGTATTGCGATTATAAAGCGGTTTGTCAGTTTGATGCTCAGTTCGACGGAAATGAGTATAGAAAGCTGAGCAAACCTTCTAAGGAACATATATGGCAGCAGCTAGAGGGGGAGTAATGGATGATGCACACTGCAAAGGATTCGCCCAAGCCGGAAAATAGTACATGGACCGATGATCAATGGGATGCAATCGTTACAAGCGGCTCGAACATCCTTGTAGCTGCTGCAGCGGGTTCTGGTAAAACAGCCGTTCTCGTTGAGCGAATCATCCGTAAAATATCAGCGAACGCCGATGTTGACCGTCTGCTCGTTGCAACCTTTACGAAGGCGGCTGCAGCGGAAATGAAGGATAGGATTCGAAACGCTTTAGAGCTTGAATTGGAAAAGCAACCCGATTCGGAGCATTTGCGAAGGCAACTTGCCCTAATGAATAGAGCATCGATTACGACACTACACTCATTTTGTATGGACGTCATTAGGCGTTACTATCCGTTAATCGGGCTTGATCCTGGCTTTCGTATTGCAAACGAGACCGAAAGCGAGCTAATGCGCCTTGACGTTCTCGATCAGCTATTTGAGCAAAAGTATGAAGGGGCTGGCGATAACGGCGCTTTTCTAAGGCTTGCCGATCGTTATGGCGGTGAGCGCGGCGATGAGCCTTTGTATCGGCTGGTTCAACAATTGTTCGACTTTGCGCAAAGCCATCCATGGCCTGAATATTGGCTTAGGCAAACCGCAGATGCCTTTAATATCGAAGATGTCGCAGCGCTGCAAAACAGTACGTGGGTTGTCAGTTTAATAGGCGATATTGAGATGGCTTTAGAAGGAGCGAGCTCGCTGCTGCACCAAGCCTTAGAGCTAACGCGACAACCTGCTGGCCCAGCACCTTATGCGGCTACCTTTGATGATGATTTGCAAATCATTAGCAGTCTCTCGGAACTGGTACATTCCATGCCCTGGGAAAGTTGGATAGCGCCTTTTCAGTCCATCGAATTCGGCAAGCTGAAGGCGATGCGCGGCGATGAATATGACAAGTCCCTTCAGGAGCAGGCGAAGGAGTTGCGCGATCAAGCGAAGAAGCTGATCACTTCACTTTCTGATGAGTTATTTGGCAGAACTGCGGAGCAGTTTTTGGAAGAGCTTCAGGAGCTTGCTCCACTGATGAAGGCGTTATCCGAGCTCGTTATCGAATTTGGTCAAGGCTATGAAGCGGCTAAACGCGCGAAAGGGATGCTCGATTTTGGTGATTTGGAGCATTATTGCTTACGAATTTTGCGTGATCCGTCTTCTACACCAGAACAAATGCTGCCTTCGATTGCAGCGATTGAATTCCAGCAGCAATTTGATGAAATATTGCTTGATGAATATCAAGATACGAATATGGTGCAGGAAGCAATCGTTTCGTTAATTGAACGGCCAGGTGCTGGCAACCGGTTTATGGTTGGCGATGTTAAGCAAAGCATTTACGGCTTCCGCCTTGCTGAGCCGAAGCTGTTTTTGCAAAAATATAAATCGTATCTGTCTCGTCATGAGATGAACAAGCGATCGGAAACAGATGAGTCCAACGCTCTGCGCATCGATTTGGCGCGCAACTTTCGCAGTCGATCGGAAGTTGTTGATGGCGTGAATGCGGTTTTCCGCGCCATCATGCGCGAGACTGTAGCTGAAATGGATTACGATGAGCGAGCAGAACTCGTATGTGGCGCTACCTACCCAGATCCAGTGCCAGCCGATCGTTGTCAAGTTGAGTTTGCCGTATTGAATAAAGCGGATGCAGATGACGAAGAGACAGCTGATGCCGATAACTCAGAGTCATCAGAGGGACAGGGTGAGGGAGAGCAAGGAGAAAATGGAACGCTCCTCGAATCAGCTTCCGAGCTAAAGGCGGCGCAGTTGGAGGCGCGCTGGATCGCTCAGCAGCTGCAATCTCTTATCGACAGCGGATTCCAGGTTTATGATGGCAAACGGCGTGAGAATCGACCTATGCAATGGCGGGATGTCGTTATCTTGTTAAGAGCGACCCAGCAGTGGGCGCCAATTATCATTGAGGAGCTGCAAGGAAGCGGTATTCCTGCATATGCGGAGCTGAGCAGCGGCTATTTTGAAGCGACGGAAGTCGAGACGATGCTTTCCTTGTTAAGAGTTATCGATAATCCGTATCAGGATATTCCGCTTGCGGCTGCATTGCGATCGCCATTATTTGCATTAAACGGTGAGGAACTTGCAAGAATACGCATCCAATCTGCGAAATCAACGTATTATGATGCGGTTCTTCAAGCAGCAGGCGATTTGTTTATGGATGAGGACACGCGCAGGAAGCTTTCGCTTTTCTTGGACAGCTTGGATCGCTGGCGTGAGGAAGCAAGGCAGGGCTCGCTTGCTAATTTGCTATGGGAAATCTACCGCGAGACCGGGTATTACGATTTTGTAGGCGGCTTGCCGGGAGGGACGCAGCGTCAAGCGAATTTGCGTGCGCTGCATGACCGGGCTCGGCAGTATGAAGCGACCTCGTTCCGCGGTTTGTTTCGATTTCTAAGATTTATCGAACGTATGCGCGATAGCGGCGGCGACTTGGGTACTGCAAGAGCGCTCGGCGAACAAGAGGATGTCGTTCGCATCATGTCCATTCATAAGAGCAAGGGGCTTGAATTTCCGGTTGTATTCGTAGCAGGTCTAGGCAAGCTGTTCAATCAGCAGGATGTGCGAAGTGCGTTCTTGAAACACAAAGAGCTCGGTTTCGGGCCTCGTTTTGTTGATCCTGCTCTTCGCATTAGTTATCCTACACTTCCTTATTTGGCTATCCGAAGAGCCATGCGTAAAGAAATGCTAGCAGAGGAAATGCGTATTTTGTATGTTGCGCTAACCCGGCCAAAGGAAAAAATGTTTCTCGTCGCGACTGTAGCGGATGCCGAAGCCAAGCTTAAGCGATGGCTTTCTTCCGTCGATGCTTCAGGTAAAATGACTGATTTCCGGGTTGCTGCCGCACGCTCATTTATCGATTGGCTAGGTCCGCTAGCGGCTAGGCAAATCAATGACAGTCAGCTGGCTGACTACAATGCTCCGAACTGGCATGCTGGTGTTGTTTCTGCTTCTATATTTGGCACTGAAGCCGCAGCAGCGTCAGAGACGGAGCTGCAGGACCAGGACAAGGAAGATCGGCTTCAAGCGGTTACTTCACTTTCGCTTCTTGAGCATGTAGAAGCAGATGATGAGCTGCGTGAGCGGTTGGAATGGCATTATCCGCATCAAGAAGCTGCGGCACTCGCTGCCAAAACATCGGTTACGGAAATGAAGAGGCTGTATTCGGAGGAGCAGGAGGATGCGGTTCCATTGGACGAGCTGAATCAGCATCAGGCGAATACACATCTTCAAGAAGCTGCAACTGCTCCAGAAGCATCGTATACGTTCCGACTGCGACGTCCAGCCTTTATGGAGGAAAAGTCGCTTACAGCAGCTGAGAAGGGCTCTGTTAATCATTTGCTTATGCAGCTTGTCTCCCTCACAGAGGAAATAGATGAACCGATGCTTAAACAAACGCTTGATCATATGATTGAACGGCGTTTATTAACAGTAAAGCAATCGGAGGCAATCGATTTGCCGAACGTCGCAGCTTTTTTCCGAAGCGAGCTGGGACAGCGGTTGTTAAACGCTGACTGGGTGCGAAGAGAGGTTCCGTTCAGCTGCATGTTCCCTGCTAAACGTGTTTATCCGAATTCAGATCTAGATGAGCCGATATTGATTCAAGGGGTAATAGACTGTTTGTTCGAGGATGCTGCTGGCGTCGTACTGCTCGATTATAAGACGGATCGAATTTATAAGGAGCAATGGGTGGAAGCAGCGGAGCGGCATCGTTTCCAGCTGGAGCTGTATGCCGAAGCAATCGAATCTGTTCTCGGGAGAAAAGTGGATGAGAGCCATGTCTTTTTCTTTGACGGGGGTCAATCCGTTTACCTTAAGAGAACTAACCAAATCTAAAAGGAGGCTGTGAAGTTGGAACCACAGCAAACGGGCAAACGCTCTATCGCGCTGCCGATAACTCTCGTTATTCTTGTATTCAGCTTAATCGGCAATGTTTTTTTGTACTCGCAATTTTTACAAAATAAACAAGAAAACAATTATGTAAAAGGCCAAAAAATATTTGAAGCAGCGATTGGTTCTAAAGATTATGTAGAAAAAATGCTTCCGCAGCTGGATGCTTTGCTTCAAAGTAAAACTTTAGACGAACGGTATGCCATTGCATTTCTTTCAGGTCAAGCAGCTGCGAGCGGCCATGCTTTGGTGGAATTTACTGCAGAAGCAGCAAGCGTGAATGCAGAGCCGGAAAAAATCAATAAAGAGCTTACCTCAGCCTATGTAACTGATGTCGTTAAAGGCTTGCAAACGATTGGTCACTATGATGGTGCTCTGAACGAAACCGATGCAGCGTACATTCAGGGATTAAAAAGTGCGTTTGAAACCATATCAGGTATTATGAGTGGTTTTAATGCAAATATCGGGGAGAGCCGCATTGCAATTATTCGATTGTCCAGCGGGCTTGAATGGGCTCAGCTTGTTGAACAGATGCAGGCTGTTATGAAGGAAAAATCAGCTGAGATTTCGAAGTAGCAGCATGGATTCTGTCGTTTTTTTGGAAGGGTGCCTTCGAAGTTTTTGCGGGTTATCTTTAATGATTGGACGAGCGGCTAAAATTTCGGTATGATATGGTAAGGAAAGCGAATAGGGGGTGAAACCTATGGACTGTATTTTCTGTAAATTAATCGAGGGTGCAATACCTTCGAAGAAGGTATTTGAGAATGACAGAATTCTCGCATTCCACGATATACAGCCAGCTGCTCCTGTACATATTCTTATCATTCCTAAGAAGCATATCGCAACGATGAATGATGTTACCGATGAAGATGACGAGGTCATAGCCGAGATGTTCGCGGTAGCTCGTCAAATCGCAAAGGAACAAGGAATTGCGGAGTCAGGCTATCGACTGGTCAACAATGTTAATGCCGACGGAGGACAGCTTGTTTATCATCTGCATATCCATGTATTGGGGGGAACGAAACTTTCTTCTCGGGTTGTAGATATCTAAAGTTGACACTGCCTTTTGGTTTGACATATAATGAAATTTGATAAACCGTGTTATAGCTCTGGACGGTCTGTTTCGGAGGGAGGGAAAACTGGTGTCTGAAACTAAAGTTCGCAAAAACGAAACTATTGATGCTGCGCTTCGCCGCTTTAAACGTTCCATCGCTAAAGATGGTGTTCTAGCTGAGGTGAAAAAACGCAAGCATTATGAAAAGCCAAGTGTAAAGCGCAAGAAGAAGTCTGAGGCTGCGCGCAAGAGAAAGTTTTAGGAGGATCCTTCCATAATGAACCTGAGCGAAAGATTGACCGATGATATGAAGCAAGCCATGAAGAATCAGGACAAGTTTAAACTTTCCGTTATTCGTATGATGCGCGCGTCAGTGAAAAACTTGGAAATCGATCTCAAGCGTCCATTGGACGATAACGAAGTGCTTGATATATTGAGTCGCGAAATCAAACAACGTAAAGATTCCCTCCAAGAATTTAAAAAAGCCAGCCGCGATGATTTAGTAGCGGGTCTTGTGGTCGAAATTGAAATTATTAGTCAATACCTTCCCGAACAGCTGACTGAAGAAGAGATTCAAGAGATAGTAACGCAGACCATCCATGAACTCGGTGCTTCTTCCAAAGCCGATATGGGAAAAGTTATGAGTGCCCTTTTGCCTAAAACAAAAGGACGCGCTGACGGTAAACTAGTAAATCAGCTCGTTCAGCAACATCTCAACTAACTAAACATACGGACTCACAAAACACCCCTTAACGGGGGTGTTTTTTTGTACGTTTCAAGTGTAAATGGTATGATATGGAGAAGGCTGCCTGAAACGTTTTCATTTGTCAAACGTAGTAGAAAGCAAACACGAAAAAAAGGAGGAACCTTCTTGCACATGAATCGATGGCGAAGAAGTATGTCCGCCACTCCAATCGCATTGATCGCAGCGGTGTTAATGGTGACGCTTGCAGCATTATTTGGTTCACCGGGGGGGAAAGCAAAGGCAGCAAATGAAGTTGGCCCAGCAGTGTATGTGATTCCCGTCAAACAAACGGTGGAATCGGGGCTTCAATCCTTTTTGGAGAGAGCCTTTAAAGAAGCTGAGGAAGCAAAAGCTGAGCATGTGATTCTCGTTATTAATACGCTTGGCGGCAAAGTCGTAAACGCAGAGGAAATTGGTCATCTTATAAGGGAGAGCGCCATTCCTACTACGGCTTTTGTTGAGGGGAAAGCCGTATCAGCAGGCACTTATATTGCTTTAAATGCTGATAATATCATCATGCAGCCGGGCAGTACGATTGGTGCAGCTGCTGTAGTGGATGGCTCAGGGACATTAGAGGATAATCCCAAAACGATTTCCTATTGGACCTCTGAAATGAGTGAGTCAGCAGGATTGCAGGGTCGCGACAAGAGTATCGCTGTCGCTATGGCGGATCCGAATGCAATGGTGGAGCTGAAAGACAAGCTTGGCAGAGATAAGCTGAAGGGAGAAATTCTTACCCTGTCAGCAAGTGAAGCTGAGAAAGTCGGATACTCTGAGCATACAGCAGCAAACGTTGATGAAGCAGTCAAATGGCTGGGCTTGGAAGGCAGAACACAAATTGAGGTTGTTCCGTCACTTGCGGAAAATGTAGCTAGATGGCTGCTCAATCCAATCGTTATGACGATTTTGCTCATACTTGGCATTGCTGGTATCGTTATTGAAATGATCATTCCAGGCTTTGGAGTACCGGGCGTTGTTGGAATATTATCGTTTGCCCTTTATTTCTTTGGCCACTATGTTGCTGGATTTGCCGGTATGGAGTCGGTCGTGCTGTTCGTAATTGGAATAGCCTTGCTCATAATCGAGGTGTTTGTACCAAGCTTTGGGATTTTGGGCTTGCTCGGCAGTGCTGCGTTGGTAGCAGGAGTCGTTACCGCAGCTTCAGACCCAATGACGGCTTTCATATCGATCGTCATTGCGTTAGTTGTAGCCACCATTCTAATCGTTATTTTTATTAGAATGAACAAATCCAGAGGTATTTGGAACAAATTTATATTGCGCGAGAAGCTGACAACGGAGCAAGGTTTTGTTTCTGCGGATATAAAGGATTCACTGCTCGGATTGCAAGGGACAACAATTACTCCGCTGAGACCGGCAGGAACAATTGTTATTAATGACAAGCGAATTGATGTCGTTACCTCTGGTGAGTTTATCGATACGAACCGAACGGTGACCGTCATTAAAGCGGAAGGTACTTGGGTCGTTGTCAAAGAAGTAACAAAATAGAGAAAACGAATATACAAATGGAGGTTGGAACAAATGGATCCTATCGTATCTTTTTTAATTTTGGCTGTCGTTGTTATTATCGTACTGTCCGTATTCTTAAGCTTTTTCCCGATTATGCTGTGGGTATCTGCATTAGCATCGGGCGTTAGAGTTGGAATTATTACGCTCGTTGCCATGCGTCTTCGCCGCGTCGTACCAAGCAGAATCGTCAACCCGTTAATTAAGGCAACAAAAGCAGGGCTGGGACTTAACATAAACCAGCTTGAGAGTCACTTCTTGGCAGGCGGTAACGTCGATCGGGTTGTCAATGCGTTGATTGCAGCGCAACGTGCGAACATTCCACTTATATTCGAACGCGCGGCGGCTATCGATTTGGCTGGTCGTGATGTACTACAAGCCGTACAAATGAGCGTTAATCCGCGCGTTATTGAAACACCAATCGTAGCTGCGGTTGCGAAGGATGGTATTGAAGTGAAAGTAAAAGCTCGTGTTACAGTTCGTGCCAACATTGAACGCCTAGTCGGTGGTGCTGGTGAAGAAACTATCATTGCTCGTGTTGGTGAAGGGATTGTAACGACTGTAGGTTCTGCTGGCTCACATAAAGACGTTTTGGAAAATCCGGACATGATCTCTCGCACTGTGCTTGGCAAAGGGCTTGACGCAGGTACAGCGTTTGAAATATTGTCAATCGATATCGCGGACGTTGATGTAGGCAAAAACATTGGTGCACATCTTCAAACGGAACAAGCGGAAGCGGACAAAAAAATCGCTCAAGCAAAAGCCGAGGAGCGCCGTGCGATGGCCGTTGCTCACGAACAGGAAATGAAAGCAAAAGTCGTTGAGATGGAAGCGCGCGTAGTAGAGTCGGAATCACAAGTTCCACTTGCCATGGCTGAAGCGCTTAGAAGCGGGAAAATTGGCGTTATGGACTATATGAACTTGAAAAACATCGAAGCGGATACCCATATGCGCAGCTCTATCGGCAAGCAGGACAGTTCTACGGACATTAAAGACGGCCGATAAAGTCGATGGCTCAGTTATTTGGTCGGATCAAGTAGGATCAACGTAACTGAGCCTTGGAGGTGAAGGCAAGTTGAAGATTATAGAATTTCTGATGAATAACATATTTATCGTTGTCGTTATATTGGGTGCGCTGGCTTCGATATTCGGCAAATCCGGCGCGAAGAAGAAGCCTGGTCAAATGCCTGACTTTGGCGGCGGAGGGCTGCCGCGTTCATTGTTCCCGCAGTCCGGAGAACAGGAGCGAGAGGTAGAGCGCCCGCAACCGCAACCGCCGCAGGCAGCTGGAGGAACGGTTTATCGCTCTGTAACTGACGTTGAGCGTTCTTCTGATATGAATTCGACACGTTCTAGCAGAGAGAGCGCAGAAGCGCCGCAAACAGCTTCTCTGCAGCGCGCGCTTCAAAGAGCAGCAGCTAACAAAGAAACAGCACAGGTTGCAGCACAGCGCAATTATGGAAGCCAGAGCATCAACACAGCATCCATTCGATCCGATGATTTGCGGAAAGCAGTTATTTGGGCCGAAGTATTAGGACCGCCTCGCTCGAAAAAACCTTTTCGAAAATAAATTTAAACCGCCTAAGCGCTGCGCTTAGGCGGTTTTTTTATTTTGGAGCCATAATTATCGAGCGGTTCGCATATTTTGGTACAGTACATGAAAATCGCCATTCCTTTGCTTTACTTTTAGCAAACCTTGAAGGAGGCAAAGAATCGTACATGCGCCACATAAAAAAGAGATTTCGCAAAATGACAGCAGAGCTGCTTGATATGCCGCATGATGTCGTATTTGATTTGCCGCGATTAACAATGATTGGAGACTGCCAATTATATATCGAGAACCATCGTGGTGTTGTTCATTTCTCTAGTGAGCGATTGAGACTCGCACTAAGCAAAGGCCAGTTGGAGGTTACGGGAAGCTCTCTAGTTATCCGCACCATTTGGACAGAAGAAGTGTTTATTGAGGGACAAATTACGAATATTCAATTGATTCCATGAAATAGATAAGGCGATTTTCTATATTAATAGCTGAGGTAATGGAGGGGAATGGACGTGAGCGGACAAGGTGCAAATTGGTTAAAGGGTATGGTC
Source organism: Paenibacillus sp. 01T431 (assembly GCF_056398625.1). NCBI lineage: Bacteria > Bacillati > Bacillota > Bacilli > Caryophanales > Paenibacillaceae > Paenibacillus > Paenibacillus sp. 01T431. The sequence goes on from NZ_JBFTPT010000003.1 coordinate 323,151, forward strand.
ACCATTCATATTCGGGGGGGACAACCTGAGCAGCTCGTCAACCGAGCGCTGGCTGGCGGCTTGCAGCTGTCTTCCATCAGATGGACAAGCAGCGGCTTGCTTGAATGTGAGCTGTCAATCAGTGATTTTTTTGGCCTTCGTCCGTATTTAAAAGAGACAGGCTGTCGTGTTCATGTTACGAAGCGCAAAGGATTGCCTTTTCTGCTTGTCAAAGCAGAGCGCAGAAAGCTGTTTGCGGCTGGCATCGTGTTGTTTTTTGCGATTATCTTTATGCTGTCCTCGCTCGTATGGAGCATCGAAGTGCAAGGCAATGTCAAGCTGACGGAGGATCAAATAAGGGCTGCTGCCAAAGAGGAAGGCTTATATCCTATGCAGTGGTCTTTCCGTTTAACCGATGCTGATGTGCTGTCCAAGCAGCTTGTTCGCAAGCTTCCAGGCTCAACCTGGGTTGGTGTGGAGAAAAAGGGGACAAAGGTTATTATTCAAGTGGTTGAATCAACGATACCGGATAAGGCTTCCTTGAATACACCTCGACATTTGGTGGCATCTGATGATGCTGTAGTTACCGAAATTATAGCAGAGGCGGGACGGCCCGTCGTTCGAAAAAATACGAAAGTGAAAAAAGACCAAATTTTGATCTCGGGAACGATTGGGGGAGAAATGAATTCGCGCACTGTCGTTGCCAAGGGCAATGTTCGTGGGCTTGTTTGGTACGAATTTGAAATTTCTTCACCGCTTGTTCAACAGGTTAAGGTGTATACTGGAGATAAAGAGACGAAATGGTTTGCAGTCATCGGCTCGAGAGCGCTTCAGCTTAGCGGGTACGGTGATTCTGCTTTCGGAAAATCCGAATCGATTAAGCATGAGGAGAAGGTTTCCTGGCGCAATTGGTCTCTTCCAATTGGTAGAATGAAGGAGACCATAATGGAAACCCGTATGGAAGACCGCACGCTTACCGAAGAAGAAGCGAAGAACGTCGGCATTCTGCAGGCTAAAGCCAAATTGCTGCTTAAAACAGGCAGCGATGCAGTCATCCGCGATGAAATTGTTTTGCATGAAAAGGCGGACAATGGTAAAGTTTATATGAAAGTTCTTTTTGAAGTCGAGCAATCTATCGTTAAGGAAATGCCACTAGTCCATATGCAGGGAGAATGAGGATTGTTGCAAATTGAAACGAAAGTAGTAAAGATACCGCTCGGCAACGCAGCGGAAGGACTTGGAGTGTTCGGACCACAGGATAATTTTTTGCGTCTCATTCAAGCGCAAGTAGAGTCTTCGATTACATCGCGTGAAGCGGAAATTGTCATATCAGGTCCTGTAGAAGAGGTTGATTCGTTAGAACAACTATACAATGTGCTCTTACAGCTCGTTCGCGGGGGCTATAAGCCATCAGAGCGTGATGTTGCATATGCACTTGAGCTCGCCAGATCGATGCAGGCAGAAGAGCTGTTGGACTTGTTTAAGAAAGAAATTACAACTACCTTCCGTGGTAAGCCGATTCGGGTAAAGACGATCGGTCAACGCCATTATGTGAAGACGATCCGCAAGAAGGATATCGTGTTTGGAATAGGTCCAGCCGGAACAGGTAAGACATATTTGGCCGTTGTGCTCGCTGTCGCTGCTTTGAAGGAAGGCTCGGTAAAAAGAATTGTTCTTACGAGACCTGCCGTAGAAGCGGGAGAAAATCTCGGCTTTTTGCCAGGCGATTTGCAGGAGAAGGTCGATCCTTATCTTCGTCCTTTGTATGATGCACTGCATGATGTGCTTGGACCTGATCAGACGGTCAAAGCGCTTGAGCGCGGTATGATTGAAATTGCTCCGCTTGCTTATATGCGGGGCAGAACGCTTGACGATGCGTTTATTATTTTGGATGAAGCACAAAATACGACGCCTGAGCAAATGAAAATGTTTCTAACAAGACTAGGATTTAGTTCTAAAATGGTTATAACGGGAGACGTTACGCAAATCGATTTGCCGAGGGGCAAAAACTCAGGCTTAATTGAAGCTCAGCGGATTCTGAGAGACATAGAGGAAATTGGCATCATCCTTTTCTCAGAGCAAGACGTCGTTCGTCATTCGCTCGTTCAAAAGATTATTGTTGCCTACAACTGGGATGCTGAAAACAAAGCCTAGAAAGGGATGTCTGCTGCATGAACCAAAACCAGACCGGAAAACAAGGGAACTTGCGGCCGTCCAAAACGGCGGGTTGGAAGCAGAGTGCAGCCGTTCGCTGGGTGCTGATGTTGATGTTTGTGCTGCTATTCTATTTCAGCTTAGCTCCGCATCTCGTTCCTGAAACCTATGATATTCAGGAGGGCGCTGTAAGCGAGAAGGATATCAAAGCGCCCTTCCAAATTAAAGACGAGAAGGCGACTAGACAAGCGGAAGAGGATGCAGCCGAGAAAGTCGATGTCATCTATTCGATAGTACCGCTACGCAACGAGGTGCTTGTCGACCAAATCTTTGTTCGAATAGAGCAGCTGAATCAGGACGACCAAGTAACTTTGCAAAATAAGATTGATATTTATCGCAATGAAATCCCAGGCCGTTATTCGGAGTATATTGATACCTTTGTTAAGCTGAATAAGGGCCGTGGAACGTATAACAACACGCTGCTTGAGGAAATGGCGCTTATTGCGAAGGAGCAGCAATACACCATTCCGGAAGAAACCTTTTACAAGATGCCCAATCTAACAGCAGAAACGCTAACCGAGATGCGCGATGTAGCTCGGGATATTGTGCGTAAACTGACAGTAGAGCAGCTTCGTGATGCGGAAACCGCTCGAACACAGGTTGCGGAACTTGTTAATGCAAGCTCGCTATCCAGCCGGACAAGCAGAGAAATTGTGCAGGAGCTTGCGAGATTTGCCATCATGCCAAACAAGTTTCTGGATAAGGAAGCGACGGACGAGGCTAAAGTGCAGGCTAAGCAAAACACGCCGCCTGTCGTAATTAAAGAAGGTGAGCTGATCGTGAAGCGCGGTCAGACGATTACGCCTGAATTGTACAAGCTGCTCGTTGATTCTTCGCTGCTGCAGGATCGTAAGACTTATTGGCCGCAGTTTGGATTGCTAATCATGTCTGTGATGTTTATCGTCGTCATTTACGCGTATTTGCATCAGTCTGGAAGTATCAATGGGATAAAGCCCAAATATAACAACTCTTCTCTTTTGATGTTGTGGCTCATCTTTCTGATCAATATTATTACGATGGAGATTACTTCGTTGACGCAGACGGATGCTGCCCCTTATGCGGGTTATTTGGCTCCTGCTGCTCTCGGAACGATGCTGATTACCTTGCTGCTAGATATGCATCTAGCCATGATCAGCTCCATAATATTTGCAATAATGGGCAGTATTATATTGAACACGAGCCAGCATCAAATTTTTGATTTCCAGTATGGCTTTGTCATTATTGTCGTTTCGTTTGCTGCCATCTTCTCGATTCATAGAGCGAGTCAGCGATCAACAATATTGAAGGCCGGAATAATGGTGAGTTTATTTGGCTCCTTGTCCGTTTTATCCATTTTACTGCTGTCTGAACAGCTGGAACGTGCTCATTTTATCTACTCCGTTGCTTTTGCGTTTGCTAGCGGTTTGATTACTGCGGTGCTCGTCATTGGCTTGATGCCGTTCTTTGAAGTTACATTCGGCATTTTATCTGCGCTTAAGCTTGTAGAGCTTTCGAATCCCAATCACCCGCTGCTTCGCAAGCTGTTGACTGAAACGCCGGGAACCTATCACCATAGCGTAATGGTGGGCAATTTGTCAGAGGCGGCAGCAGAAGCAATTGGGGCAGACGGCTTATTATGCCGGGTTGGCTCGTTTTACCACGATATTGGGAAGACGAAGCGGCCGAATTATTTTATCGAAAACCAATCCAATATTGAAAATCCGCATGATACGATTGATCCTAAGTTAAGCAAATCAATCATTGTTGCTCATGCGAGAGACGGCGTCGATATGCTTAAAGGGCATAATATCCCTAAGCCGATTCGCGATATTGCAGAACAGCACCATGGAACAACATCGCTGAAATTCTTTTATTACAAAGCGATAAAACAAGCGGAAGAACAAGGTGTCGAACCTGCGTTTACGGAAGATGATTTTAGGTATCCTGGTCCGAAGGCACAGTCAAAGGAAGCGGCTGTTGTTGGCATTGCTGATTGCGTGGAAGCAGCGGTTCGCAGCCTTCGCAACCCGACAGTAGAGCAGGTAGAAGCAATGATTAACAAAATTATTAAAAGCAGGCTGGATGACAATCAATACAATGAATGTGATTTAACGTTGAAGGAGCTGGACAAAATTGCGCATTCACTAAAGGAAAGCGTAATTGGCATCTTCCATTCACGTATTGAATATCCGGATGATGTGAAAACAAAGGAGCGTTTGTCATGAGCTTGCAACTCGGTTGGAGCAATGAGCAGGAAAAGCTGGAAATACCCGAGGATTGGATTACAAAAATAGAGCAATTGCTGCAATTGGCTGGTGAAGCGGAAGGCATTTCCGATGGTGAGGTGTCTTTAACATTCACAAACGATGAGGAAATTCATCAGCTGAATCGTGAATATCGCGGAATTGATCGTCCAACCGATGTATTGTCATTCGCTATGCAAGAAGATGGCGTGGATGAGCTTGATATTATTTTTGAAGTGGACAGCGAGGATGAGAAGGACCCGATCTCAGGCATGCTTGGCGATATTATAATAAGCGTGGATACGGCTCTTGCTCAAAGCGAGGAGTACGGTCATTCCTTGGAACGCGAAATCGGCTTTTTGTTTGTACATGGTTTTTTGCATTTGATCGGTTACGATCATCAGGATGATGAAACCGAAGCCGAAATGACCGCTAAGCAAGAAGCGATTTTGCAGCAGGCTGGCTTAACTCGTTAATGCGAAAAGTTATATCTAGTTTCGCAGTTGCAATATCCGGCATAGGTTATGCTCTTAGGACTCAAAGTCATATGCGGTTTCACGCAATTGCCGCCGCAGTGGTGTGCTGTTTAGGATTTATGCTATCACTTAAGCCGCTTGAATGGGCGATTATTTTAATGGCGATCGCCCTCGTGATAAGTGCTGAAATGATAAATACGGCAATTGAACAGGCGGTTGATCTAGCAAGCCCCAATATTCATCCAGTAGCTAAAGCTGCTAAGGATGTTGCTGCTGGGGCGGTGTTAGTTGCTGCTGCAATTTCTGCAATTATAGGGCTGCTCATACTTGGGCCGCCCTTATGGCATTTAATAATGGATTAAAAAACGGGGAATGGCGGGATATTTATGGTGGTTTTTGAAGGATTGTCGGAGTCTTACACTTCGCTAATGAATGCGGCTAAGGAAGCGATGTCAAGAGCATACGTTCCTTATTCAAATTTTCAGGTTGGAGCAGCACTGCTTGACGATGAGGGCCAAGTCCATTATGGTTGCAACATAGAGAACGCAGCTTACAGTCCAACAAACTGTGCGGAGCGTACCGCATTATATCGCGCAGTAGCGGATGGAAAGCGACCAGGACAATTCCAAGCAATAGCTGTTATTGGCGATACGGATACTCCAATCGCGCCATGCGGCGTTTGCCGCCAGGTTCTAGTTGAGCTATGTTCACCAGAAATGCCTGTCATTATGGGGAATTTAAAAGGTCAATGGACGATCTCAACCGTTTCAGGCATATTGCCGGGTGCCTTCACGCCGGCTTCATTAGATAATAGGGAGCGTTAAACAAGAATATGAATCAAAAAACATCAAATGAACGCAGCAACAAAAAATTTCGGTCCGGTTTCGTAGCTATAATCGGCAGGCCAAATGTTGGTAAATCAACGCTGATGAACCATCTTATCGGTCAAAAAATTGCGATTATGTCAGATAAGCCGCAAACGACACGGAATAAAATTCATGGTGTTTATACGACAAATGACACACAAATTGTGTTTCTTGATACACCTGGTATTCATAAACCACAATCCAAGCTTGGGAATTATATGATGCAAACCGCGGAAAGCGCGCTTCGTGAAGTGGAAGCAGCGCTCTTTCTAATCGATGCGTCAGAGGGACTAGGCGGCGGTGACCGTTTTATTATTGAACAGCTGAAAAAAGTGAAAACACCTGTTTTCCTAGTAATGAACAAAATCGATAAAGTAGAGCCTGAACAGCTTCTGCCGATGATTACACAATATAATGCATTGCATGAATTTGCGGAAATTATCCCAATTTCAGCGCTTAAGGGCAATAATGTGGAAACCTTGCTTGAACAGCTGACTCGTTATTTGCCAGAAGGACCACAGTATTATCCAGCTGATCAAATTACTGATCACCCTGAGCAATTTGTTTGTTCGGAGCTTATTCGCGAGAAAATATTGCATATGACGCGTGAGGAGATTCCGCATTCAATCGCAGTGACCATTGAGGATATGCGCGTAAAGGAAAATGGAGTCGTCTATATCGGCGCTGTTATTTTTGTAGAGCGTGATTCTCAGAAGGGGATCATCATCGGCAAAAAAGGCGATCTGCTGAAGGAAGTTGGCAAACAAGCGCGAAAAGATATCGAAGCGCTCCTTGGCTCACGCATCTTTCTTGAGCTTTGGGTAAAAGTGAAGAAGGATTGGCGCAATCAGGAGCGTGTGCTGAAGGATCTTGGTTACCGGAACGAATAAGCATAATTGACGTATTTTGTTAAGGATAGACATGAGCGGTTTATCGCATCCTATTAACGTCTGAAGCAGCATTTCAGGGGACGGAAAGGGATGAATACGTATGCGGAATTTTTCGTGGAAGTATTTTACGTTGACCGGGGATGTCGAGTCTTTCATGTTATACAAGGAAATACACCAATACGGAGCAGAAGGCAGCTCCGATGCGTTAGTAGGAAATCAGGATGAGCTTGCCGAGCTGGACCTTGAGGACACATCTGTCTAACGTATCAATGGCATTATTTGAATCGGTTGATCAAGTATAGAGCTTTTGTGTTTTTAACAGCTAAACGTATGTTTGCCGCCATGGGACGGTAAACATACGTTTCTGCTTTCAGGGGAGAGTTTGCATTATGTTGTATCGTGTCGAGGGAATTGTGCTGCGAAGCATGGATTACGGGGAAGGCAATAAAATTGTTACACTGCTGACGAAGACAAATGGAAAAGCGGGTGTACTTATACGCGGAGCGAAAAAGGTGAAAAGCAAACATTCTTCGCTCGCACAACCGTTTACATATGGAGAGTTTGTTTATTTCCGAAGCAGCGGGCTTGGCACGCTTAATCATGGTGAGATTATTGAATCTCACCATGTTTTGCGTGAGAAGCTTGATTTGGCTGCTTATTCCTCTTACGTAGCAGAATTGACGGATCGTTCAATACAGGACGACGAGGCAACGGGCTTTCATTTTGAACAGCTAAAAGCATGTCTTTCTGCACTTCAAGAAGGCAAAGACCCGCAAATCGTTTCTCATCTTTATGAAATGCGCATTTTGGACTTGTCTGGTTATGCTCCTGCACTTGATGAGTGTGTAAGCTGCGGTAACGTTGTAGGTCCTTTTAAACTTTCTCCCTATGCGGGTGGAATATTATGCTCACGATGTACTGGCAAAGATCCTCATGCGGTTTCGCTAGGGGAGGGCGCTTATAAGCTGCTTCGTTTGTTCCGCAGGATGGATATGAGAAGACTTGGTTCTATTCAAGTGAAGCCTGAGACAAAAGCAGAGCTGAAAATTGCTATGCGTAAGCTGTTAGATACTCATTTAGGAATGCAGTTGAAGTCGCGTAATTTTCTTGATCAGCTCGATAAATTGATGTAAAGAAATTCATTTCTTGAAATGGGTGCTTTTGGTTTGTTATCGGTCTCAAGACGGAGGGAAGGCTCATTCCTCTGCATGATTTCATCATCTAAGAAATTGATTTATGATAGATGAGGTTGTTGAGATTCATAGTAATTGGAGGGGTTGACCTGATGTCTACAGGACAAAATAGACTGGGCTTTGTTGTGGCCGGACTTTTGCTTGGTATACTGGTCGCATCAATCGATAATACGATTGTATCGACAGCAATGGCAACGATTGTATCCGATCTTGGCGGCTTGGACAAATATGTGTGGGTTACATCTGCATATTTGGTAACAGAGATGGCAGGCATGCCGATTTTCGGGAAATTGTCTGACATGTATGGGAGAAAACGTTTTTTCGTTTTAGGTATTTCTTTATTTTTAATCGGCTCTGTTCTTTGCGGAACGGCTGAATCGATAACACAGCTGACCATTTACCGTGCTATTCAAGGTATTGGCGGCGGTGCGATGATGCCAATTGCCTTCGCAATCGTATTTGACATTTTTCCAGCAGAGAAACGCGGTAAAATGGGTGGATTGTTCGGTGCTGTATTTGGTACCTCAAGCTTGTTTGGACCGCTTGCAGGCGCATACTTAACGGAATATATCAATTGGCGCTGGATCTTTTACATCAATGTACCCATTGGTCTTGTGGCACTTGCTTTTATCGTTATTTATTACAAAGAGTCGCTTTCTCATTCCAAGCAAAAGATCGACTGGTGGGGAGCAACGACACTTGTGGGCTCTATCGTCTGTCTCATGTTTGCACTCGAGCTCGGTGGAACTGAGTTTGCTTGGGATTCAGCGCAAATTATTGGTTTATTTGCTGGCTTTGCGGTTTTACTCGGCATCTTTCTTTTCGTGGAAACCAAGGCAGCAGAACCAATTATTTCGTTTAATATGTTCAAACAAAGACTGTTTGCAGCAAGTACGGGAGCGGGCTTATTCTACGGAGCGGCGTTTATTACAGCAGCTTTATATATCCCGATGTTTGTCCAAGGCGTATTCGGCGGAACAGCGGTCAGTGCAGGTTTAACTTTACTGCCTATGACCTTGGGATCAGTTATCGCGGCGCAGCTCGGTGGTTTATTAGTCAACAAAATGTCCTACCGCAGCGTCATGATGATTTCAGCTGTTATATTTATTACAGGTATTTTCTTGCTATCCACCATTACGCCGGAAACAACAAGGTTTATGTTGTCCGTGTATATGTTCTTAACTGGATTTGGTATCGGCTTCTCATTCTCTGTGCTTGGAATGTCCTCCATTCATGGATTCGATATGCGGCAAAGAGGAAGCGCCACATCTACGATGTCCTTCATTCGTTCATTAGGCATGACAGTAGGGATTACGGTATTCGGCATTATTCAGCGCAACCACTTTACAAAGGGTATGACTGATGCTTTCGCAGGTGGAGAAGGAGCGGCTCCGATGACGGAAAATGCACGTGAGCTGTTATCACCGGAGAAGCGTGCGGAAATACCGGCTCCTGTCATGGAGAAGATTGTTGCCGCTTTGTCAGATTCAGTTTCAACCACGTTTGTTTGGTCTATTGTTCCCGCAGGCTTAGCATTAGTTTGTGTTTTGATGATGGGGAATACGGGTATGAAAGATATTATCGGCAAACGTGATGGAAAAACGGCAAATACAGATGAGATTCGTGCACATTAGCGGCTTTATTATGATACCAAGGAACGATGTTTGACAATTGGCATAAAGAAGCATAAAATAATGCAATATGAATATTGGGCAGTGATGGAGAAAGTAATCGTTTTAAGCCGACTTGGTTAGCGAGCTGGGGAAAGTGAAAGCCCAGACGGTCAAAACGATGAAAAGGCACTCCGGAGTCGTATACAAGCAAAGAGGGTTTGCTCTTAAGGAGCTGACCAAGTAGGGTGGAACCGCGGGATTACAACTCTCGTCCCTACGTCTGGGAGCAGGCGTAGAGACGGGAGTTTTTTGCGTATAAACGCCTTTGCCTGCTTCGCTTTTACGGACACAAAACAGAGGAAGAAGGAGAGGGTCAGTTATGAATTTTCAAAAAATGATTTTGACTTTGCAGCAGTTCTGGGCTGAACAAAATTGTATTCTCGTACAGCCTTATGACGTTGAGAAGGGTGCAGGAACGATGAACCCTATGACGTTTCTACGCTCGATTGGTCCTGAGCCTTGGAATGTTGCCTATGTGGAACCATCAAGACGTCCAGCGGACGGTCGATACGGTGAGAACCCAAACCGTTTATACCAGCATCATCAATTCCAAGTTATTTTGAAGCCATCGCCTGACAATATACAGGAGCTTTATTTGGAAAGCTTGAAGCAGCTAGGCATTGATGCACTTGAGCATGATATCCGTTTCGTTGAGGATAACTGGGAATCGCCAACTCTTGGCGCTTGGGGTTTAGGCTGGGAAGTATGGCTGGACGGCATGGAAATTACGCAATTCACATATTTCCAACAGGTTGGCGGCATTGATGCTAATCCTGTCGCTGTTGAGATCACATATGGTATGGAGCGTTTGGCTTCTTATATTCAACAAAAAGAGAATGTTTTTGATTTGGAATGGGTTGAAGGAGTAACCTACGGTGACGTCTTCAAACAACCAGAGTATGAGCATTCCAAATATACATTCGAGACATCGGATACAGCAATGCTGTTCTCTTTATTTAACATGTATGAGCAGGAAGCTCAAAAAACGATGGAGCATCATCTTGTGTTTCCAGCGTACGATTACGTATTAAAATGCTCGCACACCTTTAACCTGCTCGATGCGCGCGGCGCAATCAGCGTAACGGAAAGAACGGGCTATATTACACGGGTAAGAAATTTAGCGCGTGCATGCGCATCGACATACTACGAGGAAAGAGAACGTCTTGGATTCCCTTTGCTGAAGAAAGGAGTGGAGCAGCATGACTAGAGATTTGTTGCTTGAAATCGGACTTGAGGAAGTGCCTGCTCGGTTCGTGCGCGGTGCGATGAACCAGCTAAAGGATAAAATGGTGAAGTGGCTTTCGGACTCAAGAATCGAACACGGCGCTGTAAATGTGTATGCTACACCACGTCGAATTGCTGTTCTAATCAACGACGTAGCTGAGAAGCAAACGGATATGAATGAAGAAGCTAAAGGCCCTTCTCGTAAAATTGCTCAAGACGACCAAGGCAATTGGAGCAAAGCTGCTCTTGGATTTGCTAGAAGCCAAGGCGTTGAGCCTGAACAGCTGTATTTCCAAGAACTAGCTGGCGTTGAATATGTTTATGCTACCAAAAGCAGCATCGGTACAGACACAGCAGCGGTACTGCCAGATGGCTTGCTCAGCTTGATTACTTCGATGTCTTTCCCGAAAAACATGCGTTGGGGCAATCATGAGCTAAAGTTTGTTAGACCGATCCGGTGGTTGGTTGCACTATTTGGTCAAGATGTGATTCCTTTTGAAATTACAGGGGTACAAACTGGCAATACAACACGCGGACATCGTTTCCTTGGCAATGATGCTATTGTACAAGAACCTGCTCAATACGCTCAGCGCCTGCGCGAGCAGCATGTTCTTGCTGATGTCAGCGAACGTGAAGAGCTGATTGTAGCTCAGATCGATCGTCTAGCCAAAGAAAAAGGCTGGGAGATTGCAATCAAGGAAGATTTGCTTGAAGAGGTTGTTTTTCTAGTTGAATATCCAAACGTATTGTTTGGCGGCTTCGACCCAGCATTTCTACACATTCCGCAGGAAGTGCTTATTACATCGATGCGTGAGCATCAGCGGTATTTCCCGGTATTCAACAGCGAAGGTGAGCTTCTTCCGTTTTTCGTTACGGTTCGCAACGGCGATCTTAAGTCGATCGAGCTAGTATCGAAAGGTAACGAGAAAGTACTGCGCGCAAGACTTTCGGATGCCAAATTTTTTTATGAAGAAGATCATAAGCTGACGATAGAGCATGCTCTATCGAAGCTTGAGAATATCGTATATCACGAAGAACTGGGCTCAGTAGCTGACAAAGTAAGACGCATTCGTGCAACAGCTGATCTTCTGAGCAAGCATTTGCTGATCGATGAGCAAACGTCCAGCGACATTAGCCGCTCCGCTGATATTTGCAAATTCGATCTCGTATCCCAAATGGTTTATGAATTTCCTGAACTGCAAGGCATTATGGGGGAAGATTATGCTCTAAAAGCAGGAGAGCGAGCTTCAGTGGCGAAAGCCATTAATGAACATTATCAGCCGCGTTTTGCCGGAGATCTAGCTCCATCTGAAATAACAGGTGCCATCGTAAGCTTAGCGGACAAAATCGATACAATCGTTGGTTGTTTCTCGATCGGCATCATTCCGACAGGCTCGCAAGATCCTTATGCCCTTCGCAGGCAAGCAGCAGGTATCGTTCAAATTATTTTGGCGCACGGCTTGAAGCTGGAGCTAAACGATTTGTATGATGCTGCGCTATCCGTACATGAGAACCGCGGCCTTAAACGCGACGCTGCTGAAATCCGCAAAGATCTTTCTGATTTCTTTGCGCTTCGCGTTAAGAACGTATTGTCCGAGCAAGGCGTTCGTTATGATGTTGTAGATGCCGTTATGGCTTCTGGTTTTGCAGATCTGAAATCGACCATCGAGCGTGCGAGCGTCGTTCAAGCGCTTGCTGCAAGCAGCGATCGTACTGAATTTAAGCTAACTGTCGAGCAGTTTAACCGTGTCAGCAATTTGGGTTCCAAAGCTGCTGGTGCAGCGGTTGATCCAGCTTTGTTCGCAGAACAGGTGGAAACAGAGCTGTATCAAACATGGCTAGCGCAGCGTCCAACGTTTAAACAAGCGATTGATGAGGGAGATATTTCAAGAGCGGTACAATCTTTATCATCGTTGAAGCCGTTTATTCATAACTATTTTGAGAATGTTATGGTCATGGCGCCTGATGAGGCTGTTCGTGCGAATCGATTGTCAACGCTTGCTGGTATCGCAGAAGATATTGCGATTATCGCAGATTTCTCGAAGCTCGTTTGGTAATTGAGTCCGTAAGGAGGATGATAGATCATGTCTCGTTCTAATCCCGAAGTAATCGTATATGTCGTCTCCGATGCAGCTGGTGATACAGGGGAGCTTGTTGTACGCGCAGCAATCGCGCAATTTCATCCACTTCATACCGATATCCGCAGAGCCCCTTTTGTAACGGAAGAGGCAGGCTTGCTGCGAATTATTGAGCAGGCGCAGCAAGTTGATGCAATAGTGATCTATACACTCGTTATTCCGCATCTTCGCGACAGCATGAAAAAGTTTGCAGAGGCATACAGCGTTACCGCAATCGATCTTTTGGGATCTTTTATCGAGACGCTGGAGAAGCGGACTGGGCGGAAATCACGTCAAGAGCCTGGTCTTAATCATGTGCTTGATGCGAATTATTTCAAAAAGGTAGATGCTGTAGAATTTGCGGTAAAATATGATGACGCGAGAGATACATCCGGCGTACTAAAAGCAGATATTGTACTCGTTGGCGTATCACGCACGTCAAAAACGCCTTTATCGATGTACCTCGCGCATCAGAAGTTCAAAGTTGCTAATGTGCCGCTAGTCCCAGAGCTAAAGCCGCCAGACGAATTGTTTAAGCTGCCAAAACGCAAAATAATCGGGCTTACAATAGGTGTTCCATACTTAAATACAATACGGAAAGAACGCCTTAAAGCACTTGGCTTGCCGAATAATGCATCTTATGCGACTCCTGATCGTATTGAAAAGGAACTGCTTTATGCCGATACTATTATGAAGCAGCTAGGCTGCGTTGTGATTGACGTATCACATCGAGCCGTTGAAGAGACAGCAAGTTTGATTATGGAATATGTACGTTTGCCATAATGTCAAGCGGAAGGATTTTTTAGAGTTATGCCGTATATAATAGTATAGGAAAAGAATTTGAAACCGAGCGGTGATTTTCTATTCGTCAACAAAAACCTACCATTGTGGTCGATGCGGATGCATGTCCGGTAAAAACGGAAATAGGTGAAACGGCAAGACTCTTTTCTGTAGCAGTACTTATGGTTGCTTCTCACGACCATCGGCTGGAGCCTCAGCCTGGAGTAGATATTGTACAGGTGGACCGAAGCAATCAATCTGTCGATCTATACATTGTGAACCATATTGTGCGTGGAGATATTGTCGTTACACAAGATTTTGGACTGGCATGCATAGCAATCGGCAAAGGCGCTGTCGTATTGTCTCCTCGCGGAGAACAATATACCGATGAGAACATTGATTATTTGATGGAACGTAGACACGAACTTGCGAAACGTCGCCGTACCGGAGGCAAAACAAGAGGGCCAAAAGCGATGAACAACGACGATCGTGCACGGTTTCAACAAAAGTTGACAAAAGTTTTACGAAATGAGCAGGAGAACCATGACGTATAGCGAATATTATTTACGTGTTACTAGGATGAAGGTGATGAACGATGACATACGGTAATAAAATACCGGAAGAGGTCATTGATGCGGTTCGCAAGCATTATGACATCGTAGAGACGGTCGGGAAATATGTTCATCTCACGAAGCACGGCAAATATATGAAGGGGTTATGTCCGTTCCATTCGGAGAAGACTCCCTCATTTACAGTGACGCCGGAGCTCCAAATTTACCATTGCTACGGCTGCGGTAAGGGCGGCAACGTTATTCGTTTTTTTGAGGAAATGGAAGGTTATTCGTTTCCTGAAGCTGTTCGAGTGCTGGCGATGGATGCGGGAATGCCTGTAACCTGGGCATCACCAGATGGAGTGAAATCCACGCCGCATGATGCAGACCGAGCCAAGATCATTGAGGCGCATGAGCTGACAATTAAGTTATATCATCATGTGCTGAATAACACGAAGCAAGGACAAGCGGCAAAGCAATATTTGCGGGATCGCGGACTTAGTGATAAGCTGATTGATCATTTTATGATTGGTTACGCTCCTGAGGAATGGGACTTGCTGGCCCGGTTTTTAACGAATCGTGGGTTTGATCTTGCATTGATGGAAAAAGGCGGATTGCTTTCGGCTAAATCTGACGGGAGTGGATATGTGGATCGGTTTCGAAATCGCATTATGTTTCCGATATGGGATCGAGACGGCAAAGCTACCGCGTTTGCGGGTCGCATTATAGGCGAAGGACAGCCGAAATACTTGAATACCTCGGAAACGATGCTGTTTACGAAAAGCAGAACACTTTACAATCTGCACTATGCGCGGCCATCTATTCGAAAGAGTAAGCAAGTTGTATTGTTTGAAGGTTACATGGACGTCATTAAATCATGGAGCGCTGGCGTAAAAAATGGAATTGCCACGATGGGAACGGCTTTGACCGAAGAACATTGCGCTATTCTAAAACGGCAAGCCGAAGAAGTCATTGTATGTTATGACGGTGATGATGCAGGACAAGCAGCAGCATTCAAATCAATTCCGATGCTTGAAAGCGCAGGCCTCAAAGTATCGGTGGCGATGCTTCCGAAAGGAAAGGATCCCGATGATTATATAAGCGAATATGGTCCGGAACATTTCTTGCGAGAGATAATGGATCAGCCGGTATCGGTGACAAAATTTAAGCTTATATATTCAAGGAAAAACCATATACTGCTAAAAGAAGAAGGTAGAAAGAACTATCTGCTTGAGGCGGTACAAATTGTTGCAGAGCTTGATTCTTCAACGGAACGCGAAGTCTACCTGAAGGAAATTTCACGAGAGTTCGAAATCTCACTGGATGCTTTGAAACAGGACTGTCATCAAATTAGACAGGAGCTGCAAAAAAAGAAACCGCAAGGGGATAATAACGACAATTCGTGGAATAATGGTAGGAATGAAAAGCCCCGAAAGTCTGGACCACCTACTCTTATGCCTGCTTACACACATGCAGAACGAAGGTTGCTGCACGTTATGATGCGGGATCGAGAGGTAGCGCAATCGGTTCATGAACGACTCGGCGATGCGTTTAATGTAGAGGATCACGCAGCTCTTGCTGCTTATTTATACGCTTATTTTGCCCAAGGCTATGATCCGGATGTCAGCCGCTTTATTGCAACGCTGCATGATGACCGATTAGAACGTACAGCTGCATCGATTTTGATGATGGACGGTGACTTTCCGTTCGATGATACGACGATGGACGCATATATCCAAGACATTATTAAAGTACCGCAGTATCGTGATATTGAACGCAAGAAAGAAGAAATGGTGCGTGCTGAGCGTACCGGAGATTTTTTGGCAGCAGCACAAATAGCAAGTGAGATTATAACCCTAGAGAGACAGCTCAAAGGACGACAGGAAGATCGTTTCTAGGGGGGAGGGAGTCGGAATATGGCGAATGATCAACATACTGAACTAGATACCGAACAAAAACTGGATCATGTGAAGGATCAATTGATTGAGCAAGGCAAAAAGAGGTCATCTTTGACGTATAAAGAAATTATGGATAAGTTGGCTCCGTTCGATCAAGACCCTGAACAAATTGATGAATTTTTCGAACAGCTCGATGATTTTGGGATTGAGGTACTGAACGAAAATGACGAAGAAAATCCACTCGCTGCCCAAGGGGAAGAACAAGAGCGCGAACAGGACGACTTTAACTTTGATGATGATCTAGCTTTGCCGCCGGGTATAAAAATTAATGACCCGGTACGTATGTATTTGAAAGAAATCGGTCGGGTTCCACTTCTTTCTGCAGATGATGAGGTTGAACTTGCACAACGTATTGAGAATGGTGACGAGGAAGCAAAACGTAGACTTGCGGAAGCGAACCTGCGGCTTGTTGTCAGTATTGCGAAACGTTATGTAGGTAGAGGCATGTTGTTCCTTGATTTGATTCAAGAGGGCAATATGGGACTTATTAAAGCAGTTGAGAAGTTTGACCATCAGAAGGGCTTCAAATTCAGTACGTATGCAACATGGTGGATTCGTCAAGCGATTACTCGCGCCATTGCTGACCAAGCACGAACCATTCGTATCCCGGTTCATATGGTGGAAACGATTAACAAGCTCATAAGAGTATCACGTCAATTGCTCCAAGAACTTGGACGCGAACCGACACCGGAGGAAATTGCTGCGGAGATGGAGCTAAGCACCGAGAAGGTTCGCGAGATTATGAAGATCGCACAAGAACCAGTATCGCTCGAAACTCCAATCGGGGAAGAAGATGATTCTCACCTAGGTGATTTCATTGAAGACCAAGAAGCTCTTGCTCCAGCAGATGCTGCTGCGTATGAGCTGCTTAAAGAGCAACTGGAAGACGTACTCGATACATTGACTGAAAGAGAAGAAAATGTACTTCGTCTTCGCTTCGGACTTGATGATGGACGCACGAGAACGCTTGAGGAAGTTGGCAAAGTATTTGGTGTTACGCGTGAGCGTATTCGTCAAATTGAAGCCAAAGCACTTCGCAAACTGCGTCATCCAAGCCGCAGCAAACGTTTGAAAGATTTCCTTGAATAAAAAAACTTGATGTTTAGTATATTGACCTTTCTGCTCGTGCAGCGAGGTCTTTTTTCTAAAATGCCAACCTCATACATACGGACTTGTGCAGGCAAGACAAGTCGACCGAAAGGATAGCGGGATTTTATGAATCAGGATCGTCGGCAAATTATCGTGAAAGAAATTGATCATTGGCGCCGAAGCAAGCTGCTGCCAGATCAATATTGTGACTTTCTGCTGAATTTGTATGCTGATCAAGATACGATCCAAACAACTAAAGAACAGCATCATACAGTTGGAAAAGCAATCGCCGCAGTACAACGAGCTACAGGTATGCAATGGCTACTTACATTTGGAACTTTTACCTTAATTTCCTTTGTTGTGCTTTATTTTAACGAATTTCATCCGTTATTGCAAATGGCTGTTGTGGTCGGCGCGGTGGCTGTTTTTTTACTTACGGGACAGCGACTTCGCAGCCGCAATGAGTCAGCTGGATTGGCAATAACAAGTACGGGAATGCTCCTCCTTCTAGGCGGGGGATTGTATATGTTGAATCTGCATGCTTTTGATCATTGGGGCTGGAAAACAGGCTTGTTAGCCTTTTGTTCGATCTTTTGGGTTGTTTACGGAATAAAGGCTCGCATTCCTGCCCTTCATTTAAGTGGATGGTTGGCGGCTATACTTGTTTATGCGTGGCTGCTGTCACAATTTATGCTGGATTCGAAATGGTATGAGGTGCAGCTGTACTGGCTGCCTATCGCTTGTTTATTTGGCTGGAGCAGTTGGTTCGTACATCGCTGGTCGAAGCCGGTATCTGCTGTTTTGTTTGCAACCTGCGCGCTCGTGTGGTTTATGCCGGAGCTATACTCGGTCATGTTCGTAAATGATGCGATTTTGTTGCAGCTGCAGCTCATTGTCAAAATAGCGATAGGCGGCATAATATTATTTTCAATGCGAAAACAATGGATGGTGTGGGTTGTATAATGTTAAAACTATCAAGGCGTCTGCAGAAGATTGCAGATTACGTAACCGCGGGCTCGCGTGTAGCTGATATAGGCTCGGATCATGCGATGCTCCCCGTATATTTGCTGCAAATCGATAAGTGCCCTACAGCGATCGCAGGAGAGCTGAACCTCGGTCCCTATGAGGCAGCGAAGAAGCAAGGGGCTGCTGCTGGAATGACTGCTCGTTTGACAGTGCGGCAAGGCGATGGCCTGAACGTGCTTCAGCCTGGTGAGGCTGACACGGTCACAATCGCCGGTATGGGCGGCAGCCTTATGAGCGATATATTGGAGGCAGGTCATGCGGCGGGCAAGCTAGAAGGGGTTGTAGAGCTTGTACTGCAGCCTAATGTAGGTGAAGAAGTCGTACGCGAATGGCTATTGAAACATAATTGGTATTTGGCTGCAGAAAGCATTCTTGAAGAAGACGGAAAAATTTATGAAGTGATGCACGCCATACGTGTATCGGATGCTAAAGCGCGCAATAGCGAGCTTTATGATGGCAGCTTCCTGAAGGTTAAGTTGGCGAATGACAAGCTATTTGGTGTTTTGAAGCAAATGGGTCCGTATTTGCTCCGTGAGCCGCAACCTGTATTGTTTAAAAAATGGCGTCATGAGCTGAATAAGCTTGAGCGTATTTGTGAACAGCTGGGTGGATCTGATCTTGCTGAATCAGCGAGTAAACGCGAGCAGTTTCAGGCGGAGATGAACGTGATTGAGGAGGTTTTACAATGCTTGCCAATGGACAAACCGTGATCCAGTTAATGGAGCAGCTTGCGCCTAAGCATTATGCGGTTGAGAATGACAAAATCGGCTTGCAGCTTGGCACATTAAATAAACCGATTAAGAAGATCCTCGTTGCATTGGATGTGACGGATGCTGTTGTTGATGAAGCGATCGAGCAAGGTGCTGAGCTTATTATCGCTCATCATGCGATCATATATCGGCCGCTTGCCAAGCTGGATACATCAACTGCGGCAGGGCGCCTATACGAGAAGCTTATCAAAAACGACATTGCCGTTTATATTTCACATACCAATCTTGATGTGGCAGATGGCGGAATAAATGATTGGCTCGCTGATTTAATCGGTATCGTGCCGGATAACCGCCAGTGTTTGGAGGAAGTGCATACGGATAAGCTGTACAAGCTTGTTGTATTTGTACCAGAGAGCCATCACGAGCAAGTGCTTGAGGCTATGTGGCGCGCAGGAGCAGGTAAAATTGGCAGCTACAGCAACTGCAGCTTCAATATAAAGGGGACAGGAACATTTATTCCTGGACCAGGAACGAACCCGTTCATTGGCGAGGAAGGAAAGCTGGAGCGTGCTGATGAGATTCGGATTGAAACGATCGTGCCTCACAGCGTCCACCGCAAAACGGTCCAAGCTATGCTCAAAGCACATCCGTATGAAGAGGTTGCTTATGATTTATATTCAGTCGATTTAAAGGGCAGATCGTTTGGACTGGGCAGAGTCGGCAAGCTAGCCGAGCCGAAGACACTGGGTGAGCTTGCAGAACAAGCGAAGCAATTATTTGATGTTCCAGCGGTGAGAGTCGTTGGAGCACTCGACCGAGTCATTCGCAAAGCCGCTGTACTCGGTGGAGCAGGCGGCAAGTATGTACGCCATGCTGTATTTTCTGGCGCTGATGTGCTTGTTACTGGAGATATTGATTATCACACGGCACATGATGCGCTGGCTGCAGGAATGACGATCATCGACCCTGGTCATAACATTGAAAAAGTGATGAAGCAGAAAGTTGCAAATTGGTTGAATGAACAGCTTGTGAGCAGTAAATATGAAACGACAGCGGTTGCTTCTTCCTTGAACACAGAACCGTTTACTTTTGTATAGTTAAATTATTGTTAGATTGGAATGGCATTGAGGGTTGAGCTTTTGTGAAATACCTTGTATACTTAACGATGCCACGGAAAGTTTGACAGACAATCGCTGGCGGCCTTGTTGCCGCGAGAGGAAAGTCCGGGCTCCGCAGGGCAGGATGCTGGATAACGTCCAGTCAGCGCGAGCTGAAGGATAGTGCCACAGAAATGGACCGCCGATGGCCGGCTTTTAGCCGGAACAGGTAAGGGTGGAACCGTGGTGTAAGAGACCACGAGGAGCATAGGTGACTACGTTCCTGGTAAACCCCATCTGGAGCAAGACCGAGAGGACGCCGCAGCCCCTAAGCTGCAGCCTTAGCCTGAGGCGCGTCCGGGTTGGTTGCTGGAGCCGTATAGCAATGTACGGCCTAGATAGATGATTGTCGCTTCATCGTGGGAGGGTCGTTCCCGTTTGGACCACCAGAAGTACAGAACCCGGCTTACGACAAACTTTCCGCACGACCTTACACTTACAAAACAAAGAGCACCCATCGCATGCGATGGGTGCTTTATTGTGTTTGCTGAATTACTTCCCGTACTTATTCATAATCCGATCAAGCCTTCTTTTTACCTGATCGGGATAAGTTTGCAGCGCTCCACCGTATTTTGAAGCAGCTTGGAGTGCTTTATCAACATCGATTTCTCCATAGCCAAAATAATCGTCTTTTCCTTTGGCGCCTAAATCTATAGCTGATTTTCTCATAATTTCCATAACCTCAACGTTGGATAGCTCAGGATTAATGGACCGAATCAATCCTGCCAATGCCGCGACATGGGGACTTGCCATAGATGTGCCGGACAATGCTGCATATTGACTGCCAGGATAGGTACTCGCAATGCTGTCGCCAGGTGCTGCAACGTCTATATAATCGCCATAGTTGGAAAATGAAGCTTTTTCTTTGCTGCTGTTGGTAGCCGCAACAGCGAATACTTCCGGATATGCGGCTGGATACCCCGGTCGATCCGTATTATCGTTACCGCTGGCTGCAATCATGACGACGTCATGGTCATAGGCGTATTTAATCGCGTCATGAAGAAAATCTGCCTGCGCATAGTTGCCTAAGCTCATATTAATGACCTTGGCTCCATGATCGACGGCCCAAATAATACCTTGAGCGACGGAATAAGTGGAGCCTGCACCGCTGCTGTCCAATACTTTAACAGGCATAATTTTGTTATACCATGATAAACCGGCAACACCTTCATTATTGTTGACGGTAGCGCCAATGATGCCAGATACATGGGTTCCGTGGCCAACATCATCATCGGGAGCCGCATTTTCGTCTACAATATTTTTGCCTTCAGCAAGCTTTCCCTTCAAATCCGGGTGATTGCTTTGCACGCCGGTATCAAGCACAGCAATAATAACCTTGTCACTGCCTTTAGATAAACTCCAGCCCTTTTCCGTCTCAATTGATGGCAAATTCCATTGGTACTCTGAGTACAAAGCGTCGTTTGGAACGATTGCGGCTGAGCTCTCATTTGTCATATACAAATAATGTGGTTCTGTATATTCGGTATTCCACGTTTGCTTGAAATAACGGACTAGCTGATCCGTTTCAATATTTCTTGAGCGGAAAATAAAAGTATCTCCGACTTGTTTAACCCACTCCGCATTTATATCGCGTTTTACCTGTTCAAGCTCGCTGCCCGAAAGAGGCTTAACGAAATGTACAACGACGTCACGAACATGATAATGACTGGCATTACCGTTATCCTCGCCAGTACGAACAGTCGTATCGATCGTTGAGTTTGGTTTCACGGATTCGATTTTGTAATTTCCTTCAGCCGGGTAAGGTACAAGTCTAAGGTTGCGCATTTGATGATGTTCTACGGATTTCAAAATATCTTGTTTGATGACACCGACCACACCGATTCCACTATGCTTGGAGTCTGGCACACCCAGCACCATATAACGGCTGCCATTTTTGGCTGTGAAAGAAGGGGATTCAAACTTGGCCCCTTTGCTAACTTGTGATTTTGCTTCAGAAACATAAGATTTCACTTTCTGATCCTCTGTTTGTGGGAGGGCTCCTCGATCAACGCTGCGATTGCCCGAAATCCAGCTAATATAAGCCATGTGCGCATGCTCATGCATCATATGCTTGATTTGTTGATCCGCTTCGTTTTTTGATCCCATACTGGAGCTCATCAGCTTCTGAAAATCTTTGGAGCACTCCGTGGAGCAAAGCATCGCTGTCGCTTTCATATCGGATTGCAGCGCAGCAATTTTGAGCGTATGCTCGCGTTTTGCAGAAAAACTAGACGTTTGCGGCGGTTTTTTGACGTCTTTAGGGGCAAATATCGGCGTCATTGGTATAAGCAGAGCAGCTAAGGCTAAAATTGTAAGGCCACCAATCCATTTTCTATGCATGCCTGAAACCCTCCATTGATCGTTCTAATTAGAGCTAAGTCTAATCTATAGGTTCGGATTCCAAGGCTCAAAATATGCGAACGAAAGCGTGAATCGCCAGTACCACTTAAATGTAATTTGTGGTACGATAGTGATGATTGTAGTTTTTACGTGTGTTTGGATTATGAAAGGGGAACTACCTATATGCCAACTGCCAACGTCAAAGCACTAACGGAATCAACTCGCACAAAGCTAAAGGATGCGTTAAGCCAACTGGAACCGTTTCTGAATAACAATTCCTTGCCCCAATTAACCGGCGAAGATGATGGAGAAGAAGCACATACTTTTTACAAAGGCCTTTTATCCGATTTGAGACATTTATTGGTCTTTTCTGAAGTCTCGGTTGAAAAGCTGGGAGTATTGCTCAGACGGCCCAATTTTGATACAGATTATGCGGAACGCGTGCTGTATGAGGTTTACCATCAATGCGTAAGCGCGTTTTTCTATCCGAAGAACGAATGTTATTCTGAAGATGGCCGTTATGCTTATACTGGCCAAGATGCGATTCGTTTCCGCTTTAAACCGAATCGTGATTCTCGTGGTATCGTACTTAGTGTTTCCAAGGTTTTTGAAGAACTGCGTGATGAATTAGCGTATTACGAAAATGATTACATGACTCAGCGTCGTATGCAAGGACAAAAATAAGGCAGAATGAATCACCTCCGGTCAGGGAAACTTGATAGTGGAGGTGATTTTTTTTATGCCAAAAGGCGTGTCTTGTAGTGTCGCTAACTGCAACTTCTGGAAAGAAGGCAATAATTGTGGAGCTAGTGAAATCAACATCGAAATCGATCAACATGCAGGCGCCAATTTTAAAGAAGAATTTGCTGCGGATGACCTCGGACTATTTCATCAAGATCAAGCTGAACAATCAAAGTCAACTTGCTGCCTTACCTTTAAACCAAAGGAGTGAAGGTCGATGGGTAAATATGAAGACGATTATAAACAATTGTTGGATGATCGAGATCGATCGGAACGAACAAGCCATCCAGTTGTGGGGACGGATCGCTTGATTGATGTAAATGAAGAAATGGCTGCTGATTTTGCAATCAGCAATCCAGCGGTTCATACAGAGCGCAGAGAAGACCGTTATGAGGAGAGAGAAGAGCGGGTTGATGCCGAGTCCGGAGGTTATGCTCTTGGATGGGTATCACTTGTGTTTGCAATTGCGTCTTGGTTTCTATGGCCTGTACTCATTGGTGCAACATCAGTCGTACTTGGCTTTATAGCATACCGACAAGGCGCACGCGGACTAGGCGGTTGGTCTATGGCGATCGGAGCAATTGCATTAATGTTAAATTTAATTATCGTGCCTTTTTATTACGCGATCACCTAACCGAATAAAAAAAAGCTCCTTCCCGGTAAATCGGGATGGAGCTTTTTTTATTTTAGAGCTTGCTCACGGTGCTTTTGTACTTCCACATTCAAAGCAAGCATCTCCCGATCCAGGAGATGAATCATATCGGCAGAGCCTTTGAGCTGCTGTTGTATATGTAGCGGAATTTGCTCATTGAATTTATAATAGATCTTATGCTCGAGACTTGCCCAGAAATCCATGGCAATCGTTCGAATTTGAATTTCTACAAGCACATTTTCAGTTCGATCGGTAAGGAAGACCGGTATCTCAATAAGCAAATGAATGCTCTGATAACCATTTGGCTTCGGGTTGATGACATAATCCTTGAGCTCAACGACGCGCACGTCGCTTTGCTTGCTAATCATGTCGACGATTTGATAAATATCGGTAGAGAAGGAACAGATTACGCGCACACCAGCAATATCCCGAATATGCTCTTTGGCATCCTCAAGAGTGATAGGGAGCCCTTTGCGCTGAAGCTTCTGCATGACGCTCTCTGGCGCTTTGATTCTGGTCTTCATATGCTCGATCGGATTGTAATCATGAATAAATTGAAATTCTTCATTTAGAATGTTAAGTTTTGTTTCTACAGCATCGAGCGCAAATTTATAAGTCAGAAAAAAATGAGCCCATTGCTTTAGTTGATTCGTTTTCATACGCAGATCACTCCTGATATAACAATTATATATATGTGATTATTAGCTGGAACGGTTTCGACATAAGCGAGAATCGTTGTATTATTATAATGGTCGATATTATATGCCAAGTCAAATTTATAGCATACTTAAAAGTCAACAGACGGGAGAGTTAATCGTGATCATTGACATTCATAACGTTTCGTGGGAACAAAATAACAATAAAATTTTGGAACAAATAAGCTGGAAAGTAAACGAAGGAGAGCATTGGTGTTTGCTTGGACTAAACGGATCTGGCAAAACAACATTGCTGAATATGATTAACGGCTACATTTGGCCATCTGAGGGCAGTATGGCGGTACTTGGGAAAAAATTCGGTGAATTTGATTTACGCGAGCTGAGAAAAAGCATTGGCTGGGTTAGTACTTCATTGCAGCAAAAGCTATACGGCTCTGAGACTGCTCTGAAAATTGTTCTTAGCGGCAAATTTGCAACCATTGGACTATATGATCAAACCGATTCTGCTGACATGATCCAAGCAGAAGAATTAATGAGAACACTTGGCTGTACAGCTTTAATGGAGCGAACATACAACACGCTGTCACAGGGAGAGAAGCAGCGAGTGTTGATCGCAAGGGCGCTGATGGCTTCTCCGAAGCTGTTAATACTGGATGAGCCGTGTACAGGCCTTGATGTATTTGCACGCGAGCAGCTGCTTCAAATGATAGCTGCTGTGGCAGGCGAGCAGAATGCTCCTACCATTATTTACGTGACCCATCACGTGGAAGAGATATTGCCTTGCTTTGCAAAAACGCTTTTAATTAAGAAGGGGAAGGTGTTTGCAGCAAATGACACTTCTGAGGTGCTGACATCCGCACTTATGAGTGATTTTTTTGGAGTGCCTGTCCATATCGAGAAGCGTAATAGCCGAAACTGGATTACTGTTGAGGGGGATTTATGGAATTAGTATTGCAAGAGCCGCAGTTTCAGCTGCAGCAGCCTCCTGAGCCAAAAAGATGGAAAAAAATAATGGCTTGGTTAAAAAATCGATTCGAGCTTAGAAATGAACGAGATCATTATATAGCGAGAATTGCTACAGGAAGCACAGCTCTATTTGCGTCACTAGCGATGACGGCAGCCGCGCTTGGCATGCCGACTGGACTTGGTACGACAATTGATATTTTACTTTTTTTAATTTTGAATATCGTTGCTATGAGTCTAGCAACGAACTTGCTATCATTTATATATTCAATGCTGTATTTACCAATACCGCGCAGACTTGCGGCTGTATGGACATACGCTTCGATAGAGGCTTATCTGATTTTGTATTATGCAGAGCTTGGCATACTCATGTCGATTATCATTGCGTTAGCTTTTACCATAATAGGGGCTGCTGCGGGCTGTTTGCTCGGTATCCTCTTAAAGTTAAAAATAAAGCGACGGGGCAAATTTTTGATTATGGTGGGAGCAGCTTCTGTTGCAGCGATCAGCTATCTGTTTGTTTATTGGCCAGGAACTGCAGCTATGTCTCAAACGGCTGACGTCGCGCTGGACAGCGATTCCATTCGCAATACAATAAATGCGCCTGATCCAGCTGAGAATGGGAAGTTTGCATTTCAGGCTTTCACTTACGGAAGCGGGCTGGATAAGCATAGAGTCATTTTTGGCAAAGAGGTTGATTTTCGATCTACGGCAGTTGATGCTTCAGCTTATATTACAGAATGGTCAAAACTGAAAACAAAATTTTGGGGATTTGACGAGCATGCTCTGCCTTTAAATGGCCGTGTCTGGATGCCGGAGGGTGAAGGACCATATCCAATTGCACTTATCGTACATGGCAATCATTTGATGGAGGATTTCTCTGATGGGGGTTATGGCTATTTGGGGGAGCTGCTTGCTAGCCAAGGCATAATAGCCATTTCAGTAGATGAGAATTTTTTAAACTATTCCGTTTGGTCTGGTATACCTAATAATGATATGAAAGTACGCGCTTGGGTACTTCTTAAGCATTTGCAGCAAATTAAACAATTGAACGAAGAAGTCGGCAATCCTTTTACCGGAAAAGTTGACTTAAGCAGGGTTGCATTAATTGGTCATTCCCGCGGCGGCCAAGCAGTAGCTATGGCTTCTGATGCGGATCGCTGGTTTAAAGACGACAAAACATTAGAGAGCTTAAATGATGTTGTAATCGAGTCTGTTGTGGCAATCGCACCAACAGATAAGCAAGTCGATAATAAATCGGCTCAGCTGACCGATGTAAATTACTTGACGCTTCAAGGGGCGCGAGATGCGGATGTAAACAATTTTTACGGTGATCGACAGTACAGCAGAACGAAGTTCCAAGAGTCAACAGATAAGTTTAAGGCAGCTCTTTATATCGCGGATGCTAATCACAGTCAATTTAATTCTGACTGGGGGAGAATGGATGAGCGTCCGCCGGGAGGCCTGTTTTTGAGTCGTAAGGAGCTGCTTGCGGCTGAGGACCAGCGTCAAGTTTCCAAAGTGTATGTATCCGCATTTTTGCAAGCTACTTTGCTAGGAGAAAACGGCTATAAGCAGCTTTTTGAAGATTATCGGTCAGGAATTGATTGGCTCCCAAATACAGCGTATACCAATCGGTTTGAATCGTCCGATTTTACAGAGATTGCTAGGTATGATGATGGCAAGCAAAAAACAGCGCTGAAGAATGGCGGCAAGGCGAGTGTTGCTGGAATGATCGATTGGAGCATCGCATCAGCTGAAGACCGCGATGGCAAAAACAAAGGTACAAAAGGAATCGAGCTGGAATGGTCGGAGCCTGGGGCGGAATATGCTTTGGAATTATCGCCAAAAACGATTGATCAAGCCGCAGAAATAACGGAGGGCAATCTTGTATTTTCGATGGCAAATCTTGAACGTGATTTGATTGCTGTAGAGGATAAAGACAAAGCGGATGCAGCTAATAACGCATTTGAACTCACTGAACCGCCGCCGCTGCCGGTCATAGAGATTGAGCTTACGACGACTGAAGGCGAGAGTATAGAGCTAGGCTTAGATAAAGTGATGCCTGTGGCGCCGCCAACGTATACTGCCTTTATGGCTTTTCCTTGGCTGGAGGAGCGCATTAAGGATGAGAAATACAAAGAATCTTCGGAGCCCATATTTCAAACCTACACGCTGCCGCTTGAGCTGTTCAGCTCAGACGAATTAGCGATAAAAGCGGATGAGATTAGCCGAATTACGTTTCGTTTCAAAAGTGGACCAGGAAAAGTAATGATTGATGATATTGGGTTTACATCATAGTGAGCAAATAGGAAAGCGGGATGCCTGGCAGTTGGCATCCCGCTTTTACAACCTTATATGAATCATAAGTTACGAGCTTGTCCAGATGGCATCAGCCCGGAAGACTTTCCTTTTCTTCTTTAAAGGTAAAGTTTCTTGCAGCATATAAGAATGGTGTCGAACAAAGGGATACGATAAATTTGATGACATAAGTCGATAAGAAAATAGAGAGCCAAAGCTTGCTGCTATAGCCTGGTGCGCCTGCAAAAGCAATGGTGCAAAATATGAACGTATCGACTAGCTGACTTACCATAGTACTCCCATTATTACGAATCCAGAGCTGATTAGGAGCCGGACATAAACGTTTTAAAGTGGAGTAAATTTTGACGTCCAAAAATTGGCTCACAAAATAAGCGCATAAGCTTGCTAGTGCAATTCTTGGCATTAGTCCGAATAACGTTTCCATAGCACCTTGAACCTGCAGAGGAAATTCTTCATTTAACGGATTAAAAAGAAGCGCCATCTGCATAATAATGGTCGAAGTAATAAGCGTGAAGAATCCGAACCAAACGGCTCTTTTGGCCGCTTTTTCGCCATACTTTTCATTAAGAAGATCTGACGCCAAGTAGATAGTTCCGTACATCGTATTGCCAAGCGTTATAGCAATAATCATGCCGAAGGCATGGATATCGATTGTTTTGACGACTTGAATGTTGGCTAACACGGTAGCCATTCCTATCCAAGCGTAAATGCCTACCCGGCCAAAAAAACGATACGAAAGAAGAAATAACGAAAAATGCACGAGCATGAAGATCGCGCCAAACCATAAATTAAACATGTTGCTTGTTACCTCCTAGTTTTGATAACGCGGGAGTTTTCGAACCGCGAATTGCTTGACTGATAAGACTTCTGAGTTGTTTTTCTGCCTTTGTCATTATAAACGCTTCTTAGGAGCGGAGCAATAACTTTTGATTGTTGTTTCATTTAGGCGGCAGAAGATGGTAAAATGGATGTTACGTTTTAAAACATGGTATGCCAAAGACTTGGTTAACCTTACTAATAGTTAAGGAGTGGTAAAGTGACTAATTCTAACGAACAATTGGAACAAGAGCAGCAGCGTGTCATTGACGTGACGGATCTCATCCGCACTCGGATAGAACAATTCAACAATCAGCTTGGCGGCATACGCGAGGATATCGTTGATTTCCGACGTAATTTTTGGGATGATGTAACACTAAATTTTGAGGATGCGGCGGAATCAGCAGAGTCGCATGCCAGCATGAAGCAGCAAGCAGAGGTACTCTCAGAGCGTGAAAGAAGCCATCGCCATGCTGAGGAACAGCTTAAAACACTTTATAAGCTTGAGCATTCTCCATACTTCGGTCGAATTGATCTCCAGGAGGAGGGGCAGTCCAAATCAGAGCCGATTTATTTAGGTGTAGGCTCCTTGCTGGATGAAAGCGGATATGAGTACCTTATCTATGACTGGCGGGCTCCCGTGTCGAGTCTTTATTATGATTATGGCCCGGGTCCTGTGCAGTACGAAACACCAAGCGGATCGATTAAGGGCGAAATGTCGCTTAAGCGTCAATTTATTATACGTGATGCTGAAATTCGCAGTATGTTCGACACAGGTGTCACAATCGGGGATGAGCTGCTTCAGGAAGTGTTAGGCAAGCAGTCTGATGCCCAAATGAAAAGCATTGTAGCTACGATTCAGCGCGAGCAAAATCGCATCATTCGCAACGAGCGCGCAAGGCTTCTTATCGTTCAAGGAGCTGCGGGCAGCGGAAAAACGTCAGCCGCGCTTCAACGAGTGGCCTATTTGCTTTATCGGTATCGCGGCTGGTTAAATGCGAACCAAATCGTTTTATTCTCTCCAAACCCAATGTTCAACAGTTATGTAGCGACCGTATTGCCTGAGCTTGGCGAGCAAAATATGCAGCAAACAACCTATCAGCAATATCTCGAGCACAGGCTAGGACAAACGTTTGCCCTGGAGGACCCATTCTCACAAATGGAATATACGCTCGCAGCGGTTAATGAACAAGGCTATGATGCGAGAATAGCTGGAATTACTTATAAATCAAGCAATTCGTTCATGCATTTGATTGATCACTATGCAGCCGAGCTTGGTCAAGAGGGGCTAGCTTTTAAAGCAATTACGTTTATGGGACGAAAATTGATTTCTGCAGCAGCAATCTCGGAGCAGTTTTACAGTTTGGAGCGTTCTTCTTCCATTGGAAACCGGATACGCCTTACGGCGGAATGGATACTGAAAGAGCTGACGCGGTTAAGCCGCGAGGAACGGGATCAGGACTGGGTTCAGGAACAGATMGAGCTTCTGGATCAAGAGGCGTATGCGAAGGCGTTTGAAGATCTGGAACGGAAAAAACATTTTGCAGGAAACACATTTGACGATTTTGACGCTGAACGTGATTATTTAGCCGCGATGGTTGTGCAGAAAAAATTCAAGAAGCTGCGCAGACGAGTGAAGCAATTATTGTTTTTGGATGTGCCGGCGATTTATAAGCGACTATTCGAGGATAATGCGAATATGTTGGAGCGATTTAAAAACAGCGATCATCAATTGCCTGAAAAATGGAATGAAATTAGTGAGCAAACGATTGCAAAGCTCAATCAGAAAGAGATATATTATGAGGATGCTACTCCGTATTTATATTTAAAAGAAAAGCTTGAAGGATTTCTAACGAATACCTTGGTTAAACATTTATTTATTGATGAAGCGCAGGACTATTCACCTTTTCAATATCACTATTTAAAACGTATTTTTCCCAACTGCAAAATGACTGTGCTGGGTGATCTCAATCAGTCCATATTTGCTCACGCTGTAACAGGTAATGGCTTCGAGCCGTTATCAGAGCTGTATAGCGAGGAGGAGACGGAGAAGATCATTTTAACAAGAAGCTATCGCTCGACGAAGCCGATTGTGTCATTCACGAGTCGAATGATTGAAGGCGGTGATCAAATAGAGGCCTTCAACCGAGATGGCGCAGAGCCAACAATCACTAAAGCGGATAGCGAAATGCAGCTCATAGAGGGCATGCAGGAACGAATGAATCAGCTGCTGCTGGGCGGTTATCAATCGATTGCGGTCATATGTAAAACGGCGGAAGAAAGCAAACGCATGCATGCGTCTTTGCAGCCATACTTTCCTAAGCTCCGCCTTGTAGAAAAGGAAACCGTTACGTTTGAAAAAGGAATTATTGTGATTCCTACTTATTTAGCCAAGGGCGTCGAGTTTGATGCAGTTGTCATTAGCAATGCTAGCAACGAGATCTATTCACGCGAAAGCGAAAGAAAGCTGTTTTACACGGCGTGTACGAGAGCGATGCATGAGCTCCATATTTCCCATACGGGAGAGCTCACGCCGTTCATCAGATAACCTTATTTTCTAATCTCTGACCAAATATCATGAACATCCACTTGAAGCTCCGAAGCTACCAGCTCTGCTGTAAGTCTTTGGGGCTTCAATATTTTCCCGTTGCGGAGCTTGGAAATGGTTTGAATGGAAATACCGGTTGATGAGGATAGATAACCGACGGTTATATCTCTTTTGGCCATCCATATGCGCAGTTTCATCGAAGCTTCGATACAATCATCGACAGGACGCAGATCCCAGATGACGAATGCAAACTCAAGCACGTCGCCAAATCCGTCAATAATAGGTGTAAACGAAACGGACAACTCAAACTCGATCCCGCTTAGCTTGCTTGTCTTAATCGTAATACTCCGCTCTTTTTTTTGCAGGTGAGCCTCTTGTATTATTTTTAAAATTTTACCATGATCCGTTTCCGCAATAAATTGCAGCAGGGTTTCGTCCTGCATTTGCTGGTTAGGCTCAATTTGAAAGGGAGCAAGCCTGTCTCTTAGAAAACGCACATGATGATGTCTATCAATAATTCCGCTGATCAACACTTTATTTCTTTCTGCTTGCTGTTCAATCCAATTGTATGGTGATAGATCTTCGAATATAATGAAGGCATAAAGAAGTTTATTATCAATGCTCCTTGGCAAAGGCTGCAGGTCAATGCGTACAGAGATTTTTCGTTTCGATTTGGTGTAAATATTAACTTCGCTTCTCATCACTTGCCTTGAAATGTTGATCTTGTATTTATGAAGCAAATAGCTGCTTTTTTTGGATTGCAGCTCTTTTAGCGTATAACCGCATAACCTAAGGAAAGCTTGGTTCGCGTCCTCTATGCGCACCTCTATTTCATTTTGACTCATTAGCAGCATAGGCTGATTCATGATTTGAAAAATATGATTGTAAACCGACAATACGAAACACTCCTCTTAAACCCATTCCACGACCCTATAATCAAATAAAAGTATAAAATAGTCGTTCTAAACAAACAAGTCAATGAATTTGGCATTTCGTATTATGTTTCAAAAGTGTTTCATAAGTTTAATTAATTAAACTTGATCGCTGAAACGATACCTTTATGGTGCAAATAGTCATAAGTTGAATCAAAATCACCTGTAACACTCCGCCAGCAGGCTTTATTCTCATTCGGTTTCCCGATAATATGAAAGCAGACAGCCTCAATGGAAAAAAAGAGCAGCAGGCTAACACACAGGGGAGACAGAATATGAACCATTGCATCATTGAAAACTGTACGAAGCCGATCAAAGCCAAAGATTTATGTGCAATGCACCATCAACGTTTGCTGCGTCACGGTGATCCTTCCATTGTAAGACCGCGCAGAGTGAAACAAGTTACAAATTGCAAATGGATTAAATGTACTCAACTCTCAAAAACGAAAGGTTTTTGTGCTAAACATTATTACATACAGCGAACGCTGAGTCCTGAAAAAGATTGATGTTACGTAATCTAACACAGATTAATTATTATTGTCGAAATCTATGAAAACGACTGTGTTTTTTTTCAAAACCATGTATAATGTGGATAAAGTGATTCGTGTTTAGATGATTAAAGTACTTGTAATTAATCATCCAACAGGGGGTGAAACCAAGAATGGTTCAAACGGCGCCTATCGGATTATCCATGAAGGATCTCTATTTATTCAACGAAGGAAGTTCTTATCACAGCTACCGTTTTATGGGTGCGCACCGTGTTCAATTGGATGGTAAAAAAGGTGTTCGATTTACGGTTTGGGCACCAAACGCAGCTGAGGTTCGGGTTATTGGCAAATTCAATAAATGGATTGGCAATCGTCATGCAATGGCAAGAATCGGAACGACTGGCGTTTACAGCTTGTTTGTCCCTGGCATTGGTGAAGGCGAATTATACAAGTATGAGATTGTAACCATAGAAGGCAAAATCATTAGAAAAGCTGATCCGTACGCTTTTTTTGCAGAGCGGCGGCCAGGAACGGCATCCATTGTATCGGATTTAGACGGCTACAAATGGGATGATGCAAAGTGGCAGGAGAAGAAGCGCGAGCTTCCTCCATACACGAATCCGCTGCTCATTTATGAGGTGCATGCAGGTTCGTGGAAAATTAAAGGCAAAGAGGATTATTACACGTACGAGGAATTAGCAGATGACTTGATCCCGTATACAGCTGAAATGGGTTATACGCATATCGAGCTTATGCCGCTGTCTGAGCATCCTCTAGATCAATCTTGGGGCTATCAGATTACGGGCTTTTATGCAGCGACGAGTCGATACGGATCTCCGAAGCAGCTGATGCGATTTGTAGATAAATGCCATCAACATGGACTCGGTGTTATTTTGGATTGGGTTCCCGGTCATTTCTGCAAAGATGATCATGGGTTGCGACTTTTTGACGGTACACCTATTTTTGAAGGAGCAGATCCCAATCGAGCGGAGAAGCCGCTCTGGGGGACGCTTGCCTTCGATTTCGAGAAAAAAGAAGTTGTCAGCTTTCTTATTTCAAATGCCATTTACTGGATGGACTTATTTCACATTGATGGGTTGCGTGTTGATGCTGTCGCCAGCATGATCAATTTACACATGGACAAACCGCCGGAAATGCATACATACAACTACCTAGGCGGCCCAGACAACCTAGATGCTCTCCGCTTCCTTAAGAAGCTTAATGAAACTGTGTTTCATTATTACCCCGATACTTTGATGCTCGCAGAAGATTCTTCCGCATGGCCAGCTGTTACATCACCAACCTACAAAGGCGGCCTCGGATTTAATTTTAAATGGAATATGGGCTGGATGAACGATATGCTGCGTTATATGGCACTGGATCCGGCTGAACGTTCGCATCATCACCATCTCATTACATTTTCACTCCTTTATGCTTTTTCGGAAAACTATGTATTGCCTCTATCGCACGACGAAGTTGTTCACGGCAAACGTTCTCTGCTAAACAAAATGCCTGGAAGCTACGAAGAGAAATTCGCACAATTACGTTTGTTCTACGGCTATTGGATTACGCATCCTGGTAAAAAGCTGTTGTTTATGGGCAGTGAATGGGGGCAGTTCGATGAATGGAAGGACGCCGATATGCTGGATTGGATGCTGCTCGAATATGATCTGCATCGCAGCATGCACCATTATGTGAAAGCTCTTAATCATATCTATACTGATCAGCCTTCATTATGGGAGAGAGACAGCCAGGCGGATTGCTTCGAATGGATTGATGTTCATAATGCAGCACAATCTGTCATATCCTTTATCCGCCGCGGAAATACTGATTTCTCCGTTGTTATTGCTAATTTTTCTAGGAACGATTATAAACAGTTCCGTATTGGTGTTCCAGAGCCAGGTTTCTACAGCTCTTTAATAAATAGCAATGAGAAGCCATATGGCGGAACGGTAACACAGGCACAACAAGGCTACACCAGTGAAAACGTCGCTTGGCACGGTCACAATCAAAGCATTACGCTTCACTTACCCCCCCTGACATTCCAGATCTTCAGCTTAGATCCGGGGAACACAATTTGAGAGGGAGTTGGTGTCCATGGGCCGAAAAGAAATGATCGCTATGCTGCTTGCAGGAGGCGAAGGGAAAAGGCTGGGCGTGCTAACAAAGGATTTAGCTAAGCCTGCAGTCTATTTTGGCGGTAAATACAGAATAATTGATTTTACGTTAAGCAATTGCGCACACTCGGGAATTGACACTGTGGGCGTACTAACGCAATATCAACCGCTGGAGCTCAATCGTTATCTTGGCATTGGCAGTCCATGGGGACTTGACCGCCGTGATGGCGGCATGACCATTTTGCCGCCATTTATGAAACAAAAAGGCGGCGTATGGTATAAAGGCACGGCAAATGCAATTTATCAAAATATGTCCTTTATTGAACCTTACAATCCTGAGTATGTACTTATCATTTCAGGAGACCACATTTACAAAATGGATTATGATTTAATGCTCCAGCATCATAAGCGTTCAGGAGCAGACGTGACGATTGCCGGGATAGAGGTAGATTGGAAAGAAGCAAGCCGTTTTGGTGTTATGCACATCGATGATGAGGATCGAATTACGGCTTTTGAGGAAAAACCGAAAAACCCGACTAGCAACATCGCTTCCATGGGCGTATATATTTTCACATGGTCTGAGCTCCAAAAGTATTTGATTTATGATGAAGCAAGCCGCAGCTCCAGTCACGATTTTGGCAAGGATCTTATTCCAGCCATGATGAGAGACGGGAAACGGCTGCATTCATATCCGTTTAAGGGCTATTGGAAAGATGTTGGTACAATCGAGAGTTTATGGGAAGCGAATATGGATTTACTTGCTGATGAGCCTCCGCTTGAGCTTGCCGATGCCGATTGGCGCATTTATTCGGTAAGTCCAAATCAGCCAGCACAACATATTGGCGCAGGTGCACAGGTTTCTTCTTCTTTAATAACAGAAGGGTGCATGATTGAAGGGGTTGTTGATCGCTCGGTATTGTTCTACGGCGTTAAAGCAGCCAAAAACACAGTCATTACGGAATCAGTCGTCATGCCTAATGTAAGAATAGGTGAAGGCGCACGCATTTATAGAGCGATTATTGGCGAAGGAGCCGTCATTCAAGCGGGTGTAACGATTGGAAGCCCAGATGATGATGCCATTACCGTTATAGCAGTGGATCAATATGTGACGAACGAACATTTGCTGCAGGAGGTGGAGCACTCATGAAGCATAAAGTCATGGGCGTCATCAATTTAATTCATGAAACTGACGAGCTGGAGCATTTAACACAAAGCCGCTGCCTTGCTACTGTCCCCTTTGGCGCGAGATATCGATTGATTGATTTTGTACTGTCGAGCATGGTTAACTCCGGAATCTCCAAGGTTGCCGTTTTTGCGCATACGAAATACCGCTCACTTATGGATCATTTGGGTTCAGGAAAACATTGGGATTTGCAGCATCGTCAAAGCGGATTATTTGTGCTCCCGCCAGCAACTGACGACATTCAAGAAATTAGCCGTGGAGATTTGTACCATTTCTATCAACAGCGTGATTATTTTAATCGGTCATCACTCGACTATGTTGTCATTACACGCAGCCACATGGTTTGCAATATCGATTTCGAGAAGGTTATCGATTTTCATTTGGAGCGGGAAGCTGACATCACCGTTGTGTGCAAGCAGCAGGCTGATATATTAATGGGCAAAGCTCGTAAAGTGAAGTTGAATGACGAAGGCAGAATCACCGCCATTCAGGATCACTATGGCCGGATGTCTAGTGACATCAATTCTATGGAAATGTACGTTATGCGCAAAGAGCTGCTGATGGAACTAGTAGAGACCTCGCTTGCTCAAGGCCAGGATCATCTGGTTCGCCACGCGATATTCTCTAGGCTGAATCAGCTTAATGTATATGGGTATATGTATGA
Source organism: Paenibacillus sp. 01T431 (assembly GCF_056398625.1). Lineage (NCBI taxonomy): Bacteria > Bacillati > Bacillota > Bacilli > Caryophanales > Paenibacillaceae > Paenibacillus > Paenibacillus sp. 01T431. The sequence goes on from NZ_JBFTPT010000003.1 coordinate 359,698, forward strand.
GGGATATTTGGGTGTAGTTAATACGCTTAGCAGCTATTATCGCAATAATATGAATTTATTAGATCCGGATGTTTGGAAGGAACTATTTTATCAGCCGGGTTCCATATTTACGAAGGTTAAGGATGAGCCTCCTGCCCGGTATTTGGGTAATTCCAAAGTTACGAATTCGTTAATTGCAAACGGCTGCCGTATTGAGGGTACCGTAGTGAACAGCATAATTTTCCGCGGCGTACATGTACAGAAGGGCGCTATCGTAAGCAATAGCATCGTTATGCAAAATGGCGTTATCGGAGAAAATAGCTTTTTACAGCACAGTATTTTGGACAAAGACGTTCGCGTTGAAGCGGATCGTGATATTAGGGGAGCGGCAAGCTCGCCATTCTTAGCAGGAAAACGGAAAATTATTTAATATAAGCAATCATTACGGTCATCCAATTCAAGCTTTTATTTGCCGCGAAAAAATGCAATTTACCACGATCGGAAAATAAAATCAGATTCCAGTTGGGTTCATGCATTGCTGATGCGGCGTCCATGAGAAAGGAGAATCCTATGAACATTTTGTTCGCAACCTCAGAAGCTGTACCGCTTGCGAAGACTGGCGGTCTCGCCGACGTTGCAGGGGCGCTCCCCAAGGCGCTGAATAAGCGGGGCGTTGATACCAGAGTCGTTTTGCCGAAATATGCACAAATTCCTGCTGCACTTATCGGGCAGTTTGAGCTTGTTACTCATTTTAACGTGTCGTTTGGCTGGCGCAATCAATATTGCGGTTTGCTTAGAGCGGAGTTTGACGGCATTACTTATTATTTAATCGATAACGAGTTTTATTTTAAAAGAGATGGGCTTTATGGTTACGGGGATGATGCGGAAAGGTTTGTATTCTTCTGCTTTGCTGTGATGGAAGCGGTACGGTATATGGAATTCCATCCAGATATCGTTCATTGCCACGATTGGCAAACGGGACTCATTCCGTTTCTCCTAAAGACAAGATATTATTATGATCCGGCTTGGGCGTATACCAAATCCGTATTTACGATTCACAATTTAAAATATCAAGGTTTATTTGGAATTGATCTCCTGAAGGATTTGCTTGGAGCCGGTGATGATATGTTTCTGGAGGACAGCTTGGAGTTTCATGGAGCAGGCAGCTGTATGAAAGGCGGCCTCGTGTATGCCGACAAGCTGACGACTGTGAGCGGTACGTATGCTCAAGAAATTCAAACCGATTATTTCGGCGAGAGGCTGGATTCTCTGCTCCGGTATCGTTCAGGCGATTTAATCGGGATTGTGAATGGCATTGATGATGAGCTGTTTGATCCGATGAATGACGAAGCTATTGCCATTCCTTTCCGAAATGCCTTGAATCGCAAAAGAAAAAATAAAGTGGAGCTCCAGCGTGAGCTAGGGCTCCATCAGTCCGAAGATATACCGCTTATCGGAATCGTTTCAAGATTGGTGGAGCAAAAGGGCTTTGATTTAATCACGGCAACATTTGAAGAACTGCTCCAAGAAGACGTGCAATTTGTAATATTAGGTGCGGGTGATTGGCAATATGAGCAATTTTTCAATGATGCCGCTTCTCGTCATCCGGGTAAGGTTGCTGTATGGATCGGTTATGATGATAGACTAGCGCGCCGAATTTATGCAGGCTCGGACATGTTCGCCATGCCTTCGCAATTCGAGCCATGCGGCTTGAGTCAACTTCTTGCGCTGCGCTATCGTTCCGTCCCGATTGTCCGCGAGACAGGAGGACTAAAGGACACGGTACAAGCCTATAACGAATATACTGGCGAAGGTAACGGCTTCAGCTTTACGAATTACAATGCGCACGACTATATGAATACCGTGCGCAGAGCGCTGGCTCTTTATCGTAATCAGGAAGTCTGGAAGCAAATCGTGAGTAATGGCAGCAACGAGGATTACAGCTGGAATCGGTCTGCCAAAGCCTATATATCCGTTTACTCACAACTTTTAGCGCATCGAAAGGAGAACGAAGAATCATGGCCCGTCATCTTGTAATCGGCAACGGTAAGATGCTCCTTAATTTGGATCAACATTGTTTTATTCGGGATATTTATTATCCATTCGTTGGGCAGTTAAATCACGTAGGCGGACAATATTGCCGCTTAGGCGTATGGGTAGAAGGTGCCTTTAGCTGGCTGGATGAGCCGGGATGGAAGTTTGATCTAGATTATATTGAGGATTCTTTGGTTACGAATATTACGGCTAAGCACGATGGTTTAGGCATCGAGCTTTATATGAACGACGGGATTCATCAGCGGGAATGCATTTATATCAAACGGGTAGTCATTCGTAATAAAACGAATGATACAAAAGAAGTACGCTTGTTTTTCCATCAGGACTTGATGATCGACGGGACAGAGGTTGGAGATACCGCTGTTTATTATCCTGAAAATCACACGCTGTATCACTACAAACGCAATAATTACTTTATGTTCAACGGTTTCTCAGATGAAGGCGGCATGACGCAGTATTCTACAGGAATCAAGAGGTTCCAGTCCGCTGAAGGAACATGGCGTGACGCGGAGGACGGCGTGCTTATGGGCAATTCGATTGCCCAGGGTTCCGTTGACAGCACGATCAGCTTCCGAACAGTCGTTGCTCCAAACAGCGAAAAAACCATTTATTATTGGATGTCAATCGGCCAAAATCTTGAGGAAGTCAAAGAGCTGAACCAGTATGTTCAGGAGAATCATCCGGAGAAGCTGCTTAGCCGGATGGTTATTTACTGGAAGCACTGGCTTCGCCGAGCAGAATCAGACCTTGGTGATCTGCCGCATGATGTGGTGAAGATGTTCAAACAAAGCTTGCTTCTCGTAAGAACACAGGTGGATGAAAGAGGCGCTATATTAGCTGCCAACGATACGGATATCCTGCAATACAATCGAGACCATTACAGCTATATGTGGCCGCGTGACGGCGCTCTTATTGCAGATGCGATGTCTATGGCAGGGTATCAGAGTGTAATAGCTCCTTTTTTCCATTTTTGCGCACAGGCATTGTCGCCTGAAGGGTATTTGTATCACAAATACAATCCAGATGGAACAGTAGGCTCAAGCTGGCATCCGTATATCGTGCAGGGCAGCAGAAGATTGCCTATTCAAGAGGATGAAACCGCACTCGTGTTATTCGCATTGTGGAAGGATTACTCGCGGAATCAAGTGATTGAGCTGCCGCAGTCCTTATATAGCAACCTGATTCGCAAGGCTGCTACTTTTTTGACCTCGTACATGGAGCCTTCCTTGTCACTGCCGAAACCGAGCTATGACTTGTGGGAGGAGCGCTACGGCATCTGGACGTATACCGCCGCATCTGTATATGGCGGTTTAATGGCTGCATCGTTTTTCACAGATCTATTTGGCGATTATGAGCGCAGCGATCTTTACAAAAGCACAGCAGAAACAATTAAACATGGCATTGTAACTAATTTGTGGGATGAAGAAACCGGCCGATTCGCCAGAGGACTTATTCAGAAGGATAATCGCTGGGTGAAGGATATGACGCTCGAGAGCAGCTTGTTTGGCGTTCTGGAATTTGGCGTGCTTCCTGTTGATGATTATCGTGTCGTGCAGACGATGCATGCCATTAAGGAAGGGCTGCAGGTCAAAACCCATATCGGAGGCATCGCCCGTTACACGAACGATTATTATTTCCAGCAAACAGGTGAAATTGACAAGGTTCCAGGAAACCCTTGGATTATTTGTACGCTATGGGTAGCTAACTTCGAGATTGATTCCGCCAAAACGCTTCAAGAGCTGGAAAGCCCGCGCAGTACGCTGCAATGGGTATCTGATCATGCACTGCAAAGCGGATTGCTGCCGGAGCAGCTTAATCCTTACGACGGAACGCCGCTATCAGTAGCGCCGCTAACTTGGTCGCATGCAACCGTCGTACACAGCGTGAGCAAATATGCAGAGAAATATAAACGTCTTCGTCTGGAAGCGGAGGCTAACGGTTTACTTTAAAGTTTTCATAACTGGAAGCGAAATGAAAAGAAGAACCTGAGTGCAGTAATCTCGCATTCAGGTTCTTTTTTGTTCTATTTTTACGAGAGAGAATCGCTGAATAAAACAATTATTACTTCTCAATCTATCGATCACATGCAGTTCATTCGTATAGAAACGGGTTGAATAATTGCTGTAATAACGATATTGTAGCAATTACAGGGTAAACGATTATAAAGCCAGATGTTGTTTTGGCAATTGTATGCGGAGGTACAAGGATGAGTACAAAATATGTTATCGGTGTTGATATAGGAACGACAAGCACGAAGGCAGTACTCTTTACGGCCAAAGGTGTCATAGTCGCAAGCCATGGTATTGAATATCCGCTGCATTCTCCTTCGCCAGCTATTGCGGAGCAGGACCCGGATGAAATTTTTAATGCTGTGTTAGGCACTATTGGTCAAGCTGTTGCGAAAAGCAACGTGCAGCAAGAAGATATTTTATGTGTTTCATTCAGTTCGGCAATGCATAGCGTGATCGCTGTGGATCAACAAGGGACGCCAATATCAAGGTGCATAACTTGGGCAGACAATCGGAGTATCGAATGGACGAATAAAATTAAAAATGAATGGAATGGCCATGAAATCTATTTGCGTACAGGCACTCCCATTCATCCGATGTCTCCGTTATCCAAGCTTACCTGGCTGCGTCATGATCATAAGGAGTTATTCGATCGTACATACAAATTTATTTCGATAAAAGAGTACGTTTTCTTCAAGCTGTTCGGACGTTATGTCATCGATTATTCGATTGCATCAGCAACAGGCCTGTTCCATTTGAACAATTTGCAATGGGATGAGGAAGCGCTTCGTGTTGCTGGCGTTACGGCAGATCGGCTTTCGGAGCTTGTGCCGACAACGTATAAGCTGGAGGGGTTGGAAGAGCAGTTTGCGAAGCTGATGAATTTGCAGCCAAACACACCATTTATAGTAGGCGCTAGTGATGGCGTACTCTCCAATTTGGGTGTCAATGCGATTAAGCCTGGCGTAGTTGCCGTTACAATCGGTACGAGCGGTGCTATACGAGCGGTAACGGACAAGCCTGTAACTGATCCGAAGGGCCGTATTTTTTGCTATGCTTTAACTGAGAAGCACTGGGTTATCGGGGGACCAGTGAATAACGGAGGAATGATTTTTCGCTGGGTTCGCGATCAGATCGGTACGGAAGAAGTTATTACGGCTAAAGAAAGAGGTATCGATCCCTATGAGCTGCTAACGGAGCTCGCTGCGAAGGCGAAACCGGGTTCTGAGGGTCTTATTTTCCATCCTTATTTGTCAGGCGAACGTGCTCCGCTTTGGGATGCGAATGCGCGTGGTTCATATTTTGGGCTGGGACTTCATCATAAGAAAGAGCATTTAGTTCGCGCAGCGTTAGAAGGAGTCATTTATAATTTATATAGCGTACTCATGGCACTTGAAGAATTGACAGGCAAACCTACTCAAATTCAAGCAACAGGAGGGTTTGCGAGGTCAGAGCTTTGGCGCCAGATGATGGCTGACATATTTGATCAAGAATTGCATGTGCCTGAGAGTATTGAAAGCTCTTGTCTTGGCGCGGTTATTCTGGGGTTATACAGCTTGGGCGAGGTGGATTCACTGGACGTCGTTGCGGATATGGTAGGAGGTTCGCATTTTCATTTGCCCAATAAACAAAATGCCGAAATTTATGCCGAGCTCATGCGGATCTACATCCGAGTTTCTCGTTTATTAACAGAGGAATACGCAAATATTGCAGCTTTTCAACAAAAATATGTTTAATTCATATCGCAAAAACAGCCGAGCAGCTATGCCGGCTGTTTTTATTTTAAAGTCGTATTCGTATTAGGTGCCGTATTTCTTCAAAATCGACGACAGCGTAAGCAGCGGCCATATATAGTTGTTGCTCGGATAATGAACATACACGCTGCCTGGAAGAGCTGCTCCTGTTGGATAGGTGTAGGTCCAATCTCGTCGCTCAAGCGATTGGAGCAATGCTTCTACGCCTCTTTCCATTGCGGCATTAGGTTTTGCATAAACTGCGATTAATGCGTCGAGCGCCCATGCGGTTTGAGAGGGGGTGCTAGCATGGAGCGGGACATAATTCTTTACTTTGTCGCTCAAGCAGGACTCGCCCCAGCCGCCGTCTTCATTTTGAATAGATAGCAGCCACTTGATTCCCTTCTGAATGGCGGGATGGTCGTCTGGCACCCCAACTGCTGTCATTCCTTTTATTGCAGCACCTGTCCCATGCGTATAGGCAATACCCCAGCGACCGTACCAGCTACCATCCCTCATTTGCTGGGAGAGCACCCATTGCACACTATCATCCAGCCAGCGATGGCCGATTGTCATGTCCAGCTCATCCCCTAAAAAACCAAGTACACGGCCGGTTAAGTCGACAGTAGAAGGATCGGTAGAAATGTCAGAGGAGCCTTCAAAAGTAAAGAAGCTGGCTGGCAGCTGGTTGCCTTCGCGTTCGAACGCAGGCCAGCCGCCATCTTCGTTTCGCATCGCCAGCACCCAGTTTAAACCTCGTTGCCAGTTGGCGTGTAAGCCATTTGCTTCGGTAGTGAAAGGCCGAATTGCCCGCAGAACAGCAGCGCTGTCATCGACGTCTGGATAAAGCGTATTTACGTTGGAGAATCCCCAGCCTCCTGCAGGTGTATTCGGCAAACGTCTAGTCCAATCTCCTAAACGAACCTGCTGCCTTGCTAACAAATAAACCCCAGCTTTCTCGAGGGCAGGCATGCTTGGAGAGGCTCCTGCTTCACGCAGCGCGTAAGTCAGCATGGAGGTGTCCCAAACTTCAGCAGATGCGACTTGAAGATGAGGCCTGTCGACACACATGACTGAAAGTATACCTGCCAATAATCGATTTACGGCGGGTGAATCCGTGGAGTAGCCCAGCGAAAGCAAAGATAAAATCATCAATATTGTTGCAGTAGAGAAGGTTAGAAGTGTTCCATTTGGCTCAAGTCTCTCGAACATAAAGGCTTCAGCCTTCTCATACGACGTTGAGGAGCTGGGTGGAAGCAGACTGGATAAAGGCAAGCTGGATATAAATTCATTCAACGCAGATATCCAGGTCGTATCATTCGAAAATTTGCGCGAGTCGTTAACAAATAGCTGATAAAGCTCGGGCATTGTACTCGTTTTGCGGACAAATTGTTTGTTTGCCATAATGATAGTCGGTACAAGGTGGACACGCGCATGACCAGAGAGTGAGAATAGATCAAGGCCGATTCCGAGATCGGAGAAAAAAGCTTCAAGCGGAATGCGCAGCATACGCGGCCATTCCGCTTGACCTGTTGCGGCAAAGATAACCTGCGTGAGCAAGGATCTAACCTCGGATAAACCGCCGCGCTTCAGAATAAATTGCTTCGCACTTATCATACGCGGATCAGCTTCATAGTAGTAACCTGCATAAAGCAGTGCAAAATAAGCCTCAGACGTTGCGTCCAAATTGCCCTCAGACTCGTCAGGATAAACCTTCCAAGCACCGTTTTCCTCTTGTTTTGAGGCAATTCGAGCTGCAAGCATGTGAATCAAACGCTCATCAGCTCTGCCTAGCAGGCGCAGCAAAATGATTAAATAACTATCCGTCATCGTCCCAGAATCGAAGCACATCCGCCATGCGCCGTCCTGCGACTGCTGGTGAATAAGCTCTTCCGTCATTGCATCTATCCTTGCGCGGATTCGTTTCATATCCATGTGGCGCAATCATCCTTTGCAACTGTCGTTGCTTAATATATATGCGCTAATCAGCATGCACAGTCGAGGATCGCCTAATAGGAATAGACGGCTTGTTCACACTGTTTATTCATTAAGGGTTAGAAGCCGTTGCAGCAGCATGGATACAGCCATTGTAGCTGCTCCTTCTTTATGTCGGATAATAGAAAAATCACGTTCGAAACGCTGTTTGCTCAACCGAAGCTGGATCAATTCTCCCGATTCTAATTCCTTCTTTACGACCCAGCGTGACAGCATAGCTATTCCTAAACCGGATACAACAGATTGTTTGACACTTTGGCTGCTATTAAAAATGTAAGAGCGTTTTTGGGTTATTTGCGCATCACGTATGAACTGGTCGCTAAAAGCGCGAGTGCCAGAGCCGACTTCTCTCAGTACCCATACTTGGTTTTGCAGCATTTCGGCATCAATGAAGCGCTCCGCTGCGAGCGGATGTGTAGAAGGAGCGATCAGAATCATTTCATCCTTCATGTAAGGCGTAACGATTAAATCTGACGCGCTTGCATCGCCTTCAATGAGACCAATATCCAGTTCGTTGGAACGCACTGCTTGAACAATTTCCTCCGTATTCCCGATTGTTGTTTGGATAGTAACAAGCGGATATTGAACAGCAAATTCAGCAAGCCTGCTTGGGAGAACATATTCACCAATCGTAAAGCTGGCTCCAATCTGCAAGCTGCCCGTCACTTTATCCTGCAAAAGCTGTATGTCCTGCTTCGCTTCCTCATATAAAGATAAAATTTGCTTCGCCCGTTGGTACATAATGTCACCAGCTTCGGTAAGCCGAACCTGCTTAGGAGAGCGATGCAGCAGCTTCGCTCCAAGTTCATTTTCTAAATTTCGAATATGCAGGCTTACCCCTGGCTGAGAAATATTCAATAGATCTGCAGCTCTTGAAAAATGACTTTGCTCGGTTACGGTAACGAATACTCGAAGTACCTCAATGATCATCATTATCCCTCATTATTGATTGCGATTTTCTTGAATATAACGTAACTATAAGGAAAAAACGAATGAATGGCAATTCAACCATTAGGATTCCTGATGATAAGGATAGGGAATAGGTATTTCACTTTGTCTGCTCCGAGCCTTATAGTGAATGCAACGGGTACACTTGCTAAACACAAGATGCAGAGGTGAAATCGATGATTATAAAAAATGTTTTTATTCGACATTCGAATAATGGTTTTGGTTTTATACAAGGATTAGCGTATACGATGGGTATAGCAATGGCAGCGAAAGGAATCGCAATGCTTCCTTTTTTTAACGTTATGGGTCAGCTGGTTGTCGCTATTTTATTAGGGATAGCCTGTCGTGCATGGATAGGCTTGCCAGTGCAAGCGACGAGCGGCATAACGTTTTCAAGCAAAAAACTGCTGCGATTCGGAATTATTTTGCTGGGGCTTCGCCTGAATCTAATTGATATTTTACATGCAGGGCCAAAGGTATTTGTGCTTGCCGTTATTAACATTGTTTTTACGATATTTGTTGTTTATGGAATAAGCAAATGGATGAAAATAGATAAAAATTTAGGCCTTCTCACAGCCTGCGGTACAGCTATTTGCGGTGCAGCAGCTGTTGTAGCGATAGCTCCACAATTGAAGGCAAGTCCAAATGAAACAGCAGTGAGTGCGACAACAGTTGCTATTTTAGGAACGCTATTTACTCTAGCCTATACCGTATTGTACCCCGTGCTTGATTTAAGCAACGCAGGTTATGGGATCTTCTCGGGTGCAACATTGCATGAAATTGCGCATGTTATTGCTGCTGCGGCACCTGGAGGACAAGAAGCGATTGATTTGGCTGTTATTGTAAAGATGACTCGCGTAGCGCTGCTTGTCCCTGTCGCGATTATTATTGGAATTTGGAATGGCCGCAAAGCCAATAAAACACAAAAAATAAGCTTAACGCAATTGCCGATTCCATGGTTTATCGTTGGATTTCTTGCCATGAGCGGAGTTAATACGTTAGGCATAATTCCTGCCGCAGCTACTGCGAATCTGATTGTCGCCGCTTATTTTCTTATTGCAATGGCAATGGCAGGACTTGGTCTCGGCGTCGATTTTGTCGTATTTAAGAAGCTTGGGAAAAAACCATTTATTGCGGGATTCATTGGCTCTGTGCTGCTAGCCGGGCTCGGATTGCTGCTTGTGCATATTTTTCAATTGGCATAGAAAAGACAAGAAAAAGTCCGCAGGCATACAGTGCCATAGCGGACTTTATTTGCTCAACCTTGAGAGAGAGCGGAATTTTGACGGGGGTACTGCCGAATATGCTTGATTCGTGATTCTCCGTTCAGAGTCACTCCGTTGCCGATCTGAATGCTCGCTGCTGAGCCGGATGCAATGACTTGTATGTATCCGACTGTAATATTCGGCGCACAATTGGTTCGAAACAGCTCAATACCACCAGCATTATCAAATTCCGGTTCACTGATAACGGGCAGCGGGCGTGAAAAAAGCTCATAGGATTCAAAAAAAACTTTGCCTGAAGTCAGATGATCTTCTTTCCGCTGCACCGCTAGTGCTCGAAGCTTGGCGTTGGTCACAGCGCGATCACCAAGCTGTACAATACCTGCTTGACCAACGGTTATTATACGTAAGAACCCAACAGTTGCGGTTCGAACATGAAAGGTATTGATAGATTGATCATTGATTCGATTCATGATGCCACCTAGCTTCCCCCAAAAGTGCCGCTAGACTCTTCTTCCGGAAGCGGAAATGGAGCAATCGGTCCAACGATGACAGATTCAGGCGGTGTATCGAACATCGAATATAAGTTTACGTTATCGGTGTCCCCAACTTGCAACATCGAGGCACTGGATACGCCGAGCACTTCAATTTGACCAACACTAAGCAGATGATTAACGACTTTAAAATACAGCATTATGACATTCCTCCGGTAGATGGGGAGTTGTTTTGCAGCTCTCGCATATATGCGAGCAATGCAGCGTCGGCATCCCTTTTTGTTTTGGACAGAACGGTAGCTGTGACTGCATTGTTGTCAATCGCGGCTGGTTGAGCATCGCTGCCTCGATCTGTTTTTTGCATATAGTACTGAATGCGAGCAGGAACTTGTTTGCGGACATCATTTATAATAATTTGTCGATGATAAGGATCTAGTGGAATTTGGAGCTCGTTTTCGTAGGAAAGCAGCTTTTGCTGAGCTTCCATGTCCAAATAGCGAGTCATCCCAGCATAAATATCATTGTATAGCCCATTTTGCGGCGGTGTAGGAGAGGCTGTAGTTGGGAAAGCGGGCGTATTTGATACGGTCATCTGTTCAATGCTTCCAGGGATAGAATCATCTCCGATGCCTGGCGCGGTCATCCCGATATTCAGTGTGCCGTCCAGCTTCTCAACTTTCAATTGATCAAAATGATATTGAATGCCGTCTATATGGTAAGTAGGGCGCGCTTCGAGCTGCTTTACTTGTTCACATAAAGCGTTGACCTTTGCTTCAAGTGCATCCAGCCGCTCACTATGCTCGTTAAGCTTATTTTGTACTTCAAGTGACCATATTTGCCACGGGGAAAGTGGATTGTTTTGCTGCATGATACTTGCACCTCCTACTCGTAATGAGTTCTAATTTCCGCTTAATTAGGGTTAGGCAGTGGGACGAAGGAAAGCGGATTATCTGAGGATAACTCTGGAGCAGGCTCAGTGAACCCGCCCGAATTATAGAGCTGTGACAATGAACGTATGGATCCGGCACTGCCGACCTGCAGGACGGAGCTGTTCGATATGCTGTCGACACGTAGCTGATGAATTGTAATTTGCTGATGAATGGTCAGGCTCATATTGCACTCACATCATTATTCGAGCTATCTTGCACATCCGGATCAAGGGTGTTTGTTGCGCTGACAGCGTTATTTGAGTTCGTTAAGCTTCCGGTTAGGAATGATCCTGATCCCGCATACGTCTTGGAAGTGCTATTTGGCGACACTTCCAGGGCGTCTCCAAATTGAATAATGGAGCCGGAGCCAACGCTAACAATTTTGACAAAACCTACGACAGCTGGCATGAGCATCCTCCCTTTGTATAGATGATTTTTGATAAATGGAATGTTTATGGTATAGCTTATGCGGCATTCGCCCAGAGGTTACTATCCAGAAAGTATCCTGAATCCCTCAAGGCGCATATGCTGGTAGGAGTGCTGGAAGGCGGGTGTTTGCTGTGGCATCTAAATGGGATGATATGGAACGGTGGATGGAGAAGCAGCAGATGCCGAAAGGCTTTGAGCTGCTGCGCGAACCGGCTTGGGTAGAGCAATATGTGCGTAAAATGATGACCAAAGCACTGCCCGAAGCGGCTGGTGTTATGATTGGAGGAGGCTCAGCCGCCTTTTCTGAAACACGTCATTTTTTGAATGTGAAGATTACATTGCCGGAAGGCTTTGATAAAGAGCAGCTGCGGTTGTTCGTAAGGGAAGATCGGCTGCGCCTGGATGGACTGCCGAGCGGTAAGCCGGAGACGATCAAGCTGCCTAAGTTTGTGAAGCCAAAGGTGTGCAAAACATTAGTGAAAGACAATTTTATGCACGTGAAGCTTCAGAAGAGGCCAACCAATCGTACCTATCATGAAGCGATTATTCGCTGGTAGTTAACGTATGGAGGAACAGGAAGGGCACAAATCTAGATGAGATGTGCTCTTTTTGTCACGAAATCGACAGGTATTACAGCTGGCTAAAGGCTTCGCTATCCCTTATAATGTCTAATGAACATGTACATATTAGTAAAAAGGGAGTGTGTTCAGTGTCCTTAGTCGATGTAAGCAGTGTTTCTGCTTCGTTATTTATACTTGGAATCGTTTTTTTAATGCTTATTTTCGGTTTGCTGAGCTTTGGTATCCTGCGGATGTTTCAGCAAAAATTTCGTACAGGCTGGTTTAGTTTTGCAGGAGCGGTCGTGAGTTTTGTAGTCTTCATGTACATATTAAATAAGTGGTATCTATAATTTTTTATAGCTGATCACGACCGGAGGTAAGGGCTTGACCTGGACAATTATATGGTTTTTTATTAACATGCTGTTCGTCGTTTCCATTATCAGTTATATGTTTATGCATCGCTCGTACTCGGAATCGAAACGGCTTTCCAATGATTCCGCGTTAATTAATAAGCTCAATACTAGGCGGAAGCTGGTTGGCATTATTAGTATCTTGTTATTTGTAGCGATGTCAGCTAGCTTTATAATCAACATGAGATTAAATGGTTAAATGGAGGCTCTCATTGACGAGAGCTTTTTTTAAATATAAGACTTTATAAGTTTTATTGCTTATAATGGACTTATATCATTCTCCGCGAAACGAATGCTAAGCCTCCATAGGCGGCTTTAGCCGTTTTAAGTTTGTTCGTCATTATGGAGATAAACTATTTTTAGTCCGGAGGTTCGACATATGCATACGATGGAAGACATTATACGACGCATGTCTAGTCAAGGATTGAGAATAACGGATCAAAGGAAAACGCTCGCAAAGCTTTTTTCTGAGACACAGGGTTATTTGGCTCCGAAGGAAGTCTATGAATATATGGGGAAATCGTATACGGGATTAAGCTTTGATACCGTATATCGCAATTTGCGAGTGATGGAAGAACTCGGTGTGCTGGAGCAGGTTATTTTTGAGGATGGCGGTAAGTTCAAGCTGCATTGCAGAGAGAATGAACATCATCATCATATGATTTGCCTGCAGTGCGGGATGACTTATCCCATTACCTTCTGCCCAATGGAGCAAACGAATGTTCCTGATGATTTTCGAGTTGTGAAACACAAATTCGAGGTGTTCGGATATTGCAAAGACTGCATACAAGACGAGTCAGCAGTTAGCGAGGCCTAATGTCAGAGAAACGGGTAATGCGAAGAGTGACTCAAGCTCCGATCCTCTTTTATCGCAAAGTGATTTCACCTTTGACCCCGCCATCTTGCCGTTTCTATCCGACATGTTCGATGTATGCGCTCGAAGCGATCGAGAAGCATGGAGCGGCTAAGGGCTCGTGGCTTGCTATGAAGCGAATTGCCAGGTGCCATCCCTTTAATGCTGGTGGTTATGATCCCGTTCCGCCTGCAAAAGACAGCAACATAGATGCTCCTTGACAGAGAGGGCTCTATTTGGGTATATTTTGATTTATAAGTGGTAAAATAAGTTTTGGTTTTATTTATATGTCCGAGGAATGGATAAGTACAATAGCAGAACCTTTTCAGAGAGCCGGGAAACATGGTGCAAGCCGGTAAGGGACTCCATTGGAAAATGGTCCGGGAGGATTCGCTTTCGAGCTTCAGCGGCAGGGCTGGGTAAGGGAGCGACGCGAAGCTGGCGTTAACGGCGCAAGCCGCCATGCAGGCGGCACACGAAGCTTTCTTGAAGTGGCGGTTTAACCGCTCATTTCCGGATTGAAATTTGGGTGGTACCGCGTGAGTTCAAACTCTCGTCCCATGATGGACGGGAGTTTTTTGCGTTTTTTTAGACTAATGCAATAGGAGGAGTAAAAATGACGAAAAAAAATACGTTTTATATTACAACGCCGATTTATTATCCGAGCGATAAGCTTCACATTGGACATGCCTACACGACGGTGGCTGGTGACGCAATGGCACGTTATAAACGTCTGCGCGGCTATGATGTATGGTATTTGACGGGTACAGATGAGCATGGACAGAAAATTGAACGCAAAGCAAAGGAAAAGGACCAAACCCCGCAGCAATTTGTTGATGATATCGTTGTAGGCATTAAAGATCTGTGGGCGAAGCTGGAAATCTCCAATGATGATTTCATTCGTACGACGGAGGATCGTCATAAGGTTGTCGTTGAGAAAATTTTTGCTCAGCTGCTCAAACAGGACGATATTTATAAAGGCACGTATGAAGGCTGGTACTGTACGCCTTGTGAGTCGTTTTTCCTCGAGCGTCAGCTGGTTGACGGCAAATGCCCAGACTGCGGACGTGCGGTTGAGCTTGTAAAAGAAGAAAGCTACTTCTTCCGCATGAGCAATTATGCTGATCGTTTGCTCAAATATTATGAAGACAATCCAGATTTCATTCAACCGGAATCACGCAAGAATGAGATGATCAACAACTTCATTAAGCCGGGCCTTGAGGATTTGGCTGTATCGCGTACAACGTTTGATTGGGGTATTAAAGTGCCTGGAGACGCTAAACATGTCATTTACGTGTGGATTGATGCGCTTTCCAACTATATCACGGCATTAGGCTACGGAAATGAAGGCGATGATCAGAAATATCGTGATTTCTGGCCGGCTGACGTACATTTGGTCGGAAAAGAAATTGTTCGATTCCATACGATTTATTGGCCAATCATGCTGATGGCGCTCGATTTGCCGCTGCCTAAGAAGGTGTTTGCACATGGCTGGCTTCTGATGAAGGATGGCAAAATGTCAAAATCCAAAGGCAATGTTGTCGATCCAGTTATGCTGATCGATCGTTACGGACTGGACGCGCTTCGTTATTATTTGCTCCGCGAAGTGCCGTTTGGCGCAGACGGAACATTTACGCCTGAAAATTTCGTTGAACGAATTAACTTCGATTTGGCGAACGATCTTGGTAATCTGCTTAACCGAACGATAGCGATGATCGATAAATACTTTGACGGTGTAATCCCGCCATTTGCAGGCAGCGTAACCGAATTTGATGAATCGTTGCAGAAGCTTGCGAGTGAAACGATCGTTCAGGTAGAGTCAGCGCTTGAAAATATGGAGTTTTCCGTGGCGCTGTCATCCCTTTGGCAGCTTGTAAGCCGCACGAACAAATATATCGACGAGACACAGCCATGGACGCTTGCTAAAGATGAGTCCAAAAATGGACAGCTAGCATCCGTTATGCATCATTTGGCGGAATCGCTGCGAATCGTATCGATTCTGCTGCAGCCGTTCTTAACGCATTCTCCAAGGGAAATGTGGAAGCAGCTTGGGCTTGAGCAGGGTGAACTAACTTCCTGGGAGAGCACGAAGCAATTCGGTTCGCTGCCGGGTGGAACGAGAGTAAACAAGGGCACACCATTGTTCCCACGCCTCGATACGGCAGAGGAGTCTGCTTTTATCGCAGCAGCAATGAGCGGCGGTACACAGACAGAGCAGCCAGCTGAGCAGCCAAGTGCTGCGAAGGCAGCGGATGAAGCACCACAGGCTGCACCTGAGAGCAAGGAAGAAATTGCAATTGATGACTTTGCAAAGGTAGAGCTACGCGTTGCTCAGGTTATTTCTGCAGAGCCAGTCCTCAAAGCAGATAAACTGCTGAAGCTTCAATTGGATCTAGGTTATGAGCAGCGGCAGGTTGTTTCCGGCATTGCTAAGTTTTACACTCCGGAGCAAATGGTTGGACGCAAAGTTATTTGCGTTACAAACTTGAAGCCGGTTAAGCTGCGCGGCGAAATGTCGCAAGGAATGATTCTTGCAGCATCACATGGCGATCAGCTTACACTTGCAACGGTTCCTGACAATATGCCAAACGGCGCTGTTGTGAAGTAAATTCATTTGTTCATATACGGAGGCACCCCTGAGGTTGTTTAACTTCTGGGGTGCCTTTATGTTTTGCTGCTCTTCAAAAATAGCATCAATCATAATTCATATCATTTTGGTCAATAAAGATAATCTATATGATTAATTTGCAGCTGTGAGTCATGATCGGTAGGAAACTTCTACTAGCTTTTGCTAAGAAATAAGGTTGACAGTCTATTTCAGGTCATCGTATAATACAAAACGTAATCATAACGATTACGAACAAGAGAGAAAGATGAATGGAGAGAAATCAAAATGAATAGACTAAAATCATTGACAAGACCTATGGCGCTTAGTTTTCTTCTATCGGCAATGCTGCTTTTTGCAGCGGCTTGCGGCAATAATACGAATAATTCAGGCTCATCAAACCAACCAGCGAACGGCAGCACGGGAACTGGTCAAGCAGAGGGGAAACAAGTTAGTGTCGTTACCAGCTTCTATCCATTATATTTTCTAGCATCGGAAATTGGCGGAGATCATGTCAAAGCGGTTAATCTAGTAGCATCAGGCGTAGAGCCGCATGATTGGACACCAAAGAGCCGCGATCTTGATACAGCGTCGAAGGCGCAGCTGTTTCTGTACCATGGAGCGGGACTAGAAGGCTGGGTTGACGGATTTCTGAAAGGCCTGTCCAAAGACAGCAAAGTCGTGACCAAAGAAATCAGCAAAGGCATTCCATTAATTGAGGGTAATGAAGATGAGCATGATCATGAACATGAAGAAGAACATGCTGATGCAGAATCACATGAACATGGCGGCTTGGACCCTCACACTTGGGTTAGTCCGAAATCAGCCCTTACATTAGCTGAGAATGTAAAAAACAGCTTAATTGAAGCTGATAGCGCAAACCAAGCAGATTATGAGAAAAACTATGAGGCACTAAAAGGAAAGCTCGAAGCAATCGATGCGGATTACACGGCAAAGCTTGCACAAACATCGAACAAAAACATCGTTACCTCGCATCAAGCGTTTGGTTACTTAGCTCGTGATTACGGATTGAAGCAAATTTCTATCATGGGACTTAGCCCTGACGCTGAGCCGCGTGCACAGGATTTGCTCAAAATTGCGAAGTTTGTTAAAGCAAACGATGTAAAATATATCTTTTTCGAAGAATTAGTTTCAGATCAACTTGCCAAAACGCTTGCAGGCGAAGCGGATGTTGAGACAATGGTGCTTAATCCGCTCGAAGGCCTAACGCCGGATCAAGAAAAAGCGGGAGACACATACTTAACCCTAATGGAACGAAACTTGCAAAATCTTGTGCAAGCATTACAATAGAGCAAAAGGCAAACCTGCGGAGCTGATTTATGCTCCGCATTGCTGTGAGGAGATAAATTATGGCGCAATCAAATCGAATGACAAATGCGGATGCAAGCTGTCACCAAGAGGTTATTTCATTGGAGGACGTCTCCTTCTCTTATCAACAGCAGACGGTTATATCAAAGCTAAGCTTCGCGGTGAAAGAACGGGACTTTATCGGATTAATCGGCACGAATGGCGCTGGAAAAACAACGCTGCTGCGAATGATCGTTGGGTTGATAAAGCCAACGAGCGGAACGATCCGTTTGTTTGGTGAGAAAGTAGACAAATTTAAGCAGTGGGAGCGCATTGGATATGTCCCGCAGAAAAACACATTAAATCCGTTGTTCCCAGCTACAGTTCGGGAGGTCGTCTTGTCAGGCCTTTATGGGCGAAGCAAGCTGTTTAAGAAACTAAGCAAAATGGATTATCAAAAATGTGACGATGCTCTGCAGGCAATGGGGATTGAGGATATAAAGGATAAACGTATCGGGCAGTTGTCGGGCGGCCAGCAGCAGCGTGTATTTCTTGCCAGAGCGCTCATTAACAACCCATCGCTGCTTATTCTAGATGAGCCGACTGTGGGGATAGATACAGAGACACAGGAAAGCTTCTTTCATATGATCAAGCATATGCATCAACATCATAACATTACATTTCTAATGGTTTCTCATGACCTTGACATGATTCGCTCGTATTTAGGACAAGAGCCAGCCAGTGGAAACGGGAAGCTCAAGTTTCATATTAAACATTCGCACGAAACGCAGGATTGTGTGGAAAATGATCTTGCACACAGCCTGAAAGGGCTAAGGGAACAAATGGAGAGCAGGAAAGAGGTTGTTTTGGTTGGAGATCGTAACTAGTGAATTTTTTCAAAGGGCTCTTATTGGCGGACTTCTAATCGGGGTAACGGCTCCGCTAATCGGCTTATTTCTTGTGCTGCGAAGGCTTTCAATGATTGGAGATACTTTATCGCATGTATCTATTGCTGGAGTAGCGCTAGGTTTCTTGATTGGCGTGTATCCAATTGCTATGGGATTTGTGTTTGCGATTATTGCCTCTTTTGCTATTGAGAAGCTTCGGAAAGCATATAAATCATATGCAGAGCTGTCCATTGCCATTATTATGTCAGGCGGAGTCGCGCTCGCATCATTATTATTCACGATGGGCAAAGGATTCAACAGCAATGTGAATAGTTACTTATTTGGAAGCATTTATACTTTGAGCACCACTGATCTTTACGTAATAGGCGTCGTTACACTGATTGTTCTTGTTGCGATTAGGCTTCAAGTAAAGGAGCTATTCCTGCTTACGTTCGATGAGGACGCCGCAGCAGTGAGCGGCTTGCCCGTCAAATTTTATAATGTTATGATTAGCGTGCTTACTGCTCTAGTTATTAGTGTTTCTATCAAAATTGTAGGTGCGCTGCTTGTATCGGCCTTGCTGACTATACCAGCCGCATGCAGCTTGATCATTGCCCGCAGTTTCCGTCAAAGCGTTATAACGGTCGTCATTATTGGCGAGATTGCCGTTGTATTAGGCTTACTAATCGCGGGTGTATGGAACTTGGCACCAGGCGGTACCATTGTATTATTGCTAATTGCTGTGCTGCTGTTGCTGCTCGTTTTCCGCCGTGGCATGCGACCAGGCAGTTAATGAGGATTGGAGTGAGAGGGTTTGTCCGACATTAACATTTGGCTGGCCTTAGGGGCTGGCTTTGCATCGTTCATATCACCTTGCTGCTTACCGCTTTATCCTTCGTATTTATCATACATAACGGGAATATCKGTAGCGGATTTGAAGGGCAATTCACATGCCAAACAAAAACGCATGCGAACGATGTCACACACGCTGTTTTTCATTTTGGGCTTCTGCACCGTGTATTATGCATTAGGCTACGGAACAAATGTATTTGCTGAATTTTTCAGCGAATATCGAGATCTGATTAGGCAATTATCAGCGATATTGATTATTTTGATGGGACTATTCTTAATCGGATTATTTCAGCCGCAGCTCCTGATGAAGGAACGAAGAATGAATCTTATTCCGAAAAAAGCGAACTATGTCAGCTCCTTTATTTTTGGAATTGGCTTCTCCGCAGGCTGGACCCCATGTACAGGTCCCGCGCTTACTGCGATTTTAGGTCTTGCAGCATCGGAACCTGGCACATGGTTTCAGCTAACGACTGCCTATTCATTAGGCTTTGCGATTCCTTTTTTTGTACTTGCCTTTTTTCTTGGTACGGCAAGATGGATACTGAAATATTCAGCTAGCGTAATGAAGGTTGGCGGAGCTGTTATGATTTTGATGGGTGTATTATTGTTTACCGATCAAATGACCAAAATCACGATCTGGCTTAATATGATTACGCCGGAATGGTTGAAATTTTAAGCTGATTTTGATCTCTTACGTAAAATATTCAATTTTCGCTTCGGGAAAATGTTCAAAGATGCGCTCCGATAAATACATGCGGAGCGCATTTGCTTGTTCATCGGGATAGACATATTTCCCTTGACCCCAGCGACCCCATTTATATTTGCGTTTTTCAATATCCATCTCAAGCTTCGTCCGCGGATACCGCTTTTCAATAACTGCTTTTGCCGTTTTTGTAAAACGATGCTGAATGAGTTCAAATGTAAGGTCTTTGGTCACATCCTGCGGGAGTTTGTCTGCAAGTGAGGCTATAAGCTCGCCATAGCCTTCCTCCCAGCCTTCATGCCAAATAATAGGGGCAATGATAAAGCCCATTGGATAACCTGCCCTAGCGACCTTTGCGGCGGCCTCAATGCGTTGATCAAAGCTTGATGTAGCAGGCTCGAAATGCTTGATTACATATTTGGCATTTACGCTAAATCGGATACGGGTATGTCCATTGTGCTTTGCATCAAGAAGGGAATCCACATGGTGAAACTTAGTCACAAACCGAAGCCGTCCATGTTCTTGTTCCCCCATAAAATCAATAAGCTCGCGAAGGCTGCCTGTAATGGGCTCCAGTCCGACGGGATCGGATGTACATGCGGCTTCAAAGCGGGTAATTTCCGGTTTTCTCTCGTCGATGTACCCCTCAGCAGCCTCTAGAATATCGTCTATATTGACATATACACGGATATAAGGTTTTGCACCTAAGGTTGTTTGCAAATAACAATAATGACAATGAGCCATACAACCGGTTGCTATCGGAATGGCGTATTCCGCTGAAGGCTTCGAAGTATCAAATTTCAAGGTTTTGCGTATGCCGACGACAAGCGTTCTTTTGGCGATCTTGTATTGTTCAAGCTCGGTATCGCCAGGTAAATTCGTAATCCGGTTATGTGAGGTTGTCATCCGATAAGGAATGCCTTCTTTTTTGACCCATTCAAAAATACGCTGCCCTTTGGGATAATCGAGCGCAGATGGTTCAAAATAAACAAGCTCGGGAACAAAGGAGAGGGTGGAGCGATCTGGTTTAGGACGATCAATAATTGCAGTGCTCATAGCTCATTCCTCCTGTAGATTCATCACAATCAACATCATCTTATTGTGTGGAGGATGAGCGAAGCTGAAACTGGTAAGTTCAAGTGTGATTTGCGCTTCCTTATCTATTTTGGAGATGGGCTTGGGTTGCAGTGAACACAATGAACAGTGTATGATACAATAAGTAACGCCTGTGAAATAGGTGAAGAAGTATGGTTAGGGGGTTCTTCAGTGCCGACACCGAGCATGGAAGACTACTTGGAAAGAATTTATAAGTTGATTGATGAAAAAGGTTATGCGCGTGTCTCGGACATTGCAGAAGGACTAGAGGTGCATCCTTCATCGGTCACCAAGATGATTCAAAAGCTTGATAAAGATAATTATTTGATCTATGAGAAGTATCGCGGGCTGGTCCTGACCAATAAAGGGAAAAAAATGGGCAAAAGGCTTGTTGATCGGCATCAATTGTTAGAGTCATTCCTAACGACGATTGGCGTACAGGACGAGAATATTTATCAGGATGTTGAAGGAATCGAGCATCATCTTAGCTGGGACTCTATAACCTGTATTGAAACTTTAGTTGAATATTTCCGAAGAGATTCTCAGCGTATGGACGAGCTACGCGCCGTGCGTGCGGAAATGGACAGCGAGTAATACATATCGATACGAACGAGAAAGCAAAAAGGACCGAGGCAATTATGCCTCGGTCCTTTTGTTTGATTTAATGATATTTAGGTGTTTCGTCATCTTCCTTGCCGCCTTCAATGACACGAAACGGCACGGTCTTGGAGCGGTTTTTGTTCGTTCTCGTTTTGCTTGCAGGAGCACGTCTTTGTGTGACATGTACTCCTCCTTGCCGCGTATTGTAACCTTTTAAGAAAGAAGGCGGATATTTATATAGCAAGAAAATGCCGCCAAGCACCACAATGGGAATTAGAAAGGTTATTGGGCTTTGGATAACGCTGTAAACGAGACCGATCAACAGCAGCGCCAAAAACGATATGGACCAAACATTCCATTTGCTTGGTATTCTGCTCATTGTAATTCCGCC
Source organism: Paenibacillus sp. 01T431 (assembly GCF_056398625.1). Lineage (NCBI taxonomy): Bacteria > Bacillati > Bacillota > Bacilli > Caryophanales > Paenibacillaceae > Paenibacillus > Paenibacillus sp. 01T431. Next base: position 381,756 of record NZ_JBFTPT010000003.1, read on the forward strand.
TTTCCTTTTTCAATAGAAATTATTTCATTTGTTTGTCTAGTTCAAGCATGCGCTTGAAGGAAGCAATGGATACCGCAACTTGCTCATCACGCGGTTCTTTGGTCGTTAGAAGCTGCAGCCATAGTCCCGGATATCCGAGGTAGCGCAGCACTGGAATTTCACGCAAAGCATTTGTCCAGCGAAGCACCTCGTAGGAGAGGCCAAGAACGAGTGGAAGCAGTAAGATACGGATGTAGACGCGTTCCCAAATGGTGTCCCAAGTAAAGAAAGGCAACGAGTAGACAACAACTCCTACAATAACAGTGAACACGATAAAGCTTGAACCGCAGCGGTAGTGAAGGCGGCTGTACTTCTGTACATTTTGAACCGTAAGCTCTTCACCAGCTTCATAAGTACTAATTACTTTATGCTCAGCTCCATGATATTGGAACAACCGCTTAATTAACGGTGTCATGGAAATGAAATACAAATAAGAAAGCAGCAAAATAATTTTGATAAGTCCTTCTAATAGGTTATGACCAATTTTATTTTCAAATACCCCTGAGAAAAGAAGTTCCTCGAGCGCTGCGGGTGCAGCAGTGAAAATAAGTTTGCCGAAAATAAAGGAAAGCACGCCAGCGACAGCGACGCCAACAATCATGCTGAGACTCCAGCCTTGCTTTTTCTCTTCCTTTACTGCAGCAGGTTGTTGATTGCTGTCTGTTTCTTTACCCTCACCGGCTTCATCCTCAGCGTAGGCTTCCATAGAGAAGTTCAAATGCTGGGAGCCTTTGGCGCTTGATTCAAGAATACCGACAACGCCTCGCACGAGAGGGATTTTTTTCAAAGCTTGAATCCAGTTCTTCGTTGTGCGAGGTACTTCATAAAATACGATTTCATCATTTTTGCGTCGGACAGCTGTTACGTTAACGTGTTTGCCAGCAAACATAACGCCTTCAATAACCGCTTGTCCGCCATATATGCTTCGGGAGTCTTGCGGCAAGTGCTTGTCACCTTCCTTGATTGGAATATCGTCTTAGCTGTTGCGACGAATGTACCTTATCTTTGTATGTCTATTGTACTTGATCTATCAGTCAATTGCCAACGTCAGCGTACATAAAGAAAGGGATAGGCAAGTTGACGGTAAAGTATGGTTATCCATCGCTATTATTTCACATACTAATTCGGACAACTATGGAAATAAGAGTGGAGGCTTAGCGTAATGGCTAACAATAAACAACGAAACCAATATGATAAACAGGATCATGTAACAAACCCATGGCTTTACGCAATCAAAATCGGTTTTTTTGCTGGCTTAATATGGGGCATTGTACGCTGGATGTTCTTTGAAATGAATTTTACGAAGGTGCTTCCCGGATTTGTAGCAGATCCTTTTTTTAAAGCTTCTTTTCTAAAAACGGGATTGGGAGAAGTTGTAAGTATTGGGGCGTTTATTATTTTTTCTATTGTGGCTGCCTTTCTATATAAAGTTATACTTGGGAAGCTGCGAGGACCTTGGCCGGGTATCGTGTACGGATTGGTTTGGTGGGCGATTTTGTTTATTGCGGTGGGACCACTGCTCGGCGTTATGCCAGGCATCACGAAAGCGGGCTGGAATACGCTTTACACAGAGTTGTGTGTCTTTCTTCTATGGGGTGTATTCATTGGTTATTCGATTGCTTTTGAGTTCACGGATGAAGCATCGAGGGAGCCTGCGAAAGCTCAGTAGCGAGTTCTACTTCTCAAGCGGCAGACATTTGTGGTAAAATGGCTAATGATCTTTGAACCTATGATGGATTCGGTTGCTTGGGAGGTGCATTCATGCACAAAATTGTTGTTTTAAACGGTCCGAACTTAAATATGCTCGGCATTCGTGAGCCTAGCGTATACGGGACAGAAACACTTGCAGACATCGAATCGCTCTTGAAGGATAAAGCTGAGGCGCTTGGCGTCTCCGTTGAATTTTTCCAAACGAATCATGAGGGCGATATGATTGATCGAATACATAGTGCGTACGGCAAAGCAGACGGCATTGTCATCAATCCTGGTGCTTGGACCCATTACAGCTACGCGCTTCGCGATGCGCTTAGCACCGTTGATTTGCCGATTATCGAGGTGCATATGTCGAACATTCACAAGAGAGAAGCGTTCCGTCATACGTCCGTCGTTGCTGCGATTGCAGTCGGTCAAATTGCCGGCTTCGGGTCTGATAGCTATGAGCTTGGTCTAACTGCGCTCGTGCGTCACTTGAACAAACAGTAATAAGTTAAGAGAGGGTGAAGCGGTTATGGCAAACGATAGAGTAAAACGACTTCGGCAGCTGATGGAAGAACATCGCTTTGAAGCGATACTAATTGGAAGCGAGTATAACCGTCGCTACATAAGCGGATTCACTGGTTCGTCAGGCATGGTGTTGATTACGCTAAGCGAAAGCTATTTGCTGACGGATTTCCGCTACCGCACACAAGCGCCGCAGCAGGCGGTCAATTTTCAAATTGTTGAGCATGGTTCGAATCCGCTTGCGGATGTGCTTGAGCTGCTAAGACAACATAAGTTGTCGAAGCTGGCTTTTGAACAAGACCATGTCGTATACAGTGAATTTACAGCTTGGTCGAAAACATTAGACGGTATCACGCTTGAGCCTGCCTCAGGATTAGTGGAACAGCTTCGCTACATTAAGGACGAGGCAGAACTTCAAATTATGCAGGAAGCTGCCGATCTTGCGGACAGCACCTTCAATCACATTTTGAAGCTCATTCGCCCAGGAGTTCGTGAAACGGATATCGCACTTGAAATGGAAGTTTATATGCGCAGCCATGGCGCGACTTCTTCTTCCTTCGATACGATCGTAGCCTCAGGCGAGCGCTCTGCGTTGCCGCATGGAGTAGCTAGCGACCGAATTATTGGGAATAATGAGTTTGTAAAGCTTGATTTCGGCGCTTATTACAACGGTTATTGCTCCGATTTGACACGCACAGTCGTGGTCGGCACTCCGACAGCTAAGCATCTCGAGATTTACAATATCGTGCTTGAAGCGCAGTTGCATGCACTTGAGCATATTAAGCCAGGCATGACCGGTCGTGAAGCGGATGCGCTAACTCGCGACATTATTACGAAATACGGTTATGGCGATCTATTTGGACATGGTACCGGACACGGTCTGGGCATGGAAATTCATGAGGCCCCTAGGTTGTCCAAATTCAGTGAAACGATTTTAACCCCCGGCATGACGGTTACGGTAGAACCCGGCATTTACGTACCAGGCTTCGGCGGCGTACGCATTGAGGATGACATCGTTATTACGGAAACCGGTATTAAAATATTAACCTCATCCCCGAAGGATTTAATCACTCTGGGTTAAGGACTATTCATTCAGGAGGGAATCAGCAATGATTTCAGTAAACGATTTTAAAACAGGCTTGACCGTGCAAGTAGACTCCGATATTTTTACAGTTCTAGACTTTCAGCACGTAAAACCTGGTAAAGGCGCTGCATTCGTACGCTCTAAGCTGAAAAACCTTCGCAACGGCAACGTTGTTGAGAAAACGTTCCGTGCAGGCGAGAGCATTGGCCGCGCGATCATCGAAAACCGTGAAGTGCAATATTTGTATAACTCCGGTTCGGAGTATACCTTCATGGATAACGAGACGTTTGACCAATTTAACTTGGACAAGAAACAGCTTGAGTGGGAGCTTAACTTCCTGAAAGAAAACATGAACGTTAACATTTCGAGCTATCAAGGTGAAATCCTTGGTATTCAAATGCAAAACAGCGTAGAGCTGAAAGTTATTGAAACAGAGCCAGGCGTGAAGGGCAACACAGCGCAAGGCGCAACAAAAACAGCTAAGGTTGAAACTGGCCTTAACGTTCAAGTTCCACTGTTCATTAACGAAGGCGACGTTTTGCTGATCGATACTCGTGAAGGCAAATACATCTCGCGCGCTTAGTAAGCAGCCTGATTAACCGTCCGAAGGATTTCGGACGGTTTTTTTGTAAGAGAATATACCCATAGGTAAGCGCAATGTGATATAATATTGACTTGTATGTATATGTCAGGTTTAGGAGTGAATCGGCTTTGTCGTTAATCGTGATGAAGTTTGGCGGCAGCTCCGTTGGAACGCCGGAGCGGATGCAGCGTGTAGCAAAACGTATTATTGAGAGGCAGCAAGAAGGCAACGATATCGTTGTTGTTGTTTCTGCCATGGGAGATACGACAGACGATTTAATCGATCAGTCGAAACAGCTAAATCCAAATCCGCCGGCGCGGGAAATGGATATGCTTTTAACAGTTGGAGAGCAAATTTCGATAGCCTTGTTATCGATGACCGTACATCAGCTTGGTGCAAAGGCCGTTTCCTTCACGGGTTGGCAAGCAGGCATTCGTACAGAAGCGGTGCATGGTAAAGCGAAGATGACTAATATCCATCCAGAGCGTGTGTTCAAAGCGCTTGAAGAGGGTAATGTAGCTATTATTGCAGGTTTTCAGGGGATGACGGAAGAGGGAGAAATTACAACACTCGGCCGCGGCGGTTCTGACACGACTGCAGTTGCAATGGCAGCTGCGATGAAAGCAGACGTTTGCGAGATTTATACCGATGTTGACGGAATTTACTCAACGGATCCTCGCGTAGTCAAAAATGCGCGCAAGCTAAATGAAATCTCTTATGATGAGATGCTGGAGCTAGCTAATTTAGGCGCTGCTGTATTGCATCCGCGTGCGGTGGAATACGCTAAGCATAACAATGTAAAGCTAGTTGTGCGTTCAAGCTTTACTCAAAACGAAGGTACAAGTGTGAAGGAGGAAGCGGTCATGGAGCAAGGCGTGGTCGTTCGCGGCATCGCGTTTGACAAAAATGTAGCAAGAATCAGCATTATGGGAGTTGAGGATGTTCCTGGCGTGCTTGCAAATGTGTTCGGCGCATTAGCAAACAACGGCATCGATGTGGACATTATCGTACAAAGCGGTGTTCAGGACGGCAAAGCCGATTTCTCCTTCACGCTTTCAGGCGATGATAAAGATAAAGCGATTTCCGTTATCGAGGGAATTCGCGGCACTGTCCCTTTCCGTGAAACAACATCGGAATCCGATCTTGTTAAAATATCGATCGTAGGTGCTGGCATGGTCAGCAATCCAGGCGTAGCAGCGAAAATGTTCGCAACCATTTCTTCACTAGGTGTTAGCATTAAGATGGTAAGCACATCTGAAATTAAATGTTCTTGCGTTATTAATGCAGAGCCGCTCAGCGAAGTTGTACGTGCACTTCATACTGCGTATGGTCTTGATACAGCAGAGCAGGCATTTGTAGGCGGCCCTCAGGATCGCCGTTAATCTAATAGAAATAACAAAAGCGTGCTTCCTCGTTAGGGAGCACGCTTTTTCTTGATTTTATTAACTTGGAATTTCATCCATTCCGCGTTAATTGATCACCGTTCAGTCTAGGTACTTCTTGATAGATATCGATAGCGGAGCATGCCTCTATGTCTTTTCTCATTCCTAGCTTTATCAGTTTTTTTCCGGTCATTCCGTTCATGATCGTTTCTTTTACTTGAGTGGAGCGATTTCGGTACAATGCGAGCATCGCACAGCCAAAGTCATCCATCTCTATAGCGAAGTGGCTTAAGCCTTGAAGTCTATCAAGTACAAGGCCGGCACACAAGCCATCCTCAATAGCAAATTCATCGTGACTCCCCGCGCACAAAATAACGACATCTCTCCGCAGCTCGATCGCTGCGCGAGCGCAAGCCTCCGCATTTAGAAGCGATGCGGTCAACACATGATCCGCCCTCATTGATTTATGGATTGCCCTCGTTCCGTTCGTAGTCGTCAAAATAATTCGTTTGCCAGCGACGGCCTGCTCGGTGTATTCCTCTGGCGAATTGCCAACATCAAAACCCGCGATTTTCCGGCAAAAGCGTTCTCCTCCAAGCAAATCTCCCGGTCGCTGAAGTGCTCGCGCTTCCATTACCGTTTCAGCAGGAATGATGCATGAAGCTCCCGCAGCAATAGCGGTAACAATTGTGCTTGTAGCTCGCAAAACATCGATAATAATTGCCGTTTTATGATGAAATCTTGCCGAGCTCGCTTCGTTCACACTGGATATAACCTGCACTTGCATCGTTGTTATTCCGCCTTTCTCAAACTCAATTCTTTATGATATGCGCCTAACAACGTGCCTGTGCCCGGCATGAAAGACAGACAAGCCAGCATATGATTAAGGAATAGTCGTTTCATTGAAGGGAGGTTATCCATTCATGCTAAATAAAATTGTATTAACGATGGCTTCACTGCGGCTGACGTCTGGAACAATTGAGATCTGCGCTGCACTGCTCATGCTTCGTTTAAATCAAATTGACAAGGCGCTAGTAGTAAACTCATCACTTGCTTTAGTAGGCCCTCTTATTCTGATAGCTACAACAACGGTGGGGCTCGTCGGGATGTCCGATAAGCTGTCGCCAGGCAAGTTTCTTTGGGTAGGAGCGGGCGTCATTTGCTTGATGATCGGTATTTTGAAAAAATAATAGATTTCAACTCTAGCATTTATGAAATGGGGCAGACATATTTTCGCAATACAAGCATACAAATAGGAACTACGAAGGACAAACATCCGGGAGTGATAATCATATGCTGGCACGCGTATCACATTTATTGCCTTTGGAGCTGAAGACGCTGCTGGAGCGCCTTCCTGAACAAATGCAGGAGCAGCTGGAGGAAATTCGGATTCGAGAGGGACGACCGCTAGAAATAGGGTTCCGCGGACAGTCTCGATTTATGATGATTGACGGGACGCTGCGTCAGGCTGCCGACGGAGCATACAAGCCTTCGGCAGACACATGTCGCAAGCTGCTCGAACGCATTACCAACTATTCCTTGTATGCGATGGAGGAGGAACTGAGAAGGGGCTTTATAACGGTTTCAGGAGGACATCGCATTGGACTAGCGGGCAGGACGATACTCGACAGCGGCGCTGTGAGGGGTATCCGCGATATTGGCGCATTCAATATTCGAGTTGCTAGAGAAGTGATCGGAGCGAGTGCGCTTCTCCTGCCCAAACTAATCGATCGGACGAGAAAAACGCTGCATTCCACTCTCATTCTAGCTCCACCGCAGCAAGGTAAAACAACACTCGTGCGTGACATTGCGAGATCAGTCAGCTATGGGTTATGGCCAAGCCTAGAAGCAAGCGGATGGCAGGGCCGAAAGGTAGGGATTGTAGATGAGCGTTCAGAGATTGCAGCCTGTGTTCGCGGTATTCCAACGTTTGATGTTGGACCTAGAACCGATGTTATGGACGCTTGTCCGAAGGCAGAAGGCATGATGATGCTGCTGCGCTCAATGTCGCCAGAGGTCATGATTATTGATGAGATTGGACGGCCTGAGGATGCGGAAGCCATCCGAGAAGCAAGCCACGCGGGAATTAGTGTAGTCGCAACCGCGCACGCCTACGATTTGCAGGATGCTAGAGGCAGGCCGGTGCTGCTGAAGCTGCTGGAAGAAGGGGCGTTCACCTACGTGGTGGAGCTGAAGCGCACAGATCAAGGTATCATGCACCGCGTCGTTCCTGCTGAGGCAGTCGCCGAACGAGCTCCTGCACGCGAGCCAAAGCCGCCTAATCGGCAGCTTGCGGATACTGCACCTTCATTCTCTGGTCGATTCCGAGCTGGTGACCCGTGATAAAGCTGTTAGGTGCGGTTTTGGTCCTGTTTGCAGGCACGATGATAGGCTTCCAGCAAGCAGCGAAATTCGCCGAACGTCCAAGGCAGCTAAGACAGCTGGCACATGCACTGCAAAGGCTGGAGACAGAAATAGGTTATGGTCATACTCCATTGCCAGAAGCACTGGAGAGGACAGCTTCTGCTACTCCGGAGCCGCTAGCAACCATTTTTCGCAAGGCAGCAAACGGGGTTTGGGAAACCGAAAGCTTTACCTTCAGCGATAGCTGGGAGCAAGCGATAAAGTCACAATGGGATGCAACATCGATGCGAAAAAACGAACAAGCCGTACTTATACGTTTAGGAACGACGCTTGGTATAAGCGATAAGGAAGATCAAATGAAGCATATACATCTTGCGTTATTGCAGCTGAAGGCTGAGGAGGACGCTGCGAGAGACGATCAGGGGCGTTACGAGAAAATGTGGAAAAGTCTCGGAATTTTGATCGCCGTTCTGGTCGTCATTTTGATGGTGTAGTGGGGTGCCGCATTGATGAATATGGATGTGAGCGCCATTTTCCAAATTGCTGGAATCGGAATTGTTATCGCAATGATACATTCGGTGCTGAAGCAAATGGGGAAAGAAGATATGGCGCACTGGGTAACGCTAATCGGATTTGTTGTCGTTTTGTTTATGGTTGTTCGAATGCTTAATGAATTATTCCAAGAAATTAAATCGATTTTTTTGTTCCAGTAGACGTCATCATTTAGAAGTGATTGCAAGCAGGTGAGCCAAATGGAAATGATTCAAATCGTTGGTCTTGGTCTGATGGCTTCGGTACTCATTATTGTCGTTCGAGAGCAAAAACCGATGTTCTCCTTTTTGCTCGCCGCGTTTACGGGATTGTTTATATTCCTGTATTTGATCGGCAAAATCGAAATTGTCATTTCCGTGCTTGAGGATCTGGCTAATCGATCAGGTATCCCTTCCATTTACTTGAAGACGATCTTGAAAATAATCGGAATCGCATATATTGCTGAGTTTGGAGCACAGATCGTCAGAGATGCAGGGCAAGAAGGAATTGCCTCAAAAATCGAATTTGCCGGCAAAGTGTTTATTCTTGTTATGGCTGTCCCTATTATCAGCGTCATTGTCGAGACAGTAATCGGGCTGCTGCCGGATGGGGGTTGAAGCGAATGATGAAGCTGACTCCTGCACGTGAACGGGCCAAGCTGTTGCTGTTCATCTTTGTATCCATGATCATTTTATCAATCGCTCCGACAGTTACCTATGCCATTAGCGGTGAGAGCGCAGCGCCGGTTTTGGATAATCAAGCTAACGCGGATGAGCTTGCAAAGGAGCTGACAACCCAGCAGATTGGCGGATTGGAAACGGGTGCTGTTGAGTCTTACTGGAACAATCTCCGAAGCGAGTATGGCGGTTTTTTCCCAGAGCAGCATATTCCAAGTTTCATGGAGATGATTTTTCCAGGAGGTGATGGCCTAAAGCTAACGGATATGCTGAGCGGCCTGCTGAAGTATTTGTGGCATGAGGTGCTCTATAATGGCAAGCTCCTTGTGACAATAGTGATGCTGACGGTATTCAGTATGGTGCTCGAAACGCTGCAAAATGCTTTTGAACGAAACGCGGTCAGCAAGGTAGCCTACTCGATTACGTACATGGTGCTTATCATTATCGCGGTAAACAGTTTCCATGTTGCAATGGGTTATGCAAAAGGAGCAATTGAAAGCATGATTCAATTTATGCTTGCGATGGTCCCGCTACTGCTAACGCTGCTTGCTTCAATGGGCAACGTAGTCACCGTATCGGTTTTACATCCATTGATCATTTTCATGATTCATGCCGTAGGAACACTCATTTACACGCTAGTGTTTCCATTATTGTTCTTTTCGGCCGTGCTTCATATAGCAAGTGCTTTATCAGAAAAATTCAAGGTTACCCAACTAGCTAATCTGCTGCGAAACATTGGAGTAGGCGTTATGGGAGTGCTACTGACGGTTTTTCTAGGAGTCATCTCCGTACAAGGAGCGACAGGAGCGGTTACAGATGGCGTTACACTGCGAACGGCTAAGTTTGTAACAGGAAATTTCGTCCCTGTTGTAGGGAGAATGTTTTCCGATGCGGCGGATACAGTCATCTCTGCTTCCATGCTTGCGAAAAATGCAATTGGCTTAGCAGGTGTCATTATTCTGCTCTTCATCAGCGCATTTCCTGCAATCAAAATTTTGACGCTAGCGCTCATTTATAACATTGCTGCTGCTGTCATGCAGCCGCTGGGAGAATCACCGATCGTCACCTGCCTAGAGACGATCGGCAAGACGATGATTTACGTATTTGCGGCTTTGGCTGCTGTCAGTCTTATGTTTTTTCTTGCGGTTACGATCATTTTGACTGCAGGCAATGCGGCGATGATGGTCAGGTAAGGAAGGGGACGAGAGCTGTGGTTGCTTGGTTAAGCGACTGGCTGAGAGATATTATTGCAGTCATTCTTCTGGCAGTGTTCGTCGAACTTCTGCTCCCGAACAAAGCAATGCAGCGCTACGCTCGGCTAGTAGTCGGCTTGTTCATCCTTCTGACGATACTCTCACCCATATTGAAACTTATACAAAGCGACATTGGAGCCAAGCTGGATGAAGGAATGGACAATTGGAGCAAATCTGCCATGAAGGTTGAATCGCAAATGAGCGGATTAAACCAAATTAAGCGAGATGCTCAGGCGATGAGCGATAAGCGCAGCCTGGAGGCTGCAAAATTAACGGAACGAACATTGGAAGCATCCATTCGAATTGAGCTGGTCGAGCGGACAAAAGCTCCTATAGCAGAGGTTGATGCCGTATTGAAGTGGACTACCGTTTCCGGCAAAGCAACTCCCTATATTAGTGAAGTAACCGTGACACTCAAAGCAGCAGATAACAAAAAAAGCTCGTTTAAGGAAGAGGCTTCCGTGGAAGCAGTGCAGCCCGTTGTTGTAGATGTTGAAATATCGCCTATTGAAGGTGGAAGCACAGTTCCAAGCGGTATAGATGATAAAGCTGCTCTGGAAGCATCTACGGAAACGGAAAAGACGGAAGGGAATTGGTCAAGAGCTGATCCAGCGACTTCAGCTGCAATAAGCAGCTTGATTTCGAAGGGGTGGGGGCTTGCTGAGGATCAAATCATCGTAAGGCAACCTGCGGATCAACAAAAGGCGAAGTGAGAGGTTCAAGGATGGAGAGGGGGTAAGGCGCGGTGGCCAAATGGCTTGATGGCATAGAATCAGCGGTTGGCGGCGGTCCTGGCGGTCCAAAGCGAGTGCGGACACTGCGAATTTTATTAATCATTGGGGGGATTGGTGCAGCACTAATGATTCTAAATTCATTTTTAACCTATAAAGGAGTTGAGCCCTCTGTGCAAGAACCTAATCCGCCGCCTCAGTCGGAGGCAGCTTGGGGCAATTCAGTTACCTCAGGAAGTTCAGTGTTCGCCACTCTCGAAAACTCCTTAGAAGTAAGGCTGAAGGAAATTTTAGAGAAAATTGTAGGCGTTGGAACGGTTGATGTGCTTGTAACTCTCGATTCTACCGAAGAAAGCATCCTAGAACGAAATACACAAGAATCGCAGCAAATTACGGATGAGAATGATCCGAACGGCGGCAAGCGGCACATTACATCAATCACAAAAGACGGACAGGTCGTACTGTACGAAGTGTCCGGGGACCAAAAGCCAATTATTACTAAAACGATTAACCCGCGCATACGCGGTATTCTCATAGTTGCCAAAGGTGCTGAAAACGTAACAGTCAGACGTCTCATTACCAATGCGGTGGAGAAGGGCATCAACGTACCGGTTAATCGTATTTCTGTTGTACCAAGCAAACAATAAAACCAAATTGAAATGATGGGGAGGGTGTTCTCATGAACACGAAAAGACAAACGGTATGGCTTGTATCAATGCTCAGTTTAATGGTGGTATTATCAGCGTATTATTTATTCACACAAGATGTGGATACGCCTGATGTGTTGACGGATGGCTCGCAAACAGAGCAAGCGGCGCAAAATGCGACAGAAGCTGCAACAAGCGGCAATGGCATCGTTGTAAACGAGGTAGAGAAGCCAGTTGATGGAGCGGTTTTGAGCGAAGCTGATAAAGAAACTTTGAAACAGATTGATGCGCAAGGATTAGCAGCAGGCGGCGTATTTAGTGAACTGTTAGCGAAACGGGAAATGAAATACAACGAAGTTGATAATCGGGTGATGGCAGCAGTTAATGATACGCTTAAAAAACCGGAGGAAGCATCTGCTGCAATAGCTGAGCTTGACATGCTGGAGGAGAAGCACACGAAGCTCACAGGGATTGAAACAGAGCTGCTGAAACAATACGAAAATGTAGTTATCGACGAGCAAAGCGATAAATACAATGTAGTGGTTTCAAGCGATAAGCTTGAGAAAAAGCAAGCAGCAGACATTATTAAGCTGGTTATGAGCACGCTTGATGTCGATGCTGATCAAGTATCCGTACAATATGTATCGGTTAAACAGCCTCAATAGCTCTACCATCAAGAAAAGGCCTTGTCCCTTCGGCATATTAGCTGGAGGGGGCAAGACCTTTTTTTTGGCTGTCATGCTCGAATATACAAAAAATGATTCGTGTTCAGGCTTGTTTATGATATAATGTTAAACGTTATGTGAAAGAATTGGTTATAATGGCATGGACACCATTTAGGTGTACAAGCTATGGAAGCAATCTTGCTATCGCAAATTTAAGGAGTGAAAATATTCATGTTCAAATTGAGCGAGATCAAAGAGTTGATCAAATTGGTTGATCAAACTTCCGTTCATGAGCTGGAAATTGAAAACGAAGGGACTCGCCTGCTCATACGCAAGCCTGGCAAAACAGAAGTGGTGAATGTGCAAGCGGCCCCAATTACGCATACATACGCGCCTGCACCATTACAAGCTCAGCCAGCCGCTCCAGCAGCGCAGACTCAAGCCGTACAAGAAACGGCACCAGCTCGTCCTTCAACGGATCATTTGCACCAAATCGTATCTCCAATGGTAGGAACGTTCTATAGTTCTCCGACTCCGGAAGCAGGAGCTTTCGTAAAAGTAGGCGATCGCGTAAATGATAAGAGCGTCGTATGTATATTGGAAGCTATGAAGCTGATGAATGAACTTGAAGCAGAAGTTAAAGGCGAAATCGTAGAAATTTTGGTTTCTAATGGTCAGCTCGTTGAGTACGGCCAGCCACTATTCCTTGTAAAGCCTGAATAATGAAGTGAGTTGACGTCCGAACAGGGAAACTGTCGTTTGAAAGGGGTTCCTACGTGAAATTTCACAAAATATTAATTGCAAACCGCGGTGAGATTGCTGTACGTATCATTCGCGCTTGCCGCGAATTAGGTATTAGCACTGTTGCCGTTTATTCCGAAGCGGATCGTGATTCGCTTCATGTACGGTTAGCCGATGAAGCCTATTGTATCGGGCCCACGGCATCTAAAGACAGTTATTTAAACTTAACGAATATTATGAGCGTAGCTACAATAACCGAGTGTGATGCTATCCATCCAGGTTATGGTTTTCTAGCTGAAAACGCTGACTTTGCTGAAATATGCGAATCATGCAATATCACCTTCATCGGGCCATCGCCGGAAGCCATTAATAAGATGGGCGACAAAGCGGTTGCTAAGCTGACGATGAGAACGGCTGATGTGCCAATCATTCCGGGTTCTGACGGTCTTGTTGAGAATATGGATGAAGCTATCCGTGTCGCTCGCGAAATCGGCTACCCCGTTATTATTAAAGCAACAGCGGGCGGCGGAGGCAAAGGCATCCGAATTGCGGATGACGAGACAACGCTAGTAGCGCAAATTACGACTGCACAGCAGGAAGCTCAAAAGGCTTTCGGAAATGCGGGCGTTTATCTGGAAAAATATTTGACGGGCATGAAGCACGTTGAAATTCAAATTATGGCTGACAAGCACGGCAATGCTGTTCATTTGTTCGAACGTGATTGCTCTGTGCAGCGCAGACGCCAGAAGCTCGTCGAAGAGGCGCCTTGTTCTGTTCTTACTCCTGAACTGCGGGATAAGATGGGACAAGCAGCAGTTCGCGCTGCTTTAGCTGTAAATTACTCAGGCGCAGGAACATTAGAGTTTCTACTTGGCCCTGATGAGAAGTTCTACTTTATGGAAATGAATACGCGTATCCAAGTTGAGCATCCCGTAACGGAGATGATCACTAACGTGGATTTAATTAAAGAAATGATTTCTGTAGCAGAGGGCAATCCACTTTCATTCTCACAAAGTGATTTGAAAATTACTGGCTGGTCCATCGAGTGCCGGATTAACGCAGAGGATTCCGAAAGGAACTTTATGCCTTCTCCTGGCCTGATCCCCTTTTACTTGCCGCCAGGCGGCGCGGGTGTACGTGTGGATAGCGCAGTTTACCCTGGCTATACGATTTCACCGCATTACGATTCGATGATTGCTAAGCTTATCGTTTGGGGCTCAACCCGCGAAGAAGCCATTGCAAGAATGAAACGGGCATTGTCTGAATTCGCTATTGATGGCATTCGGACAACCATTCCTTTCCATTTGAAGCTGCTGAATCACCCGAAATTCGTAAGCGGAAACTTCGACATTAAGTTTCTTGAGGAGCACGATATTAACGCTCCTGAATGAAGATACGACAAAGATGTGAACAAGTAGTATCGTTTGTCATATTTCTTACCGAATGTTATAGTATATTAACAAGATGCGGTTTATTGCTTGGCCTTGACGCCGAGTACGCGCAACTTTAAGGAGGTGTACAGCCATCATGAGTACGATAGCTGCGGAGTATGAGAAAACGGACATTGGCACGATTCAAATTGCACCTGAAGTCATCGAAGTTATCGCTGGATTAGCTACGATTGAAGTGGATGGAGTCGCTGGAATGAGCGGCGGATTTGCAGGAGGCATCGTAGAGCTTCTTGGACGCAAAAATTTATCCAAAGGTGTTAAAGTTGAAGTGGGTCAGCGCGAAGCTGCGGTAGATGTATCCATTATCGTTGAGTACGGCAACCGTATTCCGGAGATCGCTTCGGAAATTCAACGTAATGTGAAACGTTCTATCGAGATGATGACGGGACTCCACGTTGTTGAAGTGAACGTACATATTCACGATGTACATTTCAAGACGCCTGATAAACCGGAAGAAGAAGAAGTACTGCACCGAGTTAAATAAATAAAGATGTTTTAATTAAATCCCGTACAACCCCCTCGTGAATGGGCATGCCGCTCGGCGCAAGGGGGTTTTCATTCGGCTTGGCAGGAGGAGGCGCTACGCATGATTAAGGTCGTGGACAAGCTGCTTTTGTTTTTGTATAGCATCGTGATTGGATGTTTATCCGTTTTTCTGCTATCCATAGGATTTGGCTGGATATCGCGAGATTTATTAAGCGATTTAATAGGCGATTTATATCGTATCGACTCCATACAGATTACGCTCGCAGTTGTCGGAGTCATCCTATTCATTCTTAGCCTAAGGTTTTTTGTCGTATCTCTTTATCRCGGATCAGCTACAGCTCCGTCAATTGATCAAAGAACTGATTTCGGAGATATTCGCATCTCTCTTGAAACCATTGAAAATTTGACATTGAAAGCAGCATCGCGCCAGCGCGGCGTTAAGGACTTGCGTGCTCGCATTCGGGCAACGGATGCTGGACTTGATATCGTAATACGCGCTGTAGTAGATGGAGAAAGTTCCATACCGGTGCTTACGGAAGAGATTCAACGTACGGTGAAAGAGCATGTAGAGGATATTGCCGGTATACCCGTAACGAACGTTGCGGTATATGTTGCGAACATCATTCAAACGGGGACATTTAAGAGTCGCGTGGAATAGAGGTGAGTTTGCTCATGTGGAGGGAATTCTGGAACATCTATCAGAAGCGTATGATTGGCGCAGCGATAGGGCTGTTTTTCGGATTGCTATATTTGTTTGTCGGTTTTTGGGACATGCTTTTTGTAGGGCTGCTCGTCTCAATCGGTTATTGGATCGGCTTACAAAAGGAAACAAGCGACGGACCTGTTTTTCCATGGCAGCGGCTTTGGTATTCGTTGTTGGAAAGATTTCGACCGTTTAAATGATCCTGTGGTCTCCTCCGTACTCCGGATTTCGGAAAGCCGCTTATTCGGGGCAGGGAGGAGATCATAGGTTTTTTTTGAAATATTGGCTTGAACAATTGAGTTTACAAGAATAAAACCATTTTATCGGCATGAAACTGCCGCGGAGGTCACATGAAACGTAGATTAGCACGAGAAATAGCGATTTCAAGCTTATACCAGATGGAAATGAATGAAGTTACGGCTTCAGATGCAGTGGACATGCTTGTGGAAGAAATGAGTTTAGATAATGAAATGGGTGCCGATCCTGCTGAGATAGGCAGCACAGATGCGTTCGCACGTGAGATTGTAGCTGGCGTAATGGAACATAAGCAAGCCATTGACGGTATGCTACAGCAATTTTTGACAGGCTGGCATATTGATCGTTTATCCCGTGTAGATCGCCAGGTTCTAAGGCTTGCTACGTACGAGATGGTATTTCGCGATGATGTTCCGCCGAAAGCAACGATCAATGAAGCGATTGAGCTTGCCAAGCATTTTGGCACAGAGGAATCCGGCAAGTTTGTAAACGGCGTACTTGGAAAATTGCTTTTGGAAATCGAAGAATTAAAATCATAATGGATATGAAATTAATCAAACATTCATCGATGTAAAAGGAGACTGGAGCTATGTGTGCACAAATCATTGAAGGAAAGAAAATATCCGACCTTATCCGTGAGGAGATGATTACGGAAACTGCAGCCTTGAAAGAAAAGGGAATTATCCCAGGTTTGGCAGTCGTACTCGTAGGCGAAGATCCTGCCTCAAAAGTTTACGTTGGCTCTAAGGAAAAAGCTTGCCAGCAGCTTGGTTTTTATTCAGAGGTACATCGTTTAGACGCAGACACAAGTGAAGAGGATTTACTTGCTGTTATTGAACGTTTGAACAATCAGTCTACGATCAACGGGATTCTAGTTCAACTGCCTCTTCCGAAGCATATTAACGAGAAGGCTGTTATTGATGCGATTGCCGTTGAAAAAGATGTTGACGGCTTCCATCCGGAAAGTGTTGGCAATTTGGTTATTGGCGACGACAGCCTGCTGCCTTGTACGCCTGCTGGAGTAATTGAGCTTATTAAGCGCAGCGGTGTTGATATTTCGGGGAAACATGCCGTTGTTATCGGAAGAAGCAATATTGTGGGCAAGCCAGTTGCCATGCTGCTGCTTCGTGAGAATGCTACAGTTACGATCTGTCATTCTCGTACTGCAAACATGGAGGAAATCGCTAAACAAGCAGATATTCTTGTTGTTGCCATCGGGAAGGCAAAAGCTATTGACAGTAAATTTGTTAAGCCAGGGGCAATTGTTATTGATGTCGGCATTAACCGTTTGGAGAGCGGCAAGCTCGCGGGTGATGTTGATTTTGACGATTGTTTGGATACAGCCGGCTTCATTACACCAGTACCAGGCGGAGTTGGTCCGATGACGATTACGCTCTTAATGAAAAATACGATTACAGCAGCAAAAAGGGCTAACGGAATTAAGGAGTGATGGCGGGCATGGCTGATCAGCCTCGAATTTATTCCATAAAAGAGCTTAATCGGTATATTCGCATGAAAATGGAGTCGGATACACTGCTTGGCGATATTTGGCTGCGCGGTGAAATTTCCAATTTTACACATCATTCAAGCGGACATATGTATTTTACGCTGAAAGATAGCGATAGCCGAATCAAATCCATTATGTTCTCATCCCATAACCAGCGGCTTCCGTTTATACCTAAGGAAGGTACAAAGGTAATTGCTAGAGGGAATATAACGGTTTATGAACGCGACGGCAATTATCAATTTTATGTTAATTCGATGCAGCCTGACGGTATTGGGAGCTTGTATCTAGCGTTTGAACAGCTTAAGAGCAAGCTGAGCAATGAAGGGCTCTTCGCAGAGTCACGCAAACGGGCGATTCCTCTTTTTCCAAAGGCTATTGGAGTTATCACATCGCCAACGGGTGCAGCTGTACGTGATATTATCATTACTTTGCAGCGCCGTTACCCATTAATACCGATCTATGTTTATCCTGTGCTCGTTCAAGGGACTGGGGCAGCACCTGCTATTGTAAAAGCGATAGAAGCAATGAACCGTTTTGGCGAAGCCGACGTATTAATTGTAGGGCGCGGCGGCGGATCATTAGAAGAGCTCTGGGCTTTCAATGAAGAATCCGTTGCTCGAAGCATATCGAACTCGCAGATTCCGATAATTAGTGCGGTAGGCCATGAAACAGATTTCACGATTGCTGATTTTGTCGCTGATTTGCGTGCCGCCACACCTACAGCTGCGGCAGAGCTCGCTGTTCCGAGCATTTCCGAATTGAAGCAACAGCTGAATCGCCAGCAGCAGCGTCTAGTACAAGGAATTCGCTACCGTGTGAGTGATGAGAAGGAGAAGCTGCAGCGCATAAGGCGTTCACCTTTTTTCTTGCATCCGCGCAGGTACTTGCTTGAGCAGGCTGAACGGCTCGATCGATTGTCAGAGCAGCTCGTTCAGCGAACAAAACGTATTACAGAACGAAGTCATATAAGATTGGCAAGGCAGCAAGCTACACTTTCTGCCCATCATCCTGGCGAGCGGGTAGCTTTCGCAGCCAAAAGGTGGCAGACAGCGACGAAGCAGCTAGAGAGTGCTATGAATAATTCTGTTAAAGACAGGAAAAACAAGCTTTATACCTCTATGAAGCAGCTTGATGCCTTAAGTCCTTTAAAAGTTATGTCTAGAGGTTACAGCCTTGTGTATGATGAGCAAGAGCAACGATTAATCAAATCGATTCGCGATGTGAAAGTAGGCGACATCGTAAAGGTGAAAGTAGCAGACGGTCAGCTAGATTGTCATGTAGGTTCATTGAGAGGAGAGCAAATGGATGGCAGCAACGAATCAAAGTGAGCTCACTTTTGAGCAAGCAATGGAACGACTAGATTCTATTGTATCTAAGCTTGAGAATGGCGATGTTCCTCTTGAGACAGCGATTGAGTTATTCCAGGAAGGAATGAAGCTTTCGCAGCTTTGCGGGGGGAAACTTGAGCAAGTTGAGCAAAAAATCGAACTATTGATTGAAACAGAGCAAGGCTTCCAGAAAAAAACGTTTGCAGATGCAATCGAGAATAAAGGGGAATAAGCTTGAGCGAGAGGGCAGCAATAAAAGCATATTTATCGCAAACCACGGAGCTTATTGAAGCTTCGCTAAAACAATCGTTACCAAGCTCATGGGATGTTCCCCTACGTCTGAGGGAAGCAATGCTATATTCCCTTGAAGCAGGTGGGAAACGCTTAAGACCAGCACTCGTTATTGCAGCCGCAGAAGCTGTTTTCAATAAGCCAGAAACATTGAGTGCTGCTATGCCTGTTGCTTGTGCCGTAGAGTTTATACACACCTATTCGTTAGTGCATGATGATTTGCCAGCTATGGATGATGATGATTTCCGCAGAGGCAAGCCAACCAACCACAAGGTTTTTGGTGAAGCAATGGCGATATTAGCCGGGGATGCGCTTCTGACGCACGCCTTTCATTTAATTCCACAAGCAGCTCGTCAAGGCGGTGTCGCAGCAGATGTTGCGCTTGCCATTGTCGAAGATTTGGCTAAATTAGCAGGAGCTCCCGGGATGGTAGGCGGTCAAGTTGCCGATATGCTAGGTGAGCAAGGCATTACGTCAATTCATGAACTAGAGTATATTCATCTTCATAAAACAAGTGATCTTATTGCCTTCTCGGTTATGGCTGGCGGCCGTATTGGCGGAGCAACAGAAAAGCAGCTTGAACTGCTCGCGATTTATGGACGCAACATCGGTCTTGCTTTTCAAATTCAGGATGATATTTTGGATTTGATTGGGGACGAGAAAAAGCTGGGTAAGAAGACGAACAGTGATGTTCAGCAAAATAAAGTAACCTATCCGTTCCTTATCGGAATAGAAGAAAGCAAAGCTCAAGTTGAACGGCTTACCCAGGAAGCGAAGTCTGCAGTGCTGGAAGCGGAGTTCATAGCTCCAGATCGACTGCTTGAAATTGCAGATTATCTTGTTGGGCGCGATCATTGAGTATGTGATGCTTTTTCCATTTTGGTTGGGAAAAAAAGCTCGGTATGCTATAATAGGAAAAATGTAGATGTACATGGGACAGCAATAAATGCTGTCCGCGAAAGCGAGGAAAGTAACGTGCTGCTTGACCAGATTAACGGACCTCAAGATTTGAAAGCTTTGACAACCGCTCAGCTAGAGCAACTGGCCGCTGAAATCCGTCAGTTCCTTATTGAGAAGCTTTCCGTTACGGGTGGTCATCTCGCTCCTAACTTAGGAGTCGTTGAGCTGACCCTAGCCATGCATTATTTATTTAATAGTCCAGAAGATAAGTTTATTTTTGATGTAGGCCATCAATCCTACGTTCATAAAATTTTAACCGGTCGTATGGATCGGTTTGATACGCTGCGTCAATATAAAGGTTTATGCGGTTTCGTCAAACGTTCAGAAAGCGAACATGATGTTTGGGAAGCTGGACATAGCAGTACATCATTGTCTGCCGCTATGGGTATGGCGCTTGCTCGTGATCTTAAGGGTGAGAGCAATCGTGTAGTTGCAGTTATAGGCGACGGTGCTTTAACTGGCGGTATGGCCTTAGAAGCGCTTAATCATATCGGACACGAGAACAAGAACTTAATCGTTGTCTTGAACGATAATGAGATGTCCATTGCTCCAAATGTGGGTGCATTGCATCACTATTTAGGGAAAATTCGTACAGATCGTCATTATCATAAAGCTAAGGATGAGCTTCAACAGCTGCTCAACAAAATCCCGGCAATCGGCGGGAAGCTTGCTAAGACGGCTGAACGTTTTAAAGACAGCTTAAAATATTTGCTCGTTAGCGGCATATTGTTCGAGCAATTTGGATTTACTTACCTGGGTCCTGTAGACGGACATGATATCGAGCAAGTGATTGATATTATGCGTCAAGCGGATGCAATGCCAGGACCTGTTTTAGTCCATGTATTGACTGTGAAAGGCAAAGGTTATTCTCCTGCCGAAGCAGATTCGTTCAAATGGCATGGCATCACGCCATACAAAATTGAATCAGGCCAAGTAGTCAAAGCAGTTGGCCCGCCAGTATATACTGACGTTTTTGGTCAGATGCTAATTGAGCTTGCTGAGAAGGACGAGCGCATCGTTGCTGTTACTCCAGCAATGCCGGGCGGTTCAGGTTTGCTGCCATTCGCAGCAAGATTTCCGAATCGAATGATCGATGTGGGCATTGCAGAACAACATGCAGCTACCATGTCTGCTGCTTTAGCGATTGAAGGCATGAAACCTGTGTTTGCAGTGTATTCGACTTTCTTGCAGCGAGCATATGATCAAGTCGTTCATGATATTTGCCGTCAGAACCTGAATGTTATATTTGCCATAGACCGTGCTGGATTCGTTGGCCCGGATGGTGAAACACATCATGGTGTTTATGATATTTCATTCTTAAGACATATACCAAATTTGGTCATTATGATGCCTAAGGATGAGAATGAGCTAAGACGAATGCTCAAGACCGCCGTAGAATATAATGATGGCCCAATAGCTGTTCGTTATCCGCGCATTGCAGGATTAGGCGTAGAGATGGAAGCAGATCCGCAAGTATTGCCTATAGGCAAGTGGGAAACCGTACGCGAAGGCGACTCGACCGTTATTATGGCCATTGGACCGATGCTGCAGGTTGCTGAAGAAGCTGCAGACCTTCTCAAGCGTGAAGGCATCAATGTTCAAATTGTAAATGCTCGGTTTATTAAGCCGCTTGATGAAAAGATGCTATTATCGTTTGCTGCAGAAGGCAGGCATATGATTGTGCTTGAGGAAAATGCAGAGCTTGGCGGTTTTGGCAGTTCTGTTCTTGAGTTCTTCTCACTCAAAGGCATTTACGGCTTAACTATTCGGATCATTGGAGTACCTGATGTATTCGTTGAACACGGATCCATTAAAGAACAACGCAAAGAAATTGGATTAACGGCTGAGAGAGTTGCAACAGAATTAAAAACGATGCAGCCAAGGCGCATGAAACGAGTTACTGGCAAACAGTAACGTCTGAGGGTGAAAGATGACAACAACAACAGCTAAAGAACGAATAGACGTATTGCTTGTTGAGCGCGGCTTTTATGAAAGCAGAGAAAAGGCAAAAGCGGCTTTGATGGCGGGTCTTGTGCTAGTAAATGACGAGCCTGTTGACAAAAGCGGTATGAAGGTGGCACGTTCGGCAGACATTAAGGTAAAGGGCGCGCTTCATCCTTATGTTAGCCGAGGCGGGCTAAAGCTGGAAAAAGCGATTCGAGTGTTTAATATTGATTTGCGCGAACGCGTTATGCTCGATATCGGTGCTTCAACCGGTGGCTTTACCGACTGCGCATTACAAAATGGGGCATCATATGTATATGCTATTGATGTTGGATATAACCAACTTGATTGGTCGCTAAGACAAGATGAACGCGTTCATGTTATGGAGCGAACTAATTTTCGTTATACGCAGCCAGCTGATTTAGTTGGGCCACCGCCAACATTTGCAACAATTGATGTATCCTTTATTTCGTTAAAACATATATTGCCTGCTTTATCTACGTTATTAACGGTTGGTTCCGGTATTGTAGCTTTAATTAAGCCGCAATTCGAGGCTGGGCGTGAGAAAGTAGGTAAATCAGGAGTTGTACGTGACTCTGGCGTGCACAGAGATGTACTTCGTACCGTTTTGACTGGAGCAGCTGAGATTGGTTTTTCATTGCAGGATATTACGTTCTCCCCAATTACGGGTGGAGAAGGCAATATTGAATTTTTAGCTTATTGGCATTGGTCTGCTGAACCAAATACTGCTGTACCCGATGACAACGCATTAGCAGAGCTAGTGAAACAAGCAAATGAAACCTTTACAACGAATAAATAAATGAGGAAGGTGCCTGGCAGAGTCATAACTGCCGGCATCTTTTTTACTTTACAGCATAGTGCTCCATTTGTTAAACTATAGAAAAGCAAACAAACGTTCGGCAATCGACACAAACAGGAAAATGCCCCCAGCATAGCGAACGAATAAGTATACAATCCATTTGCGAATGGGGGATGCTGATGGGAACCTATGGTGATTGGGCGATCATGCTTGTCGCTGGATGTTTGTTCGTATTGTGGCTGTTCAGAGTGTTTCACCGCTGGCTGCATGAGCCTGCAAGCGTTAGTCGGCTTACGCTCGGCAAGGGCGGTACTCTTTCAGTAGATGATGAAAATATATTGTTGCTGGAGCAAGCTGGGTACGAAGTAACTTCAGGAAAACATTTAGTTCCGATTCCAATCAAGCTTGATGATGTGCCGCTTGGAAAGGGAAGCCGGTTATACATTGATTATATTGCGGAAAAGAATAATTGCACGTATATAGTGAAAACTGCTCGTGACCGGATGCCAATTGACTGGTCGCCGAGCGGTGTAAGAGATCGTTTGCTTGTGTATTCGCTGCTTTTGCCCGAATGCGATGGAATTTTATTCGTGGACGCAAGGGAGAAGTTGATTCGCAAAGTCACGTTTCACATTGCAGACCAATAACTCATGGAGGTTTTTTATGAAGGGGCTTCGTCAATATCGAATTAAAGAAATTATTAGCAATAGTGTGATTGAGACACAAGAGGAGCTTGTAGAAGCGCTTCGCACGACAGGTATGCAAGTAACGCAAGCGACCGTTTCACGCGATATGAAGGAATTAATGCTAATTAAAGTGCCTGCAGGTGAAGGCAAATATAAGTATTCCATTCCGCAAGAGCATCAGAAGCAAAATCCTATTCATAAGCTTAAGCGGGCTTTGCTTGACCATTTTGTACATATTGACTTTACAGATAATCTTGTTGTTATGAAATGTTTGCCAGGGACAGCAAATACCATTTGTGCATTGGTTGATAATATGGAGTGGACTGAAGTAATGGGTACAATCTGCGGAGACGATACGATCTTGATGATTTGCAGAACCAAGAAGCAAAGCAATGAAGTAGTAGAACGATTACTTGAGCTATTGAACTAAGGAGGATGTCAGAGCCATGCTGCGTGAGTTGTCGATAAGGAATTTAGCGGTAATTGAAGAAGTAAACGTTACATTTCATCATGGATTTCATGTATTGACAGGAGAGACAGGAGCAGGTAAATCGATTCTTATTGATGCGCTAAGCTTGCTGGTCGGCGGTAGAGGCTCCGCAGACATGGTACGGTATGGTTGTGATAAAGCTGAAATGGAAGCTTTATTTGACCTTCCACGAAATCATCCTGTATGGGTCGTTCTGAACAAGCTTGGTGTACATGCATCCTGTGATGAGATGTTAGTAATAAGAAGAGAGCTGTCTGCAAATGGTAAGAGCAGCAGCCGTGTGAATGGCCAGCTCGTTACAATGACCATGCTAAGGGAAATTGGCGAATGCCTTGTCAATATTCATGGTCAGCATGAGCATCAATCACTCCTTCGAACAGAACAGCATTTAGAGTGGCTAGATCTATTCGCTGGAGATTTGCTAATTGAACGGAAGCAAATATATCGGACCATATTTTCGCAGCTTCAGCAGGCAAGGGCATCATTACGCGAGCTGGAAAATTCGACTAGACACAATGTGCAAATGCTTGATTTATATCGTTTTCAAATTGAAGAAATATCGAATGCGCAGCTTAAGCCATTGGAAGATGAGCTTCTAACAGAGCAGAGGCGCAAGCTATTGTATGCAGGGAAGAGAATGGACGCCGTATCGGAGGCCTATTCGCTTTTGTATGGAGGCAAAGGGCTTGATATGGTTAGCAAGGCAGTAGCTAAGCTGATAGATATTCAAACTTATGACGCAGCGAAACTAAATCCACTTCTTGAACAGCTTCAATCTGCCTTTTATCAAGCTGAAGATGCTGCATTCCAGCTTCGTGATTATCGTGATGGCATTGAGTCTGATCCTGATCAGCTCTCGCAGGTTGAAGACAGGCTTGATTTAATAAATAGTATGAAGCGCAAATACGGGGAAACAATACCCGATATACTTGCTTATTTAGAGAGGACAATTGTGGATCGTGACAAGATCGAGAACCGTGATCAACTTCTTGAAGAGCTTAAAGCAGAGGAAATGAAGCTTTATGATCAAGCGCTGATTTTGGCACAGGAATTGTCACAGCTTCGGGAGCATGCAGCGACAAAGCTGTCTGAAGCGATTGAGAATGAGCTAGGACAGCTTCAAATGCCAGCGGCTAAGTTTCGTGTGCAAATCGATACGACAGTCGGAGGAGCGGGTGAAACAAAGCAGATTCGCTTGCATAGCAATGGTATGGATGAAGCGATCTTTATGCTCTCTACTAACCCAGGAGAGCCGTTGAAGCAGTTAAGCAAGATTGCTTCTGGGGGAGAAATGTCGCGTATTATGCTCGCCCTTAAGAGCATTTTCGCAGAAATTGATCAAGTTCCTGTACTTATTTTTGATGAGGTCGATACAGGCGTCAGCGGACGTGCTGCTCAGGCTATCGCAGAGAAAATGTCACAGCTTGCATCGAAGTGCCAAGTATTCTCTATAACGCATTTGCCTCAGGTTGCTTGCATGGCAGATCATCATTATGAAATAAGAAAACAAGTCATTGGTTCGCGTACATCTACATCTGTATCGGAACTGCTTGAAGCGGTACGTATCGAAGAACTAGCACGCATGCTTGGCGGAGTGGAAGTAACGGAAAAAACACGGAATCATGCACAAGAAATGCTTGATTTGGCACATAGACAGAAAGGAGCGTAATGGAAGCCAATTAGGGAATGTTTTTGTGGACATAAAACGAACGGGTGAGGGTAACTTAAAGGTACGCCATTGGCGACTTATCCTTCTTCGTCATGCGATGGAAATACAGGGAGCGTGAAATCATTGAACTCCAGTCAAAGGAAGCGATGGTTTGGCCTGGTTCTCGTTTTCTTCATTTGCATGATCGGAAGCTCCACCCCGTTTCAACATTTTGCCGCAATCCCGAATGAACTTCGTTTATTCTCCGGGCAACTGAAACGTTTACAATATGGAGTGCCCGTTCATGCTGAAGTAACGGTCGACCCTCAAATGCTTCAGATTAACGGATCAACCAGTCATTCTTTATCCGTAAATTTGAATGAACCACTGTCACTGCAGTCGAGTCAAAGCGGTCAAACGAAAATGAAAGTGAAATTATTTGGTAAAATTCCATTCAAGACTGTAAAGGTTAATGTTGTACCTGATCTCCGTGTCATTCCAGGCGGTCAAACGATTGGAGTCAAAGTTAAATCATCGGGCATTTTAGTTGTAGGACATCATCAGGTAGCTGGCAGCAACGGCATGAAACAATCCCCTGGTGAGGCCGCAGGACTGCGTTTAGGCGATTTAATTGTGAAGATTGATGGTACAAGCATTAATCAAGTAAACAGGATTGCGGAGCTAAGTGAGAAGGCTGGCAATGAGAAGAAGCCGCTTGAAGTAACCTATAAGCGAGATGGGCAATTAGGCAAGACGCTTTTAAATCCAGTTTATGATGCGGAAGATAAGGCATGGCGATTAGGTTTATATATCCGTGATTCAGCAGCCGGCGTAGGTACATTAACGTTTTATGCACCAGATCAGGGTGTTTATGGTGCATTAGGCCATGTTATCACGGATATGGACACACAAACTCCGATTGATGTTGGCGAAGGCCAGATTTTACAGTCCAGCGTTACGTCCATTAACAAAAGCCAAAATGGCGAGCCGGGAGAAAAAAGAGCGCATTTTGTGAAAGAAAGCAAAATATTAGGCAATGTTGAGCGAAACACTCCGTTTGGCATTTTCGGCAAAATGAATGAAGTTCCTACTCACAGTTACAGTGATAAATCTGTTCCTGTCGCATTTGCTGAAGATGTTAAGGAAGGGCCAGCGCAAATTTTGACTGTTGTGAATGGACAGAAGGTTGAGCGCTTTGATATTGAAATTGTGCATGTATCAAAGCAATCTGGTCCAGCGACAAAAGGTTTGGTTATTAAGATAACGGACAAAAGATTGTTAAGCAAAACCGGTGGTATTGTTCAAGGGATGTCGGGTAGTCCGATCATTCAAGATGGCAAATTAGTTGGAGCTGTCACTCATGTATTCGTTAATGATCCCTCTTCAGGATATGGCTGCTTTATCGAATGGATGCTGCAGGATGCAGGAGTACTGCTGAAGTCGGCAAACGGACATATCGGCGAAGCTGCATAATGGCTTGCTATTAGAAAATAACGCCCTCTTGAGCTGAATAGCAGCTTAGACGGGCGTTATTTTTAATTAAATCCATTTATCTAAAAACCGCGTCAATAGGTAAATGAGCAATGAAATTTGTCGAAGAAGAACGAACATCATCGGTACATGTAATAAATTTTTTATTATATCGAATCCCCGTAAAAAAATAAAGAAAAATAATTTTCGACAGAAGGAATTGAACTCCACATGTCGAAAACTTTAGATTAGACAACTAGTGAGCGAAATCATGAATATCATTTAAGGGAGGACCACAACTTGCATAAGATCGAAGTATTATTAGCAGATGACAACCGGGAATTTACTAATTTGTTATCGGAATACATATCCGAACAAAGTGATATGAGTGTGAGTGGAGTCGCGTATAATGGAGAAGAGGTTTTAAGACATCTGGAGGAAGCAAGAAAAGTTCCTGATGTGCTTATCCTTGATATTATTATGCCTCATTTGGATGGACTAGGTGTACTTGAACGGTTGAAAGAAATTAACCTATCTCCTATGCCCAAGATCATTATGCTGACTGCTTTCGGCCAAGAGAACATTACTCAAAAAGCGGTACAGCTTGGTGCTTCCTATTATATTTTGAAGCCGTTTGACATGGATATTTTAGCTAATCGTATTCGTCAGCTTGTTGGGAACCCAACTTACTCTTCAACGGGCAGCTTCACAACTAGCTCCTCTTCAATGAAATCCAACGTCGTTCCTATCCCTAAAGGGAAAAACCTCGATGCCAACATTACGAGCATCATTCATGAAATCGGAGTACCTGCTCATATTAAAGGTTACCAGTACTTGCGTGAAGCGATTACGATGGTTTATAACAATATCGAAATTCTTGGTGCCATCACAAAAACTCTTTATCCTGCCATTGCTGAAAAATTTAAAACAACGCCATCTCGCGTTGAACGCGCTATCCGCCATGCCATTGAAGTGGCTTGGACTCGTGGCAACATCGACAGCATTTCTCACCTGTTTGGCTATACGATCAACATCAGCAAATCAAAGCCTACTAATAGCGAGTTCATCGCGATGGTGGCTGATAAGCTGAGGATTGAGCATAAAGTTAGCTGAACGTAGAAGGGAGAATCGTTAAAGGAAAACTCGTTTTTTAATAACTATCCGTAATCTAGTTATTGTGTGACTTCATACGTTTCAACTAGGTCATCTTAAATTCGATATGATTTGAATCCACTGCTTTATTGGGCTTTAAACCCCATAAGAGGAGTGGATTTTTTTGTGGGGAAATTAATAGGATCGTAGAATTAATAATAATTTCTGAATGGTAAGGTGGTAACTATGTACAAAGGAATTGAGATTAATGGAGTTGTCTTCTCAAATGATGAAAAAGACATTAATCATGATGAATTTTTAGATGCTTTCATTCAGTTTATAGAGGCAAAAGGCTGGAACTTCGGTGGAGGAACAAAGGAAGTTGATAGTGAAGATGAGTAAGATAAAAATATCCCTGATTTCTTCTATAAGATTCTTTTAAATTGACTTATTTCGAATGTGATAAAGATGAGTGAACATCGCAGCACGTGTGTCGTTCTTTTAGAAGTAGTTGAAAGTGATCTATAATGGTTTGAATTGTGTGAAGAAAAAAAGAAATATTTGGGATGCGGAAGATATAAGAAGCCATTCAATTACCTTAAACAAATTGAAGATTTTTAAGGACAGACTATCGTGAAAACGCGTTATCTGTCCTATTTGACTTTATAGTAGGGTTAGTTTTGTTGACAAATTTACTCTTTCTTTTAATCGTCTCCTAGCGACTAAATTCTCTCCATAGAGTTTATGGCAAGAATAGTGCTTGAATAATTAAATTCTTAGCTTATTTCATGTTTAAAAGCAATTTATTCAATAAAACTCATTTATGGATAAAATATGGTATAATATAACTATGTTTAAAGAGCTTATTCCTACTAACGATCTATAAAAACTGATAACCAAGGAGAACTGCATATGTCTATATTAAACATATTATTTGGTCAAAAAAGAACAATTCAAAATCCAACATTCATTAAGGATTTTTCAAAAGATAGTTTGCAACTTGCAAATCTTAATGATCTGCTAAATAAGGTTTCAGATGGAGATAAAAAAGATAACATTGAGAAAGACATTAAGCTACTAAAATATGGGCTAGATGGTGAGAACAATGTATATTTCGAATTGAAGCATTCATTCCTCCCTATCATTTGCTTGCATGATGTAAGAGTTGTTTATGAAGATTATGTTGCACAGCTTGATTTTGTAGTCATATCAAATAAATTTACATGTATCTTAGAAACAAAAAAGTTGAGTGGAAATATAAACATAGATCAGGATGGAAATTTTATTAGAACGATTAAGAATCGGTATGGGAAGGAATATAAAGAAGGAATCTATAGCCCGGTAACTCAAAATAAAAGACATGTTGATATACTTAAACATCTACTTTCAAAAGAGCTAAAAATCAATAATATGCCTATCTTATCACTTGTTGTTATGGCAAACCCAAAAACAATAATAAAGAAATATAAATGTCCAGTAGAAGTAGAGAAAACTCTTATAAAGTACGATCAGATTAAAACCACTTTAGAAAAGTATCAAAATGATAAATCGAACCAGTACGATTTGGGTGAGAAGGAAATGCTCGATATTGCGAATCTGCTTATCAAAGTAAATTCTCCAATTGAAATGGATTTAATTACAAAATACCAAATTTCAGATGATACCTATGCAAGAAAAGATGATCAGATTTTAAGAGAAGAATTGATGGCATACAGATTGAAAACATCTAGAGAAGAAAATGTGAAAGCGTATTATATTTTTAATAACAATGAAATGGAAGATATTATATCCAAATATCCAAGATCAGAAGAGGAACTATTGGAGGTATAGGGATTTGGAAAGGTTAAGGTTGAAAAGTATGGAGGTGCTATTTTAAGTTTTTTTAAACAATAGCTAAGATTAAAATCTTTGAAATGGAAATTGAAAAGAACTGGGAGGATTGAGGAAATTTCATGAAAAAAAGCTTAGGAATTATATTATCATTTATTCTTTTTTTATTAGTAGTAATGCCTACACTTACTTCAGCTCACTCAGGTCGTACGGATAGTAATGGAGGACATAATTGTTCAGCAAAATCTAAGTCCAAAGGTTTATGCTCTGGTTATCATTATCATAATGGTGGATC
Organism: Paenibacillus sp. 01T431; assembly: GCF_056398625.1. NCBI lineage: Bacteria > Bacillati > Bacillota > Bacilli > Caryophanales > Paenibacillaceae > Paenibacillus > Paenibacillus sp. 01T431. The sequence goes on from NZ_JBFTPT010000003.1 coordinate 411,929, forward strand.
AAGCAATAAAAGTACAAACGTTTCCAGCACTTCTACCAAAATTACTAAGGTGAAAGTTATAAGTAATGAATATCCTCCAGCTCCACATTGTATAAAGCTAAAAGATACTTATAAATCAACTGATACATATTTTAATTATTACGAACGTAACTGGGATTGTAACCGCTATACAATTGATGGCGAAGTATTCACTTATCTAGATTTAAATTTATATGTTAACAACCAATATATGAATCTTAATAGCCAACTAATTAGCGTCAAAAATTCAAGTTACATCTCAGTTAGGGATTTTTCAAATTCTTTTAACTTTAGTATTGAGCTAGATAAAGTGGGAAATGTAATTTTAAAGAAAGATAAAATAATAATTAAAATAACTACAGATGACAAAAAGATTTTATTAAATGATAAATATACTGGTGTAAAAGCTATTAAAGCTGAAGGCTATTATTACATTCCATTACGTTCTGCAATGGCGTTGATAGATGGTAAAATTAATTCAGTTGAGAATTCGAAAATATATTTATCTTATTAGTCAATTAATTATGCTGGTTAAAAAGAAATATCATATAAGTTTTTAGAAGGAATCATAGCAATAAAAACCACTGATCTTTTGGTCAGTGGTTTTTTTGATTAATTCAGCTGCAATATCTGGGGGAACAAAACGAAATTCACTTAATCAGAAATAATCAGAGAAATACGGACGCTCCTGATTAATCAATTGTTCCAGTTTTCGAATGGACGTGTCATCGGCCTGCATACGGCCAATACGTGCAAGATAGGTTGGTCGTTTGTAACCCATTAACATCGTCGTTAAAGCGGGAATGTCGATAACTACCGATGGTGCGATGCCGCCAGGAGTCATTTGACCTTTTCCGTTTGTGTCCACCGTGAGGGTGAAGGTTCCTTGATTCCATTCAAGCATTGGATCATGGAGATTGATAACTATTCTGCTTTCCTTTTCCTGCATTTCAAATGGATATTGCTCAATGAACAATACGATATCTACAATTCGTGCCATGTAATAAGGAGCAATGGTTTCTTTAATATCCCCGTCGTCCAATATAAATGCAAGAGGCTCATCCTGATAGATATCCCCTTTTACAAGCGTAATCATTGAGAAATGGGCACTGACAAAGTTCCATAATCCAGTGCGTGCCTCTTCGTTAATATAGATCATTTCTTTCATGTGAAAGATCTCTTCAGCAATCCAATACAGCAAATACCCCATAGGTGCGTCGTTATTGTCGTAATAGATCGCTACAGTCATATCATCTAAATCCCAGCGCAAATACTCTTCCCAAGCGAGCTCGTTTCGCAGCATTGCACCATGGTGCAAGCGGGCAAATTGCTCATATATTATTTTGATGTCCGGATGTTCAATGGTTACACGTTCAACATGACCAGGCACGTTTTTCAGCTTAGGCAGCTGAGTGTCCGGAACCTCAAAAGAAATTTTATCAGAAATGATCTCCCAGCCTTTACGTCTGTAATAAGGAATTGAGTAGGGGTATAAGTAAGAGATCGATTGTTTCCGCTCACGCATTTTGCTTAAGGCAAGCAGCATGAGTTTATTCATCAAGCCCAAATTGGCATATTCGGGATAGGTTCCGACTCCTGTCAGTCCACCCATTTCATAAATATGTCCGTAGATGTTTACCTGAAAGGGATATACAGCAAGCTGAGATATAAGTTTATCGCCATCAAACCACCCTTGAACATCGGCATACTGAAGTACGGGAAGTTTGGCCTTTGCAATCTCTCTGTTCTCCCAGCCAAAGGTTTGTAAATCGCGATTGGTCACTTGAAAAACATAGCGCAATAAATTGTTGAACTGCTCGCCATGCTGGGTTTCGATTTTTTTTAACTTGAGTCTGTCATGCAATTTCCGTCGACTCATAGGTGACGACCTCCATTTATTTAAACATATCCAAGTAGTGTACCATCCCTTAGAAGTGCAAACAAATTAGTCCTATTTGGAAGGGAATGAAGCACATGATTCGAATTTGCTGATTCAAAATGTTTATTGGCGTATGGTGAAAAGTTTTCTATATGCTGAGGATGTCCTACAATTGATCTGATTAATCAAAAACAGACACGGATGTGTGTTAAGTAGGTATCGAGGTTGGAGGAGTTGAAAATTGAAGATAAAATGGATTTTTCAAAAAAAAAAGGCCATCAAGGATGCCTCAGTTGTAAACAACTCTGCGGTTTAAATAAACGTTGCTGCCATATTTCTTGATTAAACCATGCGATTCTGCTTTTATAAAGCTATGAATTTCTTTTAGGCGCTGCGTCTGTGGCTGGATTGTCTCTTTTACTTTTCCATCTACGGTAACATCGAATACAATTTTCATGATTGCACCTCATTTCTTTTGGTTAATTTCATAATAGTGTTGTTGTATGATGAGATCATAAATTGAAATGCGGACAATTGTAATTTTTTTTGGGAAGCATCATCGCTATGTAAAATATACAAGGAGAGGTGACAGGATGAGAGCCGTCTACGCTGGAAGTTTTGACCCGATTACACTAGGGCATGTGTCCGTTATAGAGAGAGCCTTTCAATTATTTAGTGAGGTTCATATTATAGTCGCCAATAATCGATCAAAAAAACATCATTTTACGATTGAGCAGCGTACGGAGCTTGTCGCTTTATCTGTGCCAAAGGATGATAAAATCCATATTATTCCTTATGAAGGCATTGTGGCTGACTATATAAATGAGCATGATATTAACGTGGTCATACGGGGAATTAGAAATGCAACTGACCTAGAATATGAACTGCAGCTTGAGCAATATATTCGTAATACTACGTTGGCGGATACGATTTATTTATCTCCATACACGCATTACATGCAAACGAGCAGCTCTCTCGTTAGAATGTTTCTTATGTCTGATAAGACGGAGCTGGCAGCTTCGTATATGGTTCCAAAAGCGTATGCGCAAATGCTTGATTACGTGGATTATACCTAGTTTTTTACAAATTCATCATACAAAAAAACCGCCAAGCTAGGATCAAAACGATCCGAACATGAGCGGTTTTAATTATGATTGTTGTATAAAACTAGCTTTGTGGCTTTGGCGGACGAGGTCGTTTCTGCTTGAACCTAGTAGCAACGTAGTTCCGTTTGCGGTCGCGAAAAAAAGTCCAGCCCGCGATAAAACCTGCACCTGCAGCGAACATGATAAATCCAAGTAAAAATTTGAGCCATTCAAAATCTGGCGTAATGGTTTCATTTCCGAATTCAGAGAAATACACGAATACCGAATCTTTCATTTTCAGAAAACCGAAGCAAGCAAGTAAGCCTGGAATAACGAGCATGAGGATAGCAATAAAGCGAGCAGCAACTAATTTCATAAATACAGTGTCTCCTTATCGGTCAAAATATACAGTTAGCTCTATCATACCTTTTTACGTGTAGAGTGTCTATTTCGTAAAACGACGATGTTTTCGTCATTAAAAACAGGTACAATAGGGATGGATGACATGTTACAATGCGAATGGGCATCTTAGAGATTTATATGAATAGGCAAAAAAAGTATATAGTTATGGTTATTAGAAGGGAATGATTTTATGGCTATACAGGTAGATGTAGCAGTGCTCGGAGGCGGGCCTGGCGGTTATACAGCAGCCATTCGTGCTGCACAACTAGGAAAATCGGTTGCCATTATCGAAATGGACAAGCTTGGCGGCACATGCCTACATAAAGGATGTATTCCGAGTAAATCGCTGCTCCGGAGCGCTGAGGTATATTCAACGCTGCTTGAAGCAAGCTCATTTGGCATCCAAGTGGCAGATGGGGCGATATCGCTCAACTATGGCAAAGTACAAGAACGTAAGGATCAAACCGTAGAGCAGCTCTATCGTGGACTTCAAAGCCTAATGAAAAAGAATGGCATTCAAATTATTCAAGGCAAGGGCAGAGTCATTGGTCCTTCAATCTTCTCTCCAAAAAGTGGCTCATTGGCCGTAGAGCTGCCTGATGGGGAAATGGAATCGGTTGTATCCACTAATCTCATTATTGCTACAGGATCTCGTCCTCGTACATTGCCAGGTTTAACACCAGACGGCGAATATATAATGACCAGTGATGAAGCGCTAGTTATGGACAAACTGCCTAAATCCGTTATTATTGTCGGCGGTGGGGTTATCGGCGTTGAATGGGCTTCACTTCTGCATGATTTTGGCGTTCAAGTTATTTTGGTAGAAGCGGGCTCCCGCCTTTTGCCTGGTGAAGATACAGAGGTTTCAGCTGAGCTGACAAGAGTGCTGCGCGGACGCGGTGTACGTGTGTTGACTGGCGTTCAACTGCAGACCGATCAATACAAAGGCGAAAACGGTGAAGTGTCTATCGTTGCAGCTACGCAAGACGGTGACGTCATATTGACTGCAGAAAAGCTATTGGTATCCGTAGGACGCCAAGCGAATGTGGAAAACATGGGTCTCGAAAATACCGATGTTCGCACATCGGGCGGTGTGATCGAGGTCAATGCGTTCGGTCAAACGAGCGAGCCGCATATTTATGCCATTGGCGATGTTATTGGCGGTGTTCAGCTCGCTCATGCTGCTGCGCATGAGGGTATAATTGCAGCTGAGCATATTTGCGGTGAGAAACCCGTTGCGATTGAGGCTCATTTGATACCAAGGTGCATCTATTCCCGTCCGGAAATTGCTTCTTACGGCTTGACAGAGGATGGAGCACGCGCGAAAGGGCATGACATCAAGACGGGTAAAATTCCGTTTCAAGCGATTGGCAAGGCTATTGTTTTAGGAGAGAAAGAAGGATTCGTCAAGGTAATCGCTGATCGGAAGACCAACGATATTGTTGGTGTTCATATGATTGGAGCTCATGCAACGGATCTAATATCCGAAGCAGCACTCGCTGGAATTCTGAACGCAACACCTTGGGAAGTTGGCCAAATGATCCATCCTCATCCGACGCTTTCGGAGGCGCTGGGAGAAGCGATGCTCGCCGTAGATGATAGAGCGATATCGTTCTAATGAAGACTGTTTTCTTTTTGGTTCAATTGGAGTTATAATATATATGATCAAGTCTTAGTACCAGGTTATAATAGCGCGCAAAAGGAGGAACACCTTATGACCCAATCTGCTTCTACTGGGCAAAATGTTCGTCATTTGGAATTAGGGCTTAGCGATGAGCAAGCAATTGATATGTACGCAACGATGGTGACTGCTCGCAAGTTTGATGAGCGTATGCTGCTGCTGCAGCGTGCAGGGAAAATCAATTTTCACGTATCAGGTGTAGGACAAGAGGTAGCACAAGTTGCTGCGGCGTATGCACTTAATCGAGAAACAGATTATTTTTTACCTTATTATCGGGACTATGGCTTCGTGCTCTCTGTTGGTATGACACTGCGTGATTTGTTGCTGTCGGTTTTCGCCAAAGCGGAAGATCCAAATAGCGGCGGACGCCAGATGCCTGGCCACTTTGGCTCGAAGAAACTGCGAATCGTCACGGGCTCAAGTCCAGTAACAACGCAGGTTCCTCATGCAGTAGGCATAGCGCTCGCGGCAAAAATGAAAAACAAGCCTCTTGTTAGCTTTGTTACATTTGGTGAAGGTTCGAGCAATCAAGGCGATTTCCATGAGGGCTGCAACTTTGCTGGAGTACATAAGCTGCCTGTTATTTTCATGTGCGAAAATAACCAATATGCAATTTCAGTTCCGATTCACAAGCAATTAGCAGGTACAGTTGCCGATCGTGCACTTGGTTATGGCTTCCCTGGATATCAGGTTGACGGTAACGATGCACTTGAGATGTACCGTGTTGTGAAGGAGGCGCGTGAGCGCGCAATTGCAGGCGAAGGTCCAACATTGATTGAAGCAATGATGTACCGTATTTCACCACACTCTACTTCAGATAACGATCTCGCTTATCGTACGAAGGAAGAAGTTGATTCCAACCGTGCGAAAGATGGCATCCCAAAATATAAGCAATATCTGATTGATTGCGAGATATGGTCCGAGGAGCTTGAAACAGAGCTTCAAGCCAAAATTCGCAAGATGCTTGACGAGGCTACTGAATATGGCGATAAAGCGCCGTTCCCGACGCCGGAATCTACATTGCTGCACGTGTATGCGGATGATGCTGATCAAGGAGGTACGGAATAATGGCAGTTATTGAATATATTGATGCAATTCGCCAAGGGATGAAGGAAGAAATGGAACGAGACGAAGATGTCTTCGTTCTGGGTGAGGATGTTGGTCTCAAAGGCGGCGTCTTTACAACGACCAAAGGATTGCTGGAGCAATTTGGCGAGGATCGTGTACTTGATACTCCGCTTGCAGAGTCAGCCATTGCAGGTGTTGCAATCGGCGCAGCGATGTATGGCATGAAGCCCATTGCTGAAATGCAGTATTCAGATTTTATGTTTCCGGCTACCAATCAAATTATTAGCGAAGCGGCCAAAATCCGTTATCGCTCGAACAATGATTGGACTTGCCCGCTCGTAATTCGCGCTCCTATTGGCGGCGGTGTTTTTGGAGGACTGTACCATTCACAATGTACGGAGTCGGTATTTTTCGGTACACCTGGTCTGAAAATTGTTGCTCCATACCGTGCATACGATGCGAAAGGGCTTCTAAAAGCAGCTGTGCGTGATCCGGACCCTGTATTGTTTTTTGAGAATAAAAAATGCTACAAGCTCATTATGGATGAAGTTCCAGAAGAGGACTATATTGTTCCTATTGGCAAAGCGAATGTTCTTCGCGAAGGCGATGACATTACGGTTATCGGTTATAGTCTGCCTCTTCATTTTGTGGAGCAGGCGGCAGCAGATCTAGCGACGGAGGGCATTAGCGCTCATATTCTCGATCTACGGACGCTTCAGCCTCTGGACAAAGAAGGCATTCTTGAAGCGGTGAGAAAAACAGGCAAGGTGCTTATTATCCATGAGGACAATAAGACTGGCGGCGTAGGTGCTGAGGTTTCAGCGATCATCGCAGAAGAGCTGCTTTATGAGCTTGATGCTCCGATTATGAGACTATGTGGACCAGACGTGCCAGCGATGCCTATCAACCCGCCGGGCGAGAAGTTTTTTATGCTCAACAAAGATAAAGTTAAAGAAGCAATGCGACAGCTAGCGCTTTATTAAAATATAAGAAGTCTAAAGTACTAAGCTTATATGTCACCGCGAAACGTATGCTGCGCCGCCGAAGGACGGCGGTAGCCGTTTACGCCTCGGCCAGTAGGGAGATGTGAATTATGAAAACTATGACGGAAATCGTCGTGCCTCAACTAGCAGAATCACTTGTATCAGCTACCATCGATAAATGGCTGAAGCAGCCTGGCGATTGGGTTGATGTTTACGAGCCTGTCTGCGAGATTATTACAGATAAAGTGAATGCTGAACTGCCTTCCACTGTAGCCGGCAAGCTTGTTCGTATCCTTGTTGGCAAGGGGGAGACCGTTCCAGTCGGCACTCCAATCTGCATAATTGAAACAGAAGGTTCTGCTGAGGATGCCGGAATCGGGGCTGCGGAATCCCAGACGGCTGCACCAAAAGAGGCAACTGCCACACAAGTAAGTGAAATAGATTTGCAAGACGCTCCAATGCGCAATCGTTTCTCACCGGCTGTACAGCAGCTGGCAGCTGAACACTCTATTCGTCTTACTGATGTTCCAGGAACCGGTTTAGGCGGACGTATCACACGTAAAGACGTTCTTGCTTATGTAGCAGCTGGTGGCAATCAAGCCTCTAGCGGGAATGCTGCTGTGCCTGCAGCCCGAACTGTAGATGCTGCTGCGCAGGTTCGTTCTTCTGGTCTGCATTTGACGGAAACGCCAAGGTTCCCAAAAATCGAAGTGGAAGGAGCATCGGGAGCTGGTCGTGGTGATAGCTTCATTGATGTAACGCCAATTCGGAATACGATTGCTCGCAACATGAGACAAAGCGTAAGTGAAATACCGCATGCATGGACTATGATTGAAGTAGATGTAACGAATCTTGTTCTTCTGCGCAATAAGCTTAAGGATGATTTCATGAAGCGCGAAGGCATTAATTTAACGTATTTGGCATTCCTGCTCAAAGCTGTCGTTAATGCAATCAAAGATGTGCCAATCATGAATTCCATGTGGGCTGTTGATAAAATCATTGTGAAGCGGGATATCAACATCGCACTGGCGGTTGGTACAGAGGATTCTGTCCTTACACCTGTTATCAAGAATGCTGATCACAAAAACGTAGCCGGTCTTGCGAAAGAAATTGAAGAGCTTGCTCGTAAAACGAGAGAAGGTAAACTGACGCTGTCTGATATGCAGGGCGGAACGTTTACTGTTAACAATACAGGTTCCTTCGGTTCCATTTTGTCATATCCGATTATTAACTATCCGCAGGCTGCCATTCTAACGTTTGAATCCATTGTGAAGCGTCCCGTTGTCATAAATGATATGATCGCTGTTCGTTCAATGGCTAACTTATGTTTGTCACTTGATCATCGGATTTTGGACGGCGTTATTTGTGGTCGTTTCTTACAGCGTGTGAAGGATAATCTAGAGAGCTTTAATCTAGAAAGCAAATTGTATTAGAAAAGGGGAGCACGATCATGGCTGAAGCGGATAACGCAAAAAGCTTGAGACGGCTGGATGCCCAATATATAGGCATGCTCGATTACGCGGAAGCGTGGGAGCTGCAAAAAACATATATAAAGCAAATTGATAAGGAGGAGCGCAATCAGTCGCTGCTCCTTCTTCAGCATCCGCCTACGTATACGATGGGTTCTGACAAACATCCTGAGCACCTTCTGCTTGATGAGGCAGAGCTTAAGGAACGAGGTATCGCTTTTTATCAAATCGACCGTGGCGGGGATATTACTTATCATGGCCCTGGCCAGCTGGTCGGCTATCCACTTCTTTATCTAGATGCAGTAGGTCTTAATTTGCATGCCTATTTGCGGAGCCTTGAGCAAGTCATTATTAATTGGCTGAGCGAGTATGGTATAGAAGCGGGCAGAAAGCCGGAATATACAGGAGTATGGGTCGGTGATCTGAAAATAGCGGCCATAGGCGTAAAATTTAATAAAGCCCGCCATCAGCGGGGCTTTATTACGAGTCATGGATTCGCTCTTAATATTAAATCTGGCATTGCCGAAGAAGGATTTAGCGGGATTATTCCTTGCGGCATCCAACAATTCGGCGTAACATCCTTTAATGATTTAACAGGGCTTGATTTATCGGTTGAGGAAGCGGCGAACCAATTGCTCCCTCATTTTGTGAAAGAATTCAGATGTGAATTGGATCTAGTAAAGAAATAGTGATCCAAGACCAGCTAGCAAGGATGATAAAACTAATGCCGATACGAGAACGATGGCAACAATTCGAATCAATCGCTGTCTGCGCATATGAAAAACCCCTTTCTTGATTTGGAACGTCATAGCTTGCTATGAGCTTGTCATTTACTCTATTGTATACGAAAGTTATGGACGGAGGAAACGTTAATGATTACAAAAGATCGTTTAGTGAATGAATTTATGGAATTGGTGAAGATAGATAGTGAAACAAAACACGAGCAGGAAATAAGCCGTGTGCTAAAGCAAAAGTTCGAAGCGCTTGGCTTGCAAATTAGCGAAGATGATGCAGCAGCTAAGACCGGGCATGGCGCAGGGAATCTATTTGCAATATGGGAAGCAGAGGGAGCATCAGCATCAGCACCAACGATTTTTTTTACATGCCATATGGACACAGTAACACCTGGTGTTGGCATCAAGCCGCAGCTTGACGCTGATGGTTATATAAGAAGTGATGGAACAACGATTCTGGGCGCTGACGATAAAGCAGGCATTTCTGCCATTTTTGAAGCAATCCGTGTCGTTAAGGAGCAGTCCATTCCGCATGGGCGTATTCAATTCGTCATTACGGTAGGAGAAGAATCAGGTCTACTTGGCGCACGCTCACTGGATGCATCGAAGCTGGAAGCTAAGTTTGGATACGCGCTTGATTCGAATGGTGCCGTTGGTGATATAGCAGTAGCAGCGCCGACACAAGCGAAAGTTACGATCAAAATGTATGGTCGTTCAGCACATGCTGGCGTTAATCCTGAGGATGGGATCAGTGCCATTCAAGTTGCTGCAAAAGCAATTGCAAGAATGCCGCTTGGACGTATAGATAAAGAAACAACGGCGAATATCGGCCGATTCGAAGGCGGCGGCGCTACAAATATTGTGTGTGATTTTGTGACGCTGTATGCTGAGGCGAGAAGCATTGTACAGCATAAGCTGGACAATCAGATTGTTGCGATGCGAAAAGCGGTTGAGAGTGCTGCAGAAGAGTTTGGTGCACGGGGAGAGCTTGAAAGTGAAATCATTTATCCTGCTTATCAATACGATGATGCAGATCCAGTAGTACAGCTCGCCAAAAAAGCAATCACAGCAATCGGCCGTACGCCGCGTACATTCCATTCTGGCGGGGGAAGCGATGCAAATATTTTTAATGGATTAGGCATTCCTACAGTCAATCTAGCTGTTGGCTATGAGCATATTCATACGACGAAAGAACAGATCAAGGTTGATGATTTGGTGAAAACGACTGAGCTTGTCGTTGAAATTATTAAACAAGCGTCTGAAGCACAATAGTTTTAGCGGAGGTCTTAAGAAGCAATAGCTTGCTTGGCCTTTCCGTAAAATGACAGAAAGCCCTTCGATCCTGCGGCTCAGTTTTGGCTGATCGCGGAAGGAGGGTTTTTGTCTAAGTGCATGCGTCCGTGACATGATTAATTCGTTTTTTCCAAAGGAACACGGCGTACGCTGATGACATTGGTATATTCGGACATGGGTGTTCTTGATAAGGATGAAGCAGAAAGCTTGCGGAGCTGATGTTTTATTTCCCAGCCTTTTCCTACTAAGCGCAAGTGATTGAGTGCAACATATTGTTTCATATTAATCTCCCCTGTCGATTTGATATAATGATAGTTATGCAGAGGCAGGACAAGTTATGCGAAAGTATCAAATTCAATTTTAAGGAGCGAATACGAGTGGAAGAGCAGCAAAGAGCTGAGTTGTGGCGTGAGGAAACGATTAAGACAGAGCCTATTTTTGAAGGTAAAATGATTACGCTGCAGGTTGATACCGTCACGCTTGCAGACGGCAGAACAGCAACTAGAGAAATCGTCAAACACCCGGGAGCAGCAGCAGTTATGGCGCTTTTGGATGGAAAGCTGCTTGTAGTGGAGCAATTTCGCAAGCCGCTGGAAAAATTCCAAATCGAGATTCCTGCTGGCAAGCTTGATCCAGGCGAAGACCCGATGACAGCAGCAGCTCGTGAGCTTGAAGAAGAGACGGGTTACCGCTCTGATGATTTGACTCTCCTAAGCGCTTTCTATACATCACCAGGGTTTGCAGATGAGAAGCTATATATTTATTTCACTGATAAAGTGGAGCAGGGCGTAATCAATCCTGACGACGATGAAGACTTGAAGGTCGAAGCCATCACTCTCGAGCAAGCTGAAGCCTATATCCAAGAAGGCCGTATTAGCGACGCCAAAACGATCCTAGCCGTCTACGCTTGGAAACTATACACTTTGACAGGTCGGTTCTAACCGACCCTGTCTTCCCACAACATACCCGTCATACCTCTCTCAAACCCCTCATATAATGAAAAGTAAGACAACCCCTTGGGTAATTTTGTGATTTTTTAAATTTATAGGAATGTAGAGTTGTGTAACCGTAGAGATGTACATTCGTGGAGCTGTAGAGAAGCAGAGATGCAGATCTTTAGAACAGTAGAGCTATGGAACTCTGGAAATCTGGAACGGTAGATCTATAGAGCTATAGAGCAGTGAATCTCTGGAGTTCCGGGACGTTAGATTTGTGGATTGTAGATCTTTAAATCTTTAAATTTGTACAATTGTAACTCTGTAAACTCTAGAACTGCAGAACTCTAAAACTCTAGAACTCAAGAACTCAAGAACTCAAGAACTCAAGAACTCAAGAACTCAAGAACTCAAGAACTCAAGAACTCAAGAACTCAAGAACTCAAGAACTCAAGAACTCAAGAACTCAACAACTCAACAACTCAACAACTCAACAACTCAACAACTCAACAACTCTAGAACTCTAGAACTCTATAACTTTAGAATTTTAGAACTGTAGAACTGCAGAACTGCAGAACTGCAGAACTCTAGAACCGTAAGCTGTATATTTCTAATTTTGCTTATTGTTTTTTTGTATTTAACTGCTCTTATATTTTTTTTTGAGTGTTAGTTTTTTGGTTTGCGGTGGTTCATTTACTTTTGGGGACGCACTTCTCGTATTTAGCCCTGCAAGGTTCATTGTGTATATCAAGGCTGCTTTTGCGTCGTGAAATGCGCTCTTAACGGACATGAAAGCCGTTATATGTAAAGAAATCTACTAAAACAAACTACTAACGGACATGAGTTCCGTTATTTGGATGAAAAGGAGCATAATCGAAGCTTTCAAACCTAAATAAGAGATCCTATGTCCGTAAGATCAGAAAAAAGGTGAAAAATAGCTAAATAGGGTATCTAATGTCCGTTAGCATCTAGAGCGGTGGATTTTTATTGTTTTAAACTAATCTATTCATTGATCGATCTCAATTTCTAGAAGCATAAATTTATATTGTTATAATCAGCGCAAATTATAAAAAAACACCCAAAATTGAAACTTGGTTTTCAATAATATTGAAATTCCTTTAAATTTTCTACTATATGGCTATATGTTTGTAACTAAACTAAATAACTAACTAATGAAACTGACAATCTCCAAGTGTGTCTAGTAAGGACGAAAGCGCTCTAACTTAAATCATATGTTCCATCACAGAGTATCGCCAACGTTTGTCGAGTTACTGGTGACCTGCGGGTGCAACCTGAAGCTCTTCCCTGGAAGGGTGTGTTTGTAAGGGTTCTAACTAAAATCTAAAAAAAAAGTATGCGACAAATCATTGCTACTAAACTTTTTAAAGGTTCTAAAGGTTACGAAGCAGCTCAAAACGAGAATTGAGCAGCATGCAATGCAATCACAAGCTTCTAGCGTGTCCTGCAGGGACGAAAGCGCTCAACTGTAAACCAAGCATACCCACTCAGATTATCGCTAACGTTAGTCAAATTGCGGGGTTCCAGAGGGTGCAACCCTTGGGGCCCTCCCTTGGAAGGGAGGGTTTGGGTGGGTTCGAAAGCATTTAACTTAAAAAGCTAATGCTAAAAAGTCATTACTGCTTTTCTTTAAAATAATTTTAAAAAGATTTTAAAAGGATTTAAAAGTTGTTAGAAGGCATTAAAAGTTTTGAAATAGCTCAAAACGAGAATTGAGCAGCATGCAATGCAATCACAAGCTTCCAGCGTGTCCCGCAGGGACGAAAGCGCTCCACTGTAAACCAAGCATACCCACTCAGAGTATCGCCAACGTTAGTCGAATTGCAGGTGTCCAGAGGGTGCAACCCTTGGAGCCCTCCCTTGGAAGGGAGGGTTTGGGTGGGTTCGAAAAACTTTTGAGTAAGTAGCAGTCTAACTAAAAGTAAGGCCCTAATCTTAGGGCGGGGTCAAACAACTCCGAAAGGTCCGGTGACCATGGCCAAAAATCAATTGTCGTTATACGTTTTTGTGTCGGTACTTTTTATCGTAGGTGTCATCTTCGGCGCATTGATGGTCAATGCACTGACGTTGGAGCAGCAGCAGGATCTAGCTCAAGATGTAGATCAATATGTTCAACTGATCAATCAGGGCATCGGTTCTGGAGCTGCGGATTCGTTTTGGGATCGGTTTTTTTTCCATAGCAAGTGGCTGCTTGTACTATGGCTGCTCGGAATTACGGTGATTGGCATACCGGGAGTGCTTGCGCTTAATTTCTTGAAAGGGGCATTAGTTGGGTTTTCGGTAGGGACGCTGATCAATCAATATGCGTGGAAGGGAGTACTGTTTTCGCTGGTCTCCATCGCGCCACAGAATATTATTGCAATACCGGCAATGGTTATCATGAGTGCTGCTGCAATATCCTTCTCCATGTTCGTTATCAAAAATAGGCTCCTCCGGCAAAAGGGGGAACTTGCGCCTGAGCTGGGCTCGTTTACATCAACAGCTGTGCTGATGCTATTTCTTTTTGCAGGAGCAGCTTTGTTAGAGGCTTATATTTCACCAACATTAATCAGTTGGGTTTCGCCCCTTCTCGCGTCCGTTAGCGCCACAATCTGACACCAAAATGTTTGACTTTACGGCATGTTAGCCCCTATAATGAGAGGAAACCTTTCCTGAAAAAGGCGCAGTCATGTGGTAGGGGGGAAATCATGGAAGCCCGGATTGATAAGATTAAACAACAGTTGCAGTCGCAGGGCTACAAATTAACCCCGCAGCGCGAAGCAACGGTACGAGTTTTACTTGAAAATGAAGATGACCATCTTAGCGCTGAAGATGTATTTATGCTAGTTAAGGATAAAGCTCCAGAAATCGGACTTGCAACGGTTTATCGGACATTGGAATTGCTTAGTGAAATGCATGTTGTCGAAAAATTGAATTTTGGCGACGGGGTAGCGCGGTACGATCTTCGTACGGACAGCAATAAACATCACCACCATCACCTCATATGTGTACAATGTGGAACTATGGATGAAATCAAGGAAGACTGGCTTTTGCCTTTAGAAGAGAGGCTAGAGCAGGAATACGGATTTTTTGTGCTCGATCATCGCCTTGATTTTCAAGGCATTTGTCATCGATGCAAAGAGAAAAACGACCTTGCAAACCCAAATGAGAATCAATCATAAACGGCTTGGCTGCCCAGCATAACTGGACGGCAAGCCGTTTTGGCATTCTATTAAGCTTTAAAAATATGATCAAGCTGCATTAATCCAGCACCTTGTGCAAGCGAACTATAATTGTTCAGCTTCAGCGCTTTTTTTTGCAGCCTTGTTTTTACCGCGTAGGGACTAAGTCCAGGTTTTCCTGCAAGCAGCAAGGCTGCTCCGCCTGCAACATGAGGTGAAGCCATACTAGTGCCGGAGAGCTTTTCGTATTTACCGCCAAGCCATGTGGATAATATATTTTCGCCGGGGGCTGAAACGGAGATCCCGCTGCCTCTGCTGCTGAAAGTAGCTATTTTATTTGCTTTTGTCGTAGCCGCTACCGCTATCGTCTCTTTAAAAGATGCCGGTTCATCAATTGCTCCGTTTGAACGACCTTCATTGCCGGCTGATGCAACGATGACGATGCCTTGCTTCGCTGCTCGTTTTATTGCGTTGTGCAGCGTATCGCTGCTTTCTGAGCCGAGCACGCCAAAGCTCATATTTATGACATTCATGCGGTTTTTGACACACCAATGGATACCCTCAATAATATCCGAAACAAATCCTTCTCCGTCCTCATTCAGCGCTTTAACTGCATATAAATTCACCTCAGGAGCGGTACCCAATGATTTGCCTGCTCTACCCGTTGCTGCGACGATGCCTGCCACATGGGTGCCATGACCATTATCGTCAGCGTAAGAACCGCCGTTGATTGTGTTAATCCCGCCAGCGATATTCAAGTCGGGATGATTGGCGATTCCTGTGTCGAGGATAGCGACATTAATGGATTTTCCCCGTGTTCTAGCCCATGCTTCGGGTGCTTTTACTCGAATAACATTCCATGGCAAAATTGCGGGTATTGTAGCTGGCGTGAGCAGGGGCATTGCATATCTGTGTTTCCTAGTATTATTATTGCGAAGGCCGTGAGCGCGGATTTTGAAATCTTTTTCGACAAGCTTAACTTGTGGAAGATTCAAGAGTGACTGTAAAGACGAGTTTTTATGAAAATGACAACCGATGATTCGGCTTTTTGAGACGGTTTTGAACGGGGTAATTCCGAGTTGTTTGAGATGCCGAAGACAGCGTTTATAGGATTTAGCTGATTGGAGTGTTATTAGCTTCCGATTGGTGTTTTGTGACGATTTACAAGAAATACAGGTTTTAAATATACCTTTTAATTTTGACAATGGACCTAGAACCCCCTAATCAAGCAATTCCTTTTTCAGTCTATGGGATAGGACGTATTTCGGTATGGGTACTTGTCACTCTGACACATATTTTTCGAAATATAACAAAGTATAGAAATGAAGCTTATGTTCTACATATATTTTGCTGTGAAGTTCACGGAAAGGACGATCATTCCATGCCGAACTCTCATACAACATAGAAAGCGGTTATTTAAGCATCAACAAACACAAAGCTTTAGAGGAGGAAATGGGCATGATTGTAGGCGTACCAAAAGAAATTAAACAAAGCGAGTACCGTGTTGCCTTAACTCCCGCTGGCGTTACGATGTTGTCAGGAGCTGGGCATAAAGTGCTTGTAGAAACAGGAGCGGGCAGCGGCAGTGGTTTTGAAGACAGCGTTTACGAGCGTGAAGGTGCTGAGATCGTTGCGACCGCAGCAGAGGTATGGACGCGTGCGGAAATGATTATGAAGGTGAAAGAGCCTCTTTCAGAGGAGTTCGGTTATTTTCGCGAAGGCTTGTTGCTGTTTACGTACTTGCATTTGGCCGCCGCCCCTGATTTGACGAAAGCGCTAGTCGACAGTGGAGTGACGGGTATCGCTTATGAGACGATACAACTTGCAAACGGCAGCCTGCCGCTGCTTACGCCGATGAGTGAAGTGGCAGGCAGAATGTCAGTGCAGGTAGGTGCGCAGTTTTTAGAAGCGTTTAACGGTGGAAGAGGGGTGCTGCTCGGCGGGGTTCCAGGCGTTCCACCAGCAGAGGTCGTCATTATTGGTGGCGGAATCGTAGGGACAAATGCGGCGAAAATTGCACTGGGGATGGGTGCAAATGTAGTTATTTTGGAGAAAAGTGCCGATCGTATGAGATATTTGGATGATATTTTTGGCGGAAGAATTCATACGCTGATGTCGAGTCCGTATCATATTGCAGAAGCTGTTGCAAAAGCAGATTTGCTTATAGGGGCAGTTCTTATTCCAGGTGCACGCGCACCACATTTGGTAACAGAACCGATGGTACAAAGTATGAAAAAAGGTGCAGTAATCGTCGATGTAGCAGTCGACCAAGGCGGATCGATTGCAACGGTAGACCGGCCGACAACGCATAAAGATCCAATCTATATGAAGCACGGGGTCGTTCATTATGCCGTTGCTAATATACCAGGCGCAGTGCCGCGGACGTCGACTATCGCTTTAACGAACGTAACGAGCTCCTATGCGCTTGATTTGGCGAATAATGGCATGAACGCTGTTCAAAAAAGCTTGCCGCTGCAAAAAGGCGTGAATACTCATGCAGGTAAAGTAACGTATAAGCCGGTTGCTACAGCGACCAATCAGCCTTATGTGCCATTAGAAAATTTGTTGAATAACGTTCCTTACGAGCAATTGAAGGATGATTGACATAATAGAACCTGCCTCCTCATATGGTGATACGGATGGACAAGTGACAACGTATCGGCTAATGAAGGAGGCTGGTTTACATGGTTTTCTCGATACGGAGATGGACGAGCCGTATTTTCTTTATTTTTGTTTTTGTAGTTTTGCTTTTTGTCGTCACAGGGGGCTATCGCTGGCTTGCCGACGCGATTTCACCTATCCATCCTTATCGTGAGCCTAAAGGGCATGCCATGAAGGTTTTTGTGACGGACCCTAATTCTCCAGACAGTAAAGATGCTGCCGATCGGCTTCGCTGGTTTTATTGGTATGGAGAGTAAAGGATTGTTAAGGTTGTGCAGATAAACGATCTCAAGCAGGATTAATAGAGTCGAATGTTGAATATTTTTGTAGAAAAGCATGTTAGAATGTTGTCTTATGTGAAAGGAAGTCCAATGAAGGCTCATTTAAATCGCTACATTCAACATTTGCAGGTAGAACGAGGTTTGTCAGCAAATACGCTTTCTTCATATGAGCGGGATTTGAATCAATTTATAGCTTATATTGACCAGCTAGGCTTGACCGAGCTTACTGCTGTGAAGCGGCATCACATGTCGAGGTATATGCTCCACTTGAAGGAACAGGGCAGGAAAGCCGCTACGTTATCCAGGCACATCGTGTCAGTACGAGCATTTTTTCATTTTCTTCTCGCAGAGGACGTTATTCAAAGCAATCCGTCTATCTATATGGAGGCCCCAAAGCAGGAGAAGAAGCCGCCAAGCATATTAAGCGTCTCTGTGACGAATAAGCTGCTTGAGACGCCGAATTGCTCAAGTGCAGCCGGCAAACGTGACAAAGCCATGCTGGAGCTCATTTATGCAACAGGAATAAGAGTGTCAGAGCTTGTCTCGCTTAATATTGAGCATGTTAATATGCAGCTAGAATTTATTCAATGTATGGGTACAGGCCAAAAGGAACGGCTTGTTCCTTTCGGGAAATTAGCTTCGGAGGCAATTGTAGACTATTTGCAATATGGCCGTGATGAATTGCTGACAGAAAGAGCGTCTGAATCGGCTTTGTTTCTAAATCATTTAGGAACACGTTTGACAAGACAAGGATTTTGGAAGACGATAAAGAAGTACGCGAAGGAAGCTGGGATTGAAGAAGAGATTACGCCACATACGCTTAGACATTCCGTAGCAGCACATTTACTCGATAACGGAGCGGATATTCGTTCTGTTCAGGAACTGCTAGGACATGCGGATATATCATCTACGCTCAAGTATACCCAAGTGTCCAAAGAGCGAATGAAAGAAGTTTATTCTCGAGCTCATCCGCGTGCTTAATAATGGTCGACATCGATAAATCCCAATTACAGAGGAGGTAGTCATACATATGAGATTTGATCGAATAACAGTAATCGTATTGGATAGCGTTGGAATAGGTGAACTGCCAGATGCTGAGGCATTCGGTGATCTTGGCTCACATACGCTAGGCCATATCATAGAAAAAGCACCTTCAACGCAGCTTCCGAATCTTAGAAGGTGGGGGCTTGATCGAATAGCGAGCATCCATGATTGGAGTCCATCTGCAGAAGCTCCCGCAGCATATTATGGTAAAATGGCTGAGGTGTCCGTGGGCAAGGATACGATGACTGGTCACTGGGAGCTTATGGGGCTAGAAATGACAGTGCCATTTCAAACGTTTCCGGACGGTTTTCCTCCTGAGCTGCTTACTCCTTTCGAGGAGCGAACAGGCCGTAAAGTCATTGGAAACAAACCAGCAAGCGGTACAGACATACTCGATGAGCTGGGTGCCGAGCAAATGGAAACTGGCGCATGGATTGTATATACATCAGCTGATAGTGTATTTCAAATTGCTGCGCATGAAGACATCATTCCGCTCGAGGAGCTCTACCGCGCTTGTGAAATAGCAAGAGAGCTGACAATGGACGAGCGCTTCACAGTAGGGCGCGTCATCGCAAGACCTTATATTGGCGAGCCAGGCGCTTTTAAACGAACGCCTAATCGTCATGATTACGCGGTGAAGCCTCCACAGCCAACAGTATTGAATGCGTTGAAGGACGCTGGTTTCGATTCCATTGCAATTGGGAAAATCAATGATATTTTTGACGGAGAAGGCATTACAGCTTCTACTCCGACAAAAAGCAATGCGGACGGCATCGACAAAACGATCGAACAACTGAAGCAGCCTTTTAAAGGTCTTCTGTTCACGAACCTTGTAGATTTCGACTCGCTTTATGGCCATCGCCGCGATCCAATTGGCTACGCCTCCGCTTTGGAAGAGTTCGACGTAGCAATTCCTTTGCTTGAGAAACAACTTGGCGAGCGAGACTTGCTTATCGTGACAGCGGACCATGGCAATGACCCCGTACATCCAGGTACAGACCATACTCGTGAATACGTACCAATATTGCTCATGAGTCCTGCTTTTAACGAGCCAGGGCCTCTCCAAGTACGTTCTACGTTCTCTGATCTTGGAGCAACAATAGCCGATAATTTTGGTGTTACAGCACCACCTAACGGAATCAGCTTCCTGTCTGAGCTTATTACACGGGAACAAAAATAATTTTTTTTCAATTGGGTACAAATCGTTTTATGAACATACTTTTAGGAGGAAATAGAATGACAACAATTACTTCGGCAGGACTAACAGCAGCAAACATTAAGGAAGCAGCACAATATATCGAGGCTCAAACAGAGCAAAGACCGGAAATTGGTTTGATTATGGGTTCGGGACTTGGCGTGCTTGGAGACTATTTGGAAAATGCGATTACGATTCAATATCATGATATTCCTCATTTCCCGATTTCTACTGTTGAAGGACATGCGGGCGAGCTGCTCATTGGTACACTTTCGGGCAGAACGGTGTTGCTGATGCGCGGTCGTTTTCATATGTATGAAGGTTATGGTCCGGAACTAACGGCATTTCCTGTACGTGTCATGAAGGCGCTAGGTGTGAAGACATTGCTTGTTACCAATGCAGCTGGCGGTGTCAATATGGATTATGAAGCAGGCAACCTAATGTTGATTTCAGACCATTTGAATATGACTGGCAAAAATCCGTTAATAGGACCAAACGACAACGAGCTTGGCGTAAGGTTCCCAGATATGTCGGAGGCATACAGCAAGCGTTTGCGCGCTGTTGCAAGAGATATTGCAAAAGAGCAAGGCTTTACACTTCGTGAAGGTGTGTATGCAGGTTTGCTTGGACCAACTTATGAGACACCAGCAGAAATTCGAATGCTGCGGGTTCTTGGAGCTGATGCTGTCGGAATGTCGACTGTTGCCGAAGTCATTGCAGCACGTCATTCAGAGATTGAGGTCATCGGAATATCGTGTATTAGCAATATGGCAGCGGGTATTTTGGATCAACCGCTGTCGCATGGAGAAGTTATGGAAACGACTGAACGTGTCAAGTCCCAATTTTTGGGTCTAGTTAATGCATTGATTGCGAAAATGTAACAAATTCGTAACACAATTGTAATATATTCGTCGACTCAATATGACAGTGTTTTTTTTACGTTTCGTCGTATAATGTCCATGATCAAAGAAAGATGGAGTGGACAATGACATGGACAAGCAAGTTCTCACGCAGATGGAGCAGTTGCGTAAAAAAATGATAGAAGCAGCTCTATTGAACGAAAGCCTTCAGCACTTGGACGTGCTTGTACTAAGCCAGACTTTAGATGAAATTATTGTCCAGGTGCAGAGGGAACGACGCGCTTTATAACGGATCAACAACGTAATGGCGAATGGAGAGGGACAAATGCGGTCGGTAGATCTTATACAGAAGAAAAGAGATGGCGGCGAGCTGACCGCTTCGGAGTTAACTTTTTTAATTGATGGTTATTCTCGTGGCGATATCCCGGATTATCAGCTGTCAGCATGGGCGATGGCTGTTTTTTTTCAAGGGATGACGCCTAGAGAAACAGCAGCTTTAACGCTTGCAATGGCTAATTCAGGCGATCAGGTCGATCTTGGTCCTATTAGCGGAATTAAAGTCGATAAACATAGCACAGGAGGCGTGGGGGATAAAACAACTTTGATCCTTGCGCCATTAGTCGCATCCGTAGGCATTCCTGTTGCCAAAATGTCCGGTCGAGGCTTAGGCCACACTGGCGGCACGATTGATAAGCTGGAATCCATTGAAGGCTTTCGTACGGAGCTCTCACGCGAGAAATTTATGACACAGGTGAACGATATTGGTTTATCCGTCATAGGGCAGAGCGGAAATCTTGCCCCAGCGGATAAGAAGCTATATGCTCTTCGTGATGTTACCGCTACAGTAGAGTCCATCCCACTTATCGCAAGCTCAGTAATGAGCAAAAAAATTGCTGCAGGCGCTAATGCCATCGTGCTTGATGTCAAAACAGGCAGTGGAGCATTTATGAAAACGCTAGAGCATTCTGAGCAATTAGCGCAAGCGATGGTAGATATCGGAACAGAAGTCGGACGCAATACGGCTGCTGTTATAAGTGATATGGATCAGCCGCTTGGCTTTGCGATCGGAAATGCTTTAGAAGTACAAGAATCAATTGAAACGCTCAAAGGAAATGGCCCTGAGGATCTTACAGAGCTTTGTTTAACGCTTGGGGCACATATGGTTATCTTAGGCGGGAAATCCGATTCTGTGGAGTCTGCGAAGCAGCTGCTGCGTGATCAGATCGCAAGCGGAGCAGCTTTAGATAAGTTCAAAGCATTTATTACTGCACAGGGTGGGGACGCTTCAATTGTTGATGATCCAACGAAGCTTTCGCAAGCGCCTTTCATTGTAGAAGTGAAAGCTTCGGACTCTGGTTTTGTCAACGCGATTGAAGCCGAACAGCTGGGGATAGCCGCTATGCTGCTTGGTGCAGGAAGGGCGACATACGACGCTTCAATTGATTACGCCGTTGGAGTCACGCTTCGCAAGAAGTTTGGAGATCCTGTAAATGCTGGTGATACGCTTGCCCTGCTTCATGTCCGTGAATCAAATGAATCCACACTTGCAGTTGCTGAGCGAGTAAAGCAAGCATATACGATATCTTCGGAGAAGCCGCTGTCTCGTCCATTGCTATTATCCGTAATAACAGCAGAAGGCATTACTAGGTATAATTAAATATTTTATTATGAAATCCGCTCCGCAATTTGGGGGCGGATTTTTTTGCGTTTCAATTAACTCTAGCTGATGGAATAATTTCCAACTTAAGAGTCAACACTAAAAAGAGAAATATAAGCGAATTGCGCAGCTTAGAACACTTACGAAGTAAGTTTTGCATCTCAAAACTAAGCGAATGCTTACGAAGCGAGTTTTGCTTCACAAAACTAAGCGGGTGCTTATGAAGCAAGTTTTGCTTCTCAAAACTAAGCAAATGCTTACGAAGCGAGTTTTGCTTCACAAAACTAAGCGGATGCTTACGAAGCGAGTTTTGCTTCACAAAACTTGAACAGGAGGAGATTTAGTTGGTAAATCGTACTATGAAGCTCTGTATAATCATTCTTGCATTCGCGCTTGTGCTGCCGACAGCCGCTTTTGCTGCTGTGGAGCCAACACCAGCTCCCGGTCCGACCCCTGCGCCGCAAAGTCAGGCCTCTAACGCTAATTTAGCACCTTCAGCTCGTTCTGCCATCCTTATGGATGCGGATAGCGGGACGGTTATTTACGAAAAAAATAGCCATGATAAGCTACCGCCTGCAAGTATCACCAAAATAATGACGCTGCTGCTTATTATGGAGGCACTTGATGACGGCAAGATTAAACTTACAGACAAGGTACAAACGAGCGAATACGCAGCTTCTATGGGCGGCTCTCAAATCTTTCTTGAGCCGGGAGAAGAAATGACCGTAGACGATATGATTAAGGGCATAGCGCTCGCATCAGGCAATGATGCATCCGTCGCTATGGCTGAGAAGCTTGCGGGTACAGAGCAGCAATTCGTAACGATGATGAATGAACGGGCCCAGCAGCTTGGCATGAACGATACACAGTTTTCTAACCCAAACGGCCTGCCTGTAGCCAATCATTTCTCATCGGCGCATGATATTGCGGTGATGTCGCGGGAGTTGTTAAAGCATTCGGAAGTAACCAAATATACAGGGCTTTATCAGGATTATTTAAGGAAGACGTCCGCGAAGCCTTTCTGGCTCGTAAATACGAATAAGCTAGTACGTTTTTATAGTGGCGCTGATGGTTTGAAGACTGGCTTCACAAGTGAAGCCAAATATTGCCTCTCGGCTACAGCTAGGCGTGATGACATGCGGGTCATTGCTGTTGTAATGGGAGAGCCGGATACGAAAACCAGAAATGCTGAAGTTTCGCAAATGTTCGATTACACGTTCGCGCAGTATATGAATCACTCGATTATTAAAGAAGGCGAATCGATGGGGACGCTGAAAATCGAGAAGGGCACTGCCGCAGAACTTCCGCTTGTCGCTAAGCATGCGTACAGCGTTCTGCTTAAAAAGGGCAGTCCAACTAAAGATATCCGTTATGAGCTGAAAATTGCGGGTCCGCTCAAGGCGCCAGTTCAAATCGGTCAACCGATTGGAAAGCTTGTTGTCTATCAAGGCGATCAAGTGCTCAAAGAATTTGATGTGGATGCTCCCTTGTCTATTGAACGGGCAGGCTGGTGGAAATTGTTGAAGCGTTCCTTCTCTGGTCTATTTTCGTAACAAACACATAAACTTTATGTCTGAAAGCGACTCGTTTTTTGTCAGCTGTTAGCGGTATGCTTCTAGTTTTGTCGGCATGCAGGAATCGTGAAGCATTTTGGAGAATTGCTAGTTCTATCTCGGCAAGTGTAAACGGCTGAACCTGACTCACCGCAGATCAGTCCACGTTTCACGGTGAAAGGTTAGGAGAGGTATAGGTAGGACCTATTCTTTCTTAATAGATAAGCAGGTATATCGTTTTCTTATACTTGCCTTATGGTTCACCGTCAAAGCTGCTTTAGCGTCCGAAAGACGCCAAAGACGTTTGCTTGTGTTTGAAAAAACCTAGAGGAGATGAACAGCATAATGAGTCTGCAAGCAGAATTGGAGCAATACCGCAATGTGCTGATCGTAAGGCTTCGGGGCGAGTTGGATCATCATACTGCCGATGTCGTACGCTTTAAGATGGAAGAGGCTCTACTTCGCGGTAACAGCGAGCATGTCATTCTTAGCTTGAAGGAGCTGCAGTTCATGGACAGCTCCGGTCTAGGCGTCATATTGGGCCGATACAAGCAGGTGAAGAGCAAGGGTGGAAAAATGGTCGTCTGCGATGTGAATCCGAATGTTCATCGCCTATTCGAAATGTCGGGTCTGTTCAAAATTCTGACGATTCATGAAAACGAACGTACCGCAATTTCTAGTTTGGAGGTGGTGTCATGAACGGTTCCAATGAAATGACGCTTTCCTTCAGCGCCCGATCGGAAAACGAAGCCTTTGCACGAATCGCGGTAGCGGCATTTGTGTCACAGCTGGATCCGACGCTCGAGGAGCTGAATGATTTGAAAACGGCTGTGTCCGAGGCTGTAACGAATGCGATTATACATGGCTACGAGAACGATCCTACTTGTCAGGTCAAAATAGAGGCAAGAATTGAAGGAGATTCGGTTTCCTTAACGGTGTCGGATAACGGTCGCGGAATTGAAGATTTAGAGCTTGCTCGTCAACCGCTTTATACGTCGAAGCCTGAGCTTGAGCGCTCTGGAATGGGCTTCACGATTATGGAAAACTTTATGGATCGTTTTGAGGTTTCAAGTCAGGTAGACGGCGGCACACGCGTAGCAATGCTTAAACGAATTGAATCGAAAAAAGCGCTCTACAATTAGCGTATAGGGGTTGAACCTCATGGATGTCAATCTAAAGCAGACGGCCCAGCCATACTTGGATGACGCGGAAGTGAAGCGGCTTATTGCGTTAAGTCAGTCCGGCGATACGCTTGCAAGAGATACACTCGTACAGTGTAATATTCGGCTAGTTTGGTCAGTCGTGCAGCGGTTCATCAATCGTGGTTATGAGCCCGATGATTTGTTCCAAATCGGCTGCATAGGATTGCTTAAATCAGTAGACAAATTTGATTTGTCTTATGATGTTAAGTTTTCAACTTATGCAGTTCCCATGATCATTGGGGAAATTCAGCGATTTTTACGCGATGATGGTACGTTGAAAGTTAGCAGATCCCTCAAGGAAACCGCCAACAAGGTGCGCAAAATGAAGGATGAGCTTTCCAAAACGTTAGGTCGATTGCCCACCATTAGCGAGGTTGCGGAGCGGCTGGGCATTACCCCAGAGGATGTTGTATTCGCTCAAGAAGCGAATAAACCGCCAACTTCGATACACGAAACTGTGTTTGAAAATGATGGGGACCCTATCACGCTGATGGATCAAATAGCCGATGAATCTCAGGATCGGTGGTTTGACAAGCTTGCGCTTGTGGAAGCCATCGAAGGTCTAAGCGAGCGTGAACGATTGATTGTATATTTGCGGTATTACCGTGACAAAACGCAATCCGAAGTAGCGAGCAGGCTTGGTATATCACAAGTACAGGTATCACGGCTTGAGAAAAAAATATTGCAGTCCATCCGAGACCAAATCGCCCTTTAAGGCGGTTTGGTTTTTTTCTATTTTTTACCTCAATTTGCATGAGTATCCGAATCGTCCTTTTATCATACTAAAAGGGAAACATACACCAACGTATCAGCAGAAGGGAAGTTGACAAATGGCAAAACCAAACCATTCGGTCCTCTATCTGCGTCTGAAAAAACGGATATACATGAAACCGAATCAACGCGTTTCCTTAGGCCAAGCAGCGAGGCTGCTCGCAAAGGATGACTTGCTTGAGAACCGCTTGAAGGGGCTTGTTCTTTACGAGCACAAGAAGGCGGATGGCAATCGCGTCGTTATAGACTTGCTTCAAATCGTCAAAGCGATAAGAGAGCTTGAGCCGGATTTAACTGTAGAAGCCTACGGTGACCCTCAAGTGCTCGTTATGGTGGCGGAGAAGCCAGTAAAACCGCGTATTGCAGTGCTTATTTTTTCGTGGCTGCTGCTGTTCTTTGGAGCGGGCCTTGCGATTATGAATTTTCATACGGATGTCAGTATGAAGGAGGTTCATATCCGAATTGTCGAGCTGATAACGGGGAAGCGCACGGAGCATCCGCTATGGTTTCAAATCCCTTATTCTCTGGGCATTGGACTTGGGATGGTATTGTTTTTCAACCATTTATTCCGTAAACGATTCAATGAGGAGCCTAACCCGCTTGAGGTTGAGCTCTATATGTATCAAGAAAATGTAAATGCCTATGTCATCGCCGACGAAATGCGTAAAAAATCGGATTACGATCAAACGCAGGGGGACAAGCATGATTAGTGCTGCTGCTAATATTTTTATTGCTCTGCTAGGCTTGGCAGGGGGTCTTGCTGTAGGCAGCGGGTTGGTAGCATTGCTAATTGTCCTTGATCTCATTCCGCGGCTCGCTCAAGTTGCTAATGCTTACCGGATGTCAGTGTGGTTTGAGACCGCCGTCATATCCGGTTCGCTGTACTGGACCTTTGCTGATTTTATGAGCTGGAAACTTTCGCTGCCTTCGGGTCTATTTTTAAGTGCGACAGGACTGATTGATGGCATGTTTGTGGGGATGCTCGCAGCAGCCTTGACTGAGGTAATGAATGTGCTCCCGATTTTGGCCAAAAGAATGAATTTATCTGCTTATATGGTCAGTCTCGTCATGGCAATGGTTCTAGGCAAAACGTTGGGCTCATTATTCGATTGGTTAGTATTTCAATGGTGATACAGTAAGGATGGGGTGAGCTAACATGAATGACAATGAAAATTTTCATGACAACGATAATGAACAAAATGGAAGACCTCCGTTTCTAGAAGTCAATGAGGATCAACAGAAAGAGGAATCGGGAGTTGCTCGAAACAAAACATCATTCGGTAGTGGAAATAAAAAAAACAATGTCAGCACAGCTGTTTCCAATAAGAACGGCAATAAGGACATAACTCCGATTCCGAGCGATTTGGATGAAGTTCTGATGAGATTGGAAAATGAGATTGGTTATAAAGTAAGCTTCGACGTTGTTGTGAGAGAGATGACGTTTGGCGAGAAGCGCACAGCAATGTTGTCGTTGAACGGTTTGGTTAAGGATACGCTGCTGTCAGATGTGCTCAAGCGATTAACGTATCTCCAACCCGAGGATTTATCTGCGGATGCCTTTCATTCTTTCCTTGATTTATATGTTCCTGCGGCGCAGGTCATAAAGGAAGACGATTGGAATAACATGCTGACGTGCGTGTTATCCGGTGTAACCGCATTGTTTATTGATGGTGAATCCAGTGTTCTCATGATTGATGCGAAGGCTTTCCCCGCAAGAGGACCAGAGGAGCCTTCGCTTGAGAAGGTTGTACGCGGCAGCAGAGATGGCTTCGTAGAAACGTTGATGGTCAACATTTCACTTGTTCGCAGACGGCTGCGTGATCCCCAGCTTCGATATGAAATTGTGCGGGTGGGCGATCGGACACAAACGGACGTTTGTATTGCTTATATCGACGATATTGTGGACAAGGAGCTGCTTAAGTCCGTCAAAGACAAAATCGCTATGGTTAAAATAGACGGCTTGCCGCTTGCGGACAAGCAACTGGAGGAGTCCACTGTAAAAAGGGGCTGGAATCCCTTCCCACTTGTTCGATATTCAGAGAGACCCGATACGGTAGCAGCACATCTGCTGGAGGGTGCTGTAGCTGTATTCGTTGATACTTCGCCAAGTGTTATGACGCTGCCGACTACTTATACCGATCTAATGCAGCATGCAGAGGAAAATCGACAAACACCATTTATTGGCACCTATCTGCGATGGGTGAGATTTATAGGTATTTTGGCATCGTTGTTCATGCTGCCGTTATGGCTGCTGTTCGTCATGCATCCGGAAATGAAGCCTGTTGCTCTTGAGTTTATTGGTCCGAGTAAGACCGGCAAACTGCCATTAGTCGTACAATTTCTGTTAGCTGAGATAGGCGTGGATTTGCTGCGTATGGCTTCTGTTCATACGCCAACATCTCTCGCAACGGCTATGTCGTTAGTTGCTGCGATTCTCATTGGTGATATTGCAGTTAAGACCGGCGTCTTTGTAAATGAAGTTATTTTGTATATGGCGATTTCAGCGATTGGGATGTTCGCAACACCAAGTTATGAGCTTGGACTTGCGAATCGAATCGTAAGGCTCGTGTTAATCATATCGGTGGCCGCCTTCAGTGTGCCGGGTTTCGTCATTGCGACGACGGCTATTTTGCTAATGCTGATCAAAGAGCGCTCATTCAACCGTCCGTATATGTGGCCGATTATACCGTTTGATATGCACGCCCTTTGGAGCATTATCATCCGTCAGCCAGTCCTGTACAACCGGCAGCGCCCAAATATTTTGCGGCCTCAGCAGAGCGATAAGATGCCAAATACAGAGTAGATTCATAAAATGCAAATGAAATGTGGATTTATCCATTTCGTAGTCCGGGTAGATTGCGTTATACTAAACCTATTAATGCAAATTCTATCCGTTCTATCTGCATGCAGATAGAAGAAAGCTGAGGGGAAATTATGTACCTGCATGGAACTAGTAATATTAACGAAAAAGGACATTTGGAAATTGGCGGCTGTGATGTAGCTGATTTGGCTGCACAGTTTGGTACGCCACTATATATTGTGGATGAGGCTCTTGTTCGTAAGCGCGCAAGCGAGTATGTAGAAGCCTTCAAAGCATCAGGTCTTAGATTTCAAGTCGCATACGCAAGCAAAGCGTTTAGTGTAATGGCAATGTGTGCGATTGCTGAGCAAGAAGGGCTGTCGCTGGATGTTGTATCCGACGGTGAGCTTTACACAGCAATGCAAGCAGGCTTCCCTGCTGAACGTATCCATTTCCACGGCAACAACAAAACGCCTGAGGAAATCAACATGGCGCTTGATGCTGGTATCGGCTGCTTTGTAGTTGACAATTTCATGGAGCTTCAGCTTCTGAATGCTCTTGCTGGCGATAAAGGCAAGAAAGTAAACATTCTACTTCGTATCACGCCTGGCGTTGAAGCACATACGCATGACTATATTTCTACTGGACAAACGGATTCAAAATTTGGTTTCGACCTTGGCAATGGCGCGGCGAAACAAGCGATTCAAGAAGCAATTGCTTTGCCTAACCTGATTGTTTTGGGCGTTCATTCCCATATTGGATCGCAAATTTTCGAAGTTGAAGGCTTCCGTATGGCTGTGGACAAGGTTGCTGATTTCGCGGTTGAGATTCGTAATGAGCTTAACCTAACGTTTAAAGTAATCAATCTTGGCGGCGGCTTTGGTATTCGTTATGTTGATGGCGACACACCATTGCCAATCAGCGAATATGTTGCGGCAATTACTGGCGCTATCATTTCGAAGTTTACAGATGCCGAGTTCCCATTGCCTGAGATTTGGGTAGAGCCGGGCCGCAGTATGGTTGGCGATGCAGGAACAACTTTGTATACAGTTGGTACAAGCAAAAATATTCCAGGTGTACGTAAATACATTGCAGTAGACGGTGGTATGACGGACAACCCTCGCCCAGCGCTATACCAATCCAAATATGAAGCAGTACTCGCTAATCGTGCGAATGAAGCTGCTGAAGAAACGGTTTCCATCGCGGGCAAATGCTGCGAGAGTGGCGACATGCTCATTTGGGATTTGGAAT
The DNA here is from genome assembly GCF_056398625.1 of Paenibacillus sp. 01T431. Taxonomy (NCBI): domain Bacteria; kingdom Bacillati; phylum Bacillota; class Bacilli; order Caryophanales; family Paenibacillaceae; genus Paenibacillus; species Paenibacillus sp. 01T431. The sequence continues at coordinate 441,930 of NZ_JBFTPT010000003.1, forward strand.
TGCCTAAAGCAAAAAATGGCGACTTACTTGCTGTTTTCTGTACGGGTGCTTATAATTATGCAATGGCAAGCAACTATAACCGCATTCGTCGTCCGGCTGTCGTTTTCGTTAAAGATGGTCAGGCAGACCTTGCTGTTAAGCGTGAATCGCTTGAAAATATCGTTTGCAATGACGTCATTCCGGCAAGACTTCAAAAATCATCGCTTGCGAAATAAGAGCGAAATTGGTAACGTAGTCTTATTCGGATAAAAGAAAGGTAGATGCAGCAATGGCTAAACAAGCAAAAATCACACTAGCAAACGGCGGAGAGGTTCTTATCGATCTATTCGATCAAGACGCGCCGAACACAGTAGCAAACTTTGAAAAGCTTGCTAACGAAGGTTTTTACAACGGTCTTACTTTCCACCGTGTTATCCCAGGTTTCGTCGCTCAAGGCGGATGTCCAAACGGAACAGGTACAGGCGGTCCTGGATACCAAATCGATTGTGAAATCAACCCTAATAAGCATGAGCGCGGTTCTCTAGCAATGGCGCATGCTGGTCGCAATACAGGCGGCAGCCAATTCTATATCGGTTATGCACCACAACCGCATTTGGATGGCGGACATACTGTTTTTGGCAAGGTTTCAAAAGGTATGGAGTTTGTTGATGCTTTCAAAGGCGGAGACAAAATGGAAAAGGTTGAAGTCGAAACGATTTAATGTTAAGATACTAACTATAATATTGTAAGTGCAGCAATCCTTCGGGGTAGGTGAAATTCCTAACCGGCGGTGATCGGGAAGGCACAGAATATCGGATAACCGAATTTCTGTGCCTCTCGTCAGTCCGTGACCCGGTTTAAACGGCATTTTATCCAAGATCATTTGGATAGAATACGATTAGAACGGTGGACCTGGTGAAACTCCGGGACCGACAGTACAGTCTGGATGGGAGAAGGGGATGCTTCGACAGCTACAATTTACTGCTTATTTGTATGTGTTTTATTTCACATACATATTAGGTTAGTTTATTTAGTGTACTTTACAAACCGATTTCGCAATTTTGCGACGTAAGATAGCGACGGCTCTCAAAGCCGACAACATCGATCGGTTTTGTCGTAGTTCTCGTTTTATCTTTCATCACCCCTGTCGGATCGTATGCCGATGGGGGTGTTTTTTGTTTATGGACATTTTAAATGATGAATATTATATGGGATTAGCATTGGATATGGCTGCAAAAGCTTCGGGTCAAACCGGCATTAATCCTGTTGTAGGCTGCGTCGTCGTAAAGGATGGTGCGATTGTCGGCATTGGCACGCATCTAAAGCGAGGAACCGGTCATGCTGAAGTGCATGCGCTTCAGATGGCGGGAGATGCGGCTGAAGGAGCAACCGTTTATGTAACGTTAGAGCCATGCAGCCATTTTGGAAAGACACCTCCATGCTGTGAACGTATCATTGATGCGAAAGCTGCAAGGGTTGTAGTCGCAAGCGGCGATCCTAATCCAGCAGTGTCAGGCCGAGGCATTGCAAGGCTTCGTGAAGAAGGGATCGACGTTACGGTTGGCGTATTCGAGCAAAGATCGCAGCAAATGAATGAAAAATTTAATAAGTACATTACGACCCGCCTCCCATTCGTTACTTTAAAAACTGCGAGTACGCTTGATGGCAAAATTGCTTCCCATTCAGGCGATAGCCGATGGGTGACTGGTGCAGTTGCTCGCGAGCAGGTTCATACGCTGCGTCATCAGCATGAAGCCATTATGGTTGGCATCGGAACAGTACTTGCGGACGATCCGCTGCTCAATACGAGAGCATCTGTCCCTGCAATTGATCCGATACGTATAATCGTGGATTCAGCACTAAGGCTGCCGCTTAATGCCAGAGTTGTAACGGATCGCTCAATTAGAACGATTGTTTTAACTTCCAGCCAAGCTAGCTTGGACAATCGCCAAGCGCTTGAAGCAGCAGGGATTGAGGTCATCATTTGCGGCACGGGAGCAAAAGTAGATCTCAGTGAAGGGATGAAGAAGCTGGGGGAGCTTGAAATCGGCTCAATCTTGCTTGAAGGCGGAGGTCAATTAAATGGTGCAATGTTAGAGGCAGGTCTTATTGATAAAATCATGCTGTATTACGCGACCAAGATTATCGGCGGCTTGGATGCACCAGGTACATTTACTTTCGCTGGATTCGAAAAAATGGCCGATGCTATTTCCCTAGATCGAGTAAGCGTAGAAATGGCCGGCGAGGACATTTGCGTCTCGGGATATCCAGTTTATTAAGGATAAGGCGTTGAACAAATCTCTGGCATAATCGCAGGATTTATGTTGTTTTGAAGTAGGTTTGCTGCATTAGCGAACCTTTGAGGAGGAAACCCATGTTTACCGGATTAGTGGAAGAAGTGGGAAAGATGAAAGGAATCACGAAGCAAGGCGAAGCGATGAGGCTGGTCATCGGAGCATCCCTTGTAACTGACGGTGTTAAGCTGGGTGATAGCATCTCGGTTAATGGCGTTTGTTTAACGGTAACGTCGTTTGACGGTGCATCATTTGCAGCTGACGTGATGCCTGAGACTTATCGCAAGTCTAATCTTCATCAGCTTCGTGCTGGTGAACAAGTGAATTTAGAGAGAGCGATGCAAGCTGGCGGACGTTTTGGCGGTCATATCGTTCAGGGCCATGTTGATGGAACCGGGAAAATAACCGCACGAGAAACGGATGCTAATGCTGTTGTTTATAAAATCCATATCGACGACGCAGACATGTTGCGTTATGTGATTCCAAAAGGCTCGATCACGATTGATGGCATAAGTCTTACTGTAGTGGATACATCATCACATACGTTATCCGTATCGATTATTCCACACACATTAGGCGAAACGGCCTTACAGCATAAGCGTGCAGGCGATTCCGTTAATATCGAATGTGATGTCATCGGCAAGTACGTCGATCACCTGCTTCATTTCAAGCAGCCAGAAGCCTTGCCAGCCAAAGCCAAGCTCACTACATCTTTTCTAATGGAAAATGGTTTTTTGTAAATAAGTTAGTCAAGTATCAGTAGTGTCTAGTCTGGTTGTCATGAAAACTCGAGTACTAAAACAGCAAGCGTGTCCCGCAGGGACGAAAGCGATCTTTAATCAGTATTTTTATTTAATTGAACTTACAACTAGGCTGCTCAAACAGCAAGCGTGTCCAGCAGGGACGAAAGCGATCTTTAACCAATGTTAGCACACAGCCACCTGAGTCATGCCTACGTTAGTCCAATTGCAGGTGTCCAGAGGACGCAGTCCTTGGGGCCCTCCCTTGGAAGGGAGGGTTTGGGTGGGTTCGAAAAGCCTTTAAGGTTTGGTATTAAACTGGTTTTAATTTGGTATTAAATTGGTTTTAACCTGTAATTAAACTTTTAAATAACCTTTGAAGGCAAGGTAGAAGCCTTATAAAGGTTTGGTTGTCACAAAGGAGGGAAACCCATATGGAACAAACAGATAAAAAACCATTTGATTCAGTTGAAGCTGCTTTGGCGGATCTTAAGCTTGGCAAGCCGATTATTGTCGTTGACGACGAGGATCGGGAAAATGAGGGCGACCTTATTGCACTTGCTGATACAATGACGCCTGAGGTCATTAATTTTATGATTACAGAGGCTAGAGGTCTTGTGTGTGTTCCCATTACGCAAGAGCGAGCAGACCAGCTTGACCTTCCGCCAATGGTTACGCATAATACCGATTATCACGGAACGGCATTTACCGTTTCCGTTGATTATATTGGAACGACTACTGGGATTTCCGCATTTGAACGCTCAGAAACGGTTAAAGCGCTCATTGATCCAACGACGAAAGCAGCAGATTTCCGCAGGCCAGGTCATATTTTCCCCTTGATTGCAAGACCCGGTGGCGTACTCCGCCGTGCTGGACATACGGAGGCGGCTATAGATTTGGCGGTCATGTGCGGTTCGGCGCCTGCAGCAGCGATTTGTGAAATCATTAATGAAGACGGCACGATGTCTCGTTTGCCAGATTTGCTTGTCTTTAAAGAAAAGCACAATCTGAAGCTCATCACGATTCAAGAGCTCATTCAATATCGCAACGAGAAAGAAAAGCTTGTTGAGCGAGCAGTTGATGTGAAGCTGCCAACTGATTTTGGCACTTTCCGCGCTATTGCTTATACAAATTTAGTGGATAACAAAGAGCATATCGCACTCGTTAAAGGCGACATCGATCCTGAACGTCCCTTGCTTGTGCGGGTTCACTCTGAATGCTTAACCGGCGATGTATTTCATTCGCATCGTTGCGACTGCGGACCGCAGCTTGAAGCGGCGCTTAAACAGATCGAAGAAGCAGGCAGCGGCGTTCTGCTTTATATGCGCCAAGAGGGCAGAGGCATTGGTCTGATTAACAAATTGAAGGCTTATGCTCTGCAAGAAGAAGGTTTTGATACGGTAGATGCTAATTTAAAGCTTGGCTTTCCGGCGGATTTGCGCGATTATGGTATAGGCGCACAAATTTTGAAGGATCTTGGCGTTCGCCAAATGCGGTTGATGACGAACAATCCTCGGAAAATTAAAGGTCTTGAAGGCTACGGACTAGAGGTTGTAGAACGTATTCCTATACAAATGGAGTTAAAGGAAGATAATAAAAGTTATCTCCGCACAAAGAAATCTAAGCTTGGTCATTTACTTAGCTTTGAAGATATTGACTACATCATTTAAAATAATGGAAGGAAGATGACAAATGACACGAATTTATGAGGGACATTTAGTATCAGAAGGTTTAAAATATGGAGTAGTAGTAGGACGTTTTAACGAGTTTATTTCAAGCAAGCTGCTTGGAGGCGCACTTGATGCTTTCAAACGTCATGGCGCACAGGATTCAGATGTTGAGGTAGCATGGGTGCCGGGAGCGTTTGAAATTCCTTTAATCGCGCAAAAAATGGCAGAAAGCGGAAAGTATGATGCTGTCATTACGCTTGGCGCTGTTATTCGTGGTTCAACACCGCATTTCGATTTTGTTTGCAACGAAGCAGCAAAGGGTGTTGCGGCAATCGCTTTGAAAACAGGCATTCCGACTATTTTTGGTGTATTGACTGTTGATTCGATTGAACAGGCCATTGAGCGTGCAGGTACAAAAGCAGGCAACAAAGGTTATGAGGCTGCTACAAGCGCAATTGAAATGGCGAACCTAACCAAACAATTGCAAGGCTAAGCAGCGAAGATAAGGCTAGGCGGGAGGAAATGTAAGTGTCAGTGCTTTATAAGCTGGATTCTTTTGAGGGGCCGCTGGATCTGCTGCTTCACTTGATCGACAAGGCGGAGATCGATATCCATGAGGTGTCTATCAGTGAGATTACAATTCAATATATGGATTATCTTCATGCGATGAAAGAGCTCGAGCTTGAGGTCACGAGTGAATTTTTAGTTATGGCGGCAACCCTTTTGGCGATAAAGAGCAAGCAGCTACTTCCAAAGCCGCCTGTATTTGAGGAAGACTATGAGGATTGGCCGGATGACGGATTGGATCCACGCGATGAGCTCATCCAGAAGCTCGTAGAATACCGGAAATTCAAACAAATAGCCGAGCAGCTGCGCGAGAAGGAATTCGAGCGCAGCCTTGTCTATTCAAGGGAACCTGAGGATATGACGCCATTTTTGAAAGAAGAGATTGTTAATCCGGTGGAGGGTCTTCACTTGTCGGATTTGATTACTGCCTTTCAAAAGGCGCTGCGCCGCGCATCAAGGCGTAATGTCGTTGCTACCATACATCGCGACGAGATTTCCGTTAAAGATCGAATACGGGACATTGTCGAGGTGCTCAAGCAATTCGAAACGGTTCGTTTTTCACGGCTTATTCGCGAGAACATGGACAGGCATGAAATCGTGGTTACTTTTCTAGCCATTCTAGAATTAATGAAAATGAAACATATTCGTTGTTTTCAGCATCAGTTATTTGACGACATCGTCATTCATTGGAGAGGAGAGTCGTCGCAAATTGGATTATCCGAAGTTGAAGACAATTATTGAGGGCCTGCTGTTTATGGCAGGTGATGAAGGCCTTACGAAGCGGCAACTAGCTGATATTTTGGAGCTGGATGCCGAGCTCGCTTCCGATTTGGTTTATGATTTGCAGCGCGATTTGGAGCGCGAGGGGCGCGGTATTCAAATCGCAGAGGTGGCAGCCTCCTATCGGCTGACGACTCATTTGGAGCATGCGCCTTATTTTGAGCGTATGGCATACACTCCTACGAGATCGCAGCTGTCACAAGCTGCATTAGAAACGCTGTCCATCGTCGCTTATCGCCAGCCGATAACAAGAATATCGATTGAAGAAATTCGCGGCGTAAAGAGCGACAGAGCGATTCAATCGCTTGTATCAAAGGATTTAATCGAAGAGGTTGGCCGCGCCGAGCAGATTGGCAGACCTATTTTGTACGGAACAACGAAATCATTTTTAGATTATTTTGGATTGCCGTCCATAAAAGAATTGCCAGAACCAGGCAGCGTTGATATCGATGATGCCTTGGAGGAACAAACTCAGCTGCTATTTGAGAGATTAGATGGCACGCAGATGACAATTGAAGAAATAAAAGAATGAGATTTGGCCGCCGGGTCATACTATATTCAACCCATATTAGGGAAACGGAGGAAGCATCATGATGCTCGGTTACCCCTACGGTTGGATGACGGCGGTCGGTCTCTTTTTTTTGCTCATTTTGGTCGTCTGCCTCACTTCGCAGGTCGAATTAAGAGGCCATCTGAGGAGAATTGATCAAAACGATGATTTTGAGTTGAATATAAAGGCCTTATTTGGAATCCTCAGATACCGCTTTAAAGTGCCGATTATTCAGTTCACAGGAACCTCCATCCAACTTAAGGAACAGGTTTCAAAAAAGAATGTGGCCGTTGACACTTGGAAACAATATAACGAGGACATTGACGCAGAAAAAATAGCGCATCTAATGGAAAGAACAAAACATCTGTTACAAATGACGAAAAACTTAACGGGTTGGGTTAGAAAATCGCTTACGAAGGTCCGTCTTTTGGAATGGAACTGGTCCACATCAGTAGGAACCGGTGACGCAATGTGGACGGCTATGGCGACTGGATTTGTTTGGTCCATAAAAACATCAATCATTGGCGTATTGTCCCAAATGGTTAAGCTCAAAACAGAACCGAAAATGATGGTTCAGCCTATTTATCAACGATCTGCTTTTACAACGGAATGGTCATGCATAGCTCAAATCCGCTTCGGTTATGCTATTCTTGCCGGACTGCAGCTTTTAGTTCGGATGAGGAAATTGAAAGGAGGCGTCAAGGTATGGCAGAACATCCTATTCAAGGCTTAATGCAAACCGCAATGGAAAATATTAAAGAGATGGTTGACGTCAATACTATTGTAGGCGACCCTGTCCAAACGCCGGATGGCAGTATTATTATGCCGATCTCCAAAGTAGGCTTTGGGTTTGTAGCAGGAGGCAGTGACATTCGATTAGATGATGCCGATCATAAGAACGGCTCTCAATCTGATGCACAGCATGCTTCCGTTTCGCTTCCGTTCGGCGGCGGTAGCGGTGGCGGCGTGTCGATTACGCCAATTGCTTTCTTGGTCGTAGGAACACATGGCGTAAAAATTGTTCCGCTCGATAATCAAACACATCTGCTTGAGCGGGTAATCGACTCAGCTCCGCATGTATTTGATAAGCTGCAATCGATGATGAAGCAGCCTTCGAGTACAGGTGTATACACGGATACGTCTCCAACTGTGATCAGTGAACGTGTCGAAGCAAACGAACACAACTGATGACATAACTGCCCGAGAGGGCAGTTTTTCATTTTTGTTAGCTACTTTTCGTCTAGAGCCACATGTACAGGCATATACTGAAATACGCACACACAAGCTTTATCTACTATCGCTGCGGGAGGGGCAAGTATGAATATGAATTTCAAAAAACTGCAACGATTTGTTGCAGTTGGAATGTTATCTGCTTTATTGGTTGGGACAAGCGTATTGCCCCCAGTTAGCGCAAATCCAAGCAAGTTGTATACGAATGCCAAGGCATCGGCTCTCATTGATGTCGAGTCAGGCAGAGTTTTGTATAGCAGTGATGGCGATACCCCGATGCGGATAGCAAGCTTAACGAAAATCATGACAGCTATTGTTGCAATAGATCATGGGAAGCTGACTGATATGGTGAAGACAAGCAAACGAGCAGTTGGTAAAGAGGGTTCTTCGATTTATCTTCAGCTTGGCGAAGAAATGAGTTTGCATCATATGTTGTATGGTCTGATGCTCAGGTCCGGCAACGATGCGGCAACGGCAATCGCGGAGCATGTTGGTGGATCGGAGGAAGGTTTTGTTCATTTAATGAATGAGAAAGCGACCTTTCTAGGTTTGAAACATACGCAATTTAAAAATCCGCATGGGCTGGATGATGATGAGCATTATTCCTCAGCTAATGATTTGGCCAAGCTGACTGCATATGCTTTGAAAAATGACGTATTTGCAGAAATCGTAAGCACGCGCGTAAAAAAAGTGCCTAATCCGCATGAGAAATGGGAGTACAGCTACACGAACAAAAATAAAATGCTAACGATGTATGAGGGTGCTGACGGTGTAAAAACGGGGTATACCAAAAAATCATTGCGCTGCTTAGTTAGCTCCGCCACTAGGAATGGTCAACAGCTTGCTGCTGTGACGATAAATGACAGCGATGATTGGGCAGATCACCGGAAAATGCTCGATTGGGGTTTTGGTCATTATCCGCTTCAAGAGATAGCAGTTAAAGGGCAGCAAGTTTCTGGTTACCCTTATGCTGTTGGACAATCTTTTAAATACCCGCTGGAAGAGCAGGAAACGGGAAATATTCAATCACGTCTTGTGCTGCTTGAAGCAGGAACAACACGATATTTGTTAGGAGAGCGCGGATTTCTGGAATGGTATCTAAACGAGCAGCAAATTGGTGCTGTTCCTGTGTATGATCCAAACAGCAGCAGACTTCAACTTTCAATGGCATCGCAAAAATCATTACAATCGCTGGCTGATTTTCAAAAAGCAAACAAGCTTGATCAGCGCGGGCCGATATTTGGCTCTATTATCAAAGTATTAGATGCATTATTTGAGCATTAGCATGCAATCTGCGCGGGAGACGCTGATTGCTTGCAAAACAGTATAGGTGCGTAGAGGGGGAGGCGACCTAAATGGTTAACTGGATTTGGTTGTTTTTCATCGTAGCGAGTGTTGTAGTAGCTGCGATAACGGGTAAGATGGATGCGGTAACGCAAGCAGCTTTCGAGGGAGCCAAGTCGGGTGTCACCGTGAGCTTCGGATTAATTAGTATCATGGTGTTTTGGCTTGGCATGATGCGAATAGCGGAGGATGCAGGGCTGCTGCGTACACTTGCTCGAATGCTCGGGCCTGTGGTGCGCAAGCTTTTTCCTGACGTTCCTCCCAATCACCCAGCTCTCGGATATATAATGAGTAATTTAAGCGCTAATCTCTTTGGGTTAGGAAATGCAGCCACGCCAATGGGAATAAAAGCGATGCAGGAGCTTCAGAAGCTTAATCCTGATCCTGCTACAGCAACTCCAGCCATGTGCACGCTGCTTGCGCTAAATACATCCAGCATTACGATCATTCCCACCACGCTTATTGCCATTCGAATGAATTATGGTTCAGCTAACCCTGCTGAAATTATCGGTACAACGCTGGCAGCGACATTTGTTGCTACTACGGCTGCAATACTTGCCGACCGCTGGTATCGAAGAAAATCACCACCGCCGCCAATAGCTCCTTCGCCACCTAGACCTGAGAATAAGAAGTCGGCTTCACCAGCTTCCGGAGGTGAGGCAATTGTATAATATTTTTACAAGCTTATCCGCTTGGATGATTCCAGCCATTATCGTATTTATTCCGCTCTATGCAGCTTTAAGACGCAAAGTACCTGTCTATGAAACGTTTGTTGAAGGGGCCAAGGATGGCTTCGGAACAGCGATTAATATCATTCCTCATTTGGTTGGCATGATGGTTGCTATCAGTATGTTTCGCTCATCTGGAGCCTTGGAATTGCTGCTTTCTACAGTCCGACCTCTCTTTGATTGGGTCGGTATCCCAAGCGAGGTGCTGCCTCTCGGGATTTTGCGGCCTTTGACTGGCGCAGGCTCGTTAGCCTTCACGACTGACCTTATTCAGAACTTTGGCCCGGATTCTATGATCGGCAGAATTGCTTCCACAATTCAAGGCAGCACGGATACAACCCTGTATGTGCTTACTGTATATTTTGGAGCGATTGGAATAAGAAAGTCACGTTATGCGTTAAAAGTTGGTTTATTTTCCGATATAGTAGGTTTTTTCGCAGCAATTTTCATTTGCTTATACATATTCGGCTAGTGAAGCTTGTACTTTCGCCTTCATATCGTTATGATGGAGATTGAGGTGAAAGCATTGGAACGTTTACAGAAAATATTAGCAGCAGCGGGAATTGCATCCCGTCGCAAATGTGAAGAAATGATTTTGGCAGGAATGGTTGAAGTTAATGGTGAGAAGGTTACGACGCTAGGCGTTAAGGCTGATCCAGCGGTTGATGCAATTACGGTTAACGGCAAGCCGATTCGGAGCGAGAAGAAGCTCTATCTCATGCTTAACAAATCCAAGGGAGTCATAACTAGCGCCAAAGATCCACAAGGCCGCAAAGTGGTTTCTGATTTCTTGCCAGGTATTAAAGAGCGAGTATATCCGGTCGGTCGATTGGATTATGATACGGAAGGACTTCTTATCCTAACGAATGATGGCGAATTCGCTAATTTGTTAACACATCCAAGTCATCATGTTCCCAAAACATACCGTGCGACCGTTAAAGGCGTTCCTCATGGAACGGCATTGGAGCAGTTGCAAAAAGGGATTAAGCTAGAGGATGGCATGACCGCGCCTGCAGAAGTGGAATATCATGACGTAGATACGGACGGAAATGAAGCAACGATTACAATTACGATTTTTGAAGGCCGGAACCGTCAGGTTCGCCGGATGTTTGAAGCTATTGGACATAAGGTGATTAGGCTGAAAAGAATTCGTTTTGGCGAAGTTGGACTTGAAAACCTAGGCAGAGGAAAGTATCGTCATCTCACGCCTCAGGAAATTAAAGAATTGCTTGCGATAGCGCAAAGCAAGACACATAAAGTTCATAAAAAGTAATCGACGGCGGCAGTAATTGCCGTCGACTTTTCGTTATAATGGTAATATTCGTGGCTGCATAGAAAGAAGCTGGTGGTGAAAAACAATTATGGGAAAATCGCGCAAGACGGTACAAATTGTCATTTTGATTGCCGTCTTGATCATAGGTGGGTACGCAATTGGATCTACCTTATTTGACGCGGATGACAAAGGTCCTTTAAAGGAAGGCGGGAAGCCGCCTGCATTTGAGCTTGTTGATTTAGAGGGCAATCTTAAACAACTGTCTGATTATGAGGGGAAAGCTGTCGTCATTAATTTCTGGGGCACATTCTGTCCACCGTGCGTGAAGGAAATGCCTGAGTTTGAACGACAGTACGCGAAATGGAAGGATCAAGGCCTTGTGATTTTAGCTATAAATTTAAGCGAGGACACGTTGACCGTGAACAATTTTGTCCGTCGTTTTGATTTGAACTATCCGATTCTGCGCGATGTAAATCGCAAAACAGAACGCAGCTATGGTCTAAAGTCATACCCTACTACTTTTTTCATTAATCCAAATGGGACGATTATGGAAATAAAAGTAGGAGGCATGACGGAAGAGGAAATTGATGAACGGATTGAACGGCTTCTTCAGCTGTAGGAGGTATTATTGTGTTAGTGGTTGAAAACACAAAATGTGAGTGCGGTCATCAAAATTCGATAGGCACCGTACTATGTGAAAGCTGCGGCAAACCGCTTGTAAACGATACGGTTTCCGATTTGCCGTTAGAAATGCGTTACGATGGTGTTGCTCGTCGATCGCAAAAAAGCAATCCCAATTATATCGATAAAATATGGAATTTTTTCTCGTCAGTCAAAATTGCGATTTATTTGATCGTCATTACCTTTTTGACTGCGATGCTTGGAACAATTTATCCACAGGAAAACACATTCATAAATAACTTAGATCCATCCGTTCATTATGAAGAAACGTATGGATTTCTTGGCAAAATGTATTATTTGCTAGGATTATCACATACGTACGAATCCTGGTGGTTCATTGGCTTGCTTGTGATGATTGGCACCTCACTAGTTATTTGCAGCTTGGATCGTGTGCTCCCGCTTTATCGGGCACTCAGCAAGCAGCAAATTCGCAAGCATCTGCAGTTTATTCATCGTCAGAAGACGGTATTTAAATATCAGATTGAAGGCGATGAGGAAAAATGGGTTGAAAATTTCGGCATGCAGCTGAAGCGCAAAGGTTATCGCATTCATCGAGATGGCTCTGCGCTGCTTGCGGAGAAAAATCGTTTTAGCCGCTGGGGACCCTACATCAATCACATTGGCCTTATCTTGTTTCTTCTAGCCATATTGGCAAGAAGCATTCCAAGCTGGCAAATGGATAGCTACATAATGGTCCCTGATGGGGATACGGTCCAAATAGCGAATACGAATTATTATGTTAAAAACGAAAAGTTTACTGTAGAGTATTATAAAGATGAAGAATTGCCGGACAAGCTTAAAGGAATAAGCCGTGCGAAGCTTTTTGAGACAAAAGCGGTTCTTTATGAATGCGTTAGCAACTGCAGTGACCAAACAAAGAAACCAGAGCTTAAAGAAGTAGAGCGGCATAATATTATCGTCAACGAGCCGCTTAAGTACAAAGGATTAAAGCTGTATCAATTTGATTATGATACAACGCCTCGCTTGAACGCTGTGCATCCTATTCTCATAGATAAAGCGACGGGAGAGAAATACGGTCCGTTCGATCTACCAATGAAGGATTCAGCGCTGCAGCATAAGCTTGGGCCATATACCCTTGATTTGTATGCGAATTATATGGAATTTGCAATTGGCGACAATGGCGAGCCAACGACTTTGTCACGTGATCCGATTGCTCCGGCGTTCGTATACACGGTTAAAGGTCCAGGACTTGATCCAAAAGGCGAGCCGTATATGTATTTCCCAATGCAAAAGGATAAAGTTAAATTTTCGCAGGATGCCATTAATCACGGTATCGCGGATAAGATAGAAATTCGAGTGGACGGCATGGAAAATGTAGATTTCTCTGAAGCATCCACTTACTTGAACGTAAGGATGGATAAGGCGCTGCCATATGTTTGGGTAGGTGCAGTGTTCTCCATGCTCGGCTTGCTGATGGGGTCCTATTGGCAGCACCGCCGAATTTGGCTGCGAGTGGACAATGGAGAGCTTTCATTGGGAGCTCATACGAATAAAAACTGGTACGGTATGCGCTCAGATGTAGCGGGAGCCCTTAAAAAATTAGGGATAACCGTAGATCCGAAGTCGCTAGATAACGGAGGGAACAACGCGTGAGCTTAGTCGATTTTAGCAGCGACGCATTTATTGTCGCATTTTTCCTGTATTGCTTCGCATTTATGTTTTATGTCATTGCCATTGCGGGTAAGAAATGGAGCAATCGTGATCCTTTGCAGCATGAGAAGCGTTGGGGACGAATTGCATTCATTACTTCGAGTCTTGGTCTTGCATCGCATTTGACCTTCTTCTTTACAAGATGGGCTGGAAGCGGCCAAATTCCAACGAGCAATATGTATGAATTCATGACTTTCCTTGGAATGGCAATCATGATTGCATTTACGATCGTCTTCAGTATTTACAGAAAACCGCTGCTGGGCATGTTCTCATTGCCGCTAACGGTAATTATTGTTGCTTATGCCTCTGTGTTTCCGCAAGAGGTACAGCCGCTAATACCGGCTCTAAACAACTACTGGCTAAAAGTACATGTAACGACAGCCGCTCTAGGCGAAGCATTTTTTGCCGTTGGTTTTGCTGCCGGCCTCATGTATTTGCTAAGAGTGGTTGATTTCAAAAGCAAAACAAAAGAAGCAAAAAGATCGCAGTTCTGGGTCGAGTTCTCTTTATATACGATTATTCTAATTGTAGGTTTTATCGTCGCTGTATTCGCGTTCCGCGGAATGGGCTATGAAGCGAAATTTATTCAAGAAACATCTACTATTGATGCCAAAGGAATAGAGTCGACAACTTCGGAGACAGTAAATTATACACTGCCGCCAATTGTTAAACCTTATAACAGCCAGGTGGTCGAATATGAATCATTCCTCGGCATGAGCAAGCCATTATTCGAAGCACCATCTTGGATGGAAGGCGCAAATTCAGGACGCAAGTTTAATACCGTTATATGGACGATTATTTCAGGCTCCTTGCTTTATGGCTTGCTGCGCTTAGTATTTAGAAAGCCGCTCGGAGCGGTCATTCATCCTGTTATGGATGGCGTAGATCCAGAAGATTTGGATGAAATCAGCTACAGATCCATCGCAATTGGATTTCCGATCTTTACACTCGGTGCATTAATATTCGCGATGATATGGGCCAATATTGCTTGGGGCCGTTTCTGGGGCTGGGACCCGAAAGAGGTTTGGGCTTTAATTACATGGTTGTACTACAGTGCGTATTTGCATTTCCGTTTATCGCGCGGCTGGCAGGGAAAACCTTCTGCATGGCTCGCTGTAATCGGCTTCGTGGTTGTACTATTTACGCTCGTTGGGGTTAACCTCGTCATTGCAGGTTTGCATTCCTATTCTGGTGTTTAGAACTTAGATTGAGAGGAGAATTGCCCTATGTCTGATTATTCAAGCCGTATTTTGGTCGTAGATGATGAAGAACGGATCCGTCGCTTGCTCAAAATGTATTTAGAGAAGGAAGGCTACACAATCGACGAGGCAGAAGACGGAGAAACTGCCCTAAGATTAGCTTCAAATACGGATTACGCGCTCATTCTGCTTGATGTGATGCTGCCAGGAATCGACGGCGTAGAAGTGTGCTCTCGTCTGCGTCAAGTGAAGGCTACTCCTGTCATTATGCTAACGGCTAAAGGTGAAGAAATGAACCGTGTGCAGGGCTTTGAGGTTGGCGCGGACGATTATGTCGTCAAGCCTTTTAGTCCACGCGAGGTTATCTACCGAGTGAAGGCTATCTTGAGACGTTCCTCGGCTACTGCGTTCTTAACAAAAGAAATTAATTCAAGCAATAACATCGTATTCCCACATTTGGTTATTGAGCATGATGCTCACCGTGTAACAGCTGGTGGACAAGAGGTAAGCTTAACGCCTAAAGAATATGAGCTGCTGCATTACTTGGCAGTTTCGCCTGATAAAGTGTTCTCTCGTGAAGAGCTTTTGAAGGATGTATGGAACTATGAGTTTTTCGGTGACTTGCGGACAGTCGACACCCATGTAAAACGTTTGCGCGAGAAATTGAATAAAGTGTCTCCTGATGCGGCATCCATGATTACTACCGTTTGGGGAGTCGGCTATAAGCTAGAGGTACCTAAGTAAATGAGCTTGTGGCATCGTTCGATTGGCAAGTTGTACCGCAGTGTAGTTGGAAAGCTCTGGGCGACAATCATGCTGCTTGTTGCTGTCGTATTGCTTATCGTTGGCGTATTTTTACTTCAATACGTTGACATATGGTTTAAAGAAAACAATACGCATCAGGTGAAAGTTCTTTTTGTTGTAACAGCGATTATCGGATTTTTGTTATCAACATTTTTTGCTTTCTTCTTATCCAAAAAAATTCAACAGCCGCTGCTTCAACTAAAGGATGCAGCGGTATCGATTTCTCAAGGCAATTATACAACCCGAGTTCATATACGCTCCAGCGATGAGATCGGTGAGCTTGCGGATACGTTTAACCATATGACGGAGCAGCTGAATAAGCTGATTCATGACATCAATCATGAGAAAAACCATCTTGCGAGCATTTTGCGAAGCATGGGAGATTCAGTTATTACCTTCGACGCGGAAGGTAAAGTCATACTTACGAATCCAGTTGGTCATTTGCTAATCAATCAGTGGTCAGGAGTAGAGCTTGCTTGGCAAGAGGATGAGTCCGAAAGCTCGACTGCATATTCCGAGGTTCCAATGCCGCTCCGCGAGTTGTTTCAAAGAGTGATGGAAGAGGGCAGGGATGTTACCGATAAGGTTCATGTTCTAAGCAGCGTGTGGTCAGTTGTAATGGCTCCGCTGCAGTCGAAGGATGTTATTCGCGGGGCTGTTGCCGTTATCCGTAACGTAACGGAGGAGCATAAGCTTGAGAAGCTGAGACGAGATTTTGTGGCTAATATCTCACATGAGATCAGGACGCCGCTATCGATGCTACAAGGCTATAGTGAAGCATTGCTTGATGATATTGTCGTTTCGGAGGAAGATCGCAAGGAGCTCGTTCAAGTTATTTATGATGAATCTCTACGAATGGGCAGACTCGTAAATGATTTCCTGGATATCGCTAGAATGGAAGCCGGCCACGTCGATATGAACTTCCAAGAGATTGATCTCGCCCATGTCTTGAAGCGGGTACATCGGAAATTCCAGGTGTATGCGAAGGAGCGTGAGGTGAGACTGGTCGCGGATCTGCCCAATGAGTCGCTGCTTGTAAAGGAAGCAGATGAGGATAGATTGGAGCAAGTATTGACTAACCTTCTCGACAACGCATTGCGGCATACGCCATCGGGCAAGTCGATTACTATTTCAGGTCAGCATGCAAACGTAAATGGAAGACAGTATGTGGAGCTTCGCGTCAGAGACGAGGGGCAAGGGATTCCAACCGAGGATGTGCCTTTTATATTCGAACGCTTCTATAAGGCAGATAAAGCGCGTAAACGCGGCTCATCAAGTGGAACGGGACTTGGACTTGCCATCGTAAAAAATTTGATCGATCTTCATCAGGGTCGAATTGTAGTTGAAAGCAGTGCGGGCACAGGCACATCGTTTACAATCTTACTTCCTGTCGAAGCTCATCAATAGTTGTCAAAGCGCTCCTGCTGGGGGCGCTTTTTTTGTAGAAAGCAGAAGATAATTCTTGTTGTTCGTGAAACAAAAGAAGAGCCTGCCGATTCATTCGGCAGGCTCTTCTCCTATATAGTAAACAAATTTATTTAAAAAAGTGTAATTTCTTTGGCTGTGTTTAGCTCAGGCATGCTTGTAAGCTGCTCAAGCACTTCCTTAGGTGTCGCTTTATCCACACGCAGAACCATGATTGCGGAGCCGCCAACAAGCTGACGACCTACTTGCATCGTTGCAATGTTAACGTCATTGTTGCCCAGAAGCGTTCCAACTCGTCCGATAATACCAGGCTTATCGTTATGCGAGATTAGAATTAGGTTTCCTTCAGGCGTCACATCAACTGGGAACTTGTCGATTTGGACAATACGAGGTCCGTAACCAGTGAGCAATGTGCCGGAAACAACACGTTCTTCTTTTTTCGTACGAAGGGACACGGTTACCAGGTTCGTAAAGTCTTTCGAAGCATGCGATTTTTGAACGACGATGTTTACATCGCGCACTTTCGCAAGGTGAAGGGAGTTAACCACATTAACCTGCTCTGCGCCAAGGTGATGCGCTAGAACGCCGCGAACGATATAACGAGTAAGTGGCTGCGTATCAACCTCTGCAAGCTCACCAGCATAACCAACAACGATTTCGGTAACAGCACCTTCAGTTGATTGTGCAATAAAGTTACCAAGCTTCTCGCCAAGTGTAAAGTACGGCTGAAGAATGCTTTGCAGGTTTGCCGGAATCGGAGGCATGTTAACTGCATTGATAAATGGCTCGCTGCGGAGAATGTGAAGCACTTGCTCCGAAACGTCAATCGCAACGTTTTCTTGTGCTTCAACAGTCGAAGCGCCAAGATGCGGTGTTACGATAATTTTTGGATGTGTCAAGAAAGGATGGTCATTAGCAGGAGGCTCCACTTCGAACACGTCGAATGCGGCGCCAGCGACAATACCAGCATCCACTGCATCAACCAAAGCAATCTCATCGATGATGCCGCCGCGCGCGCAGTTTACAATACGCATGCCGGGCTTCATTACTTCAAATTGAGCTTTGCCGATCATATGGCGAGTTTCAGGCGTTAAAGGTGTATGTACAGTCATGAAATCTGCACCTCTAACAATTTCATCCACACTAGCTAGCTTCACGCCGATTTTTGTTGCTCTTTCTTCTGTCATAAACGGGTCATAACCCAAAATATCCATGCCGAAGGCTTTTGCGCGTTTGGCAACTTCGCTGCCGATACGTCCCATACCGAGTACGCCTAGCGTTTTGCCGCGAAGCTCAACGCCTAGGAAGGATTTGCGATCCCATGTTCCATTTACTGTTTTCATGTACGCTTGTGGAATATGACGGGCTACCGCCATCATCATAGCAAATGTATGCTCACAAGTTGTAATGGTGTTGCCATCTGGTGCATTGATTACGATGATACCGCGCTGAGTTGCTGCGTCTAGGTCAATATTATCGACGCCAACACCTGCACGGCCAACTACTTTAAGCTGTTTGCCAGCTTCCATAATTTTTGCTGTTACGCGGGTTTGGCTACGTACTAGCAACGCATCGTATTCACCAATGATTGCAACTAATTCGTCTTCGCTGAGTCCAGGTTTTTTGTCGACTGCGACATCTGACGCATCAACAAGCTGCTGAATGCCCAAATCGCTGATTGGATCGGAAACTAACACTTTAAACATGTGAAGTATGCCTCCTAAAATGGGGCGAAGCTATTAGGCTTCGCTTAATATGAACAGAAAAACCCTCTACCCGGCACCGTTGTGCAGCAGCGGGTCGAGAGTTTGATCATCGAACTTAGACTTTTCTATTTTAAAGCAATGTGGTGGACAAAAGCAATCCTCAAACTTGCTGAATTGTGAAAATTTCGTTATGATTCAAGCATCATTAGCAACAATTTACGACATTGGAGGTCTTTATTCATGACGAAATGGCAGGATGTGACACCGCAATTTTTGCTTGATCTGCTGGAGAATGGACAAGTAGAAGCAAGTCAAATCATAGATGTAAGAGAAGAGTTTGAATGGGAGTTTTATCATTTGGAGACATCAAAATTAATTCCAATGAACACGATTCCTGTGCGTCTGAATGAGCTTGACGACACGCTGCCTATTTATATCATCTGCGCACATGGCGTACGAAGTGTAGCGGTTTGCAATTACTTAGAAGAAAAAGGCTACAGCAGCCTTCACAACGTTACCGGTGGGATGGCGGCTATAGCCTCTTTACAAGGGTTTCAATATGATTAACAAAAGAATTGGAATTTAATTTGTTTCAGGGTAGAAAAAAGGCAGCTGCGGCAGAAGTGCCTGTTGATAAAGCCTTGATTTGCTCTCATTGAAGTCACCTGAACGAACGGCTTCCGTATTAATCAACAAATCAACAACAGCAGATACGGAATGCAATTTTAACTTAGTTGCTTGTCCAGATTGGACAAGCTCATCTACTCGACTTGTTAAATCGTGCGGATAATAGGCAGTAAGTTTTTTGCGAGTCATTAGCTGATCAGCCATTACTTTGTTTTTTATCGTAATGTTAAAGTTTTTCCATGCTGACAGTTCCAGCAGAGCTGGAGCCTTGTATTCTGAAGGAATATCAAGATCTACCGTTGCTGACCATTTCAGCATAGCGGAGTAATATTGCTGCTGAGCGTTTAGTGCAAATTGAGCGGCAGAGAGATAGGTTTTATCTTGTTCGACATTTTTCATCAATTCATTAAAGGATAATTTCTTTGCACTAGCCGCTGCGTTGACAGCAGCTTCATTAAATAGTTTAAGACTTCGTATGTAACTAACCTGAGCTTCTCCGAGCAGTGGAGATTTTTGCATATCAATCGAGCTTGCTTCATCTGCTTTGGTGCTAGCAAGTCTTGCCAAATCTTTAAACATAGAAGTTGCTTCAAATGACTTTCCTTGCGATAATTTGTTCATAGCTGCGAACCATTCGTTTTGAAATTCACGATAAGGAAGAAATACAGTATGATAGAACGATACCAAGTCTTGTTGCTGGTAAGGGGTAGCTGAAGCGGTTGTTGTTTTTGCGTCATCTGCTTCATTCACATAGCGGGCTTTAGTCTTTTCAGTGCCAATTTGAATGCCATAAAAAAAGGCTCCAACTGTACAAATAAGTAGAAATACAAATCCAACACTGAATAACATTGCGGTTGTCGTTAATTTTTTTTCCATCTCTATCTCTATCTCCTTCTATGTAAAAAAATAATTCTGTCGATTTGTTCTACCAGTATAGGTGAAAAGGTCGAAAAAGAAAATATGAACGTTCCAGACAGGCGGGAAGCTATGAAGAAATTTGATATTCGCAATATTCGCATTCGAAAGGTGTCCGTTGATGAGCTAGATGACCGCATGCTGTTAATCAATTTATATGCAACGCAAGCATTTACTTTTATTATCGGTTTAATATGGGTTTTATTTCAGCATCAAAATGTGATTGCTTTATTTACGCCTCCAAAGGAGCTTGCTTTTGTTTATTGGGGTGCAGGCTTAGCAGCATCTGTTATCATAGTTGACCTGCTTATTTCGCGCTTTGTTCCAGAAGAGGCAAGCGATGATGGCGGAGTAAATGATCGTATTTTTCGGACGCGGAAGGTTTGGCATATTGCAGTTATTTCCTTAGTTGTAGCTATTTGTGAGGAATTGCTCTTTCGCGGGGCAATTCAGCATGCCATAGGTCCCTATTGGACAAGCATAATTTTTGCTACTATTCATGTAAGGTATTTAAAACATTGGATTCCCACCGGACTCGTATTTTCGATTAGCTATGGCTTAGGCTGGATTTATATGGAATCAGGTACGATTTGGGCACCGATTATTGCACACTTTTTGATCGATTTCATCATGGGTTTAATTATAAGATTCAGGAGGGAGTCATGAGCAGGAAAGAAAAGTTTGGAAATTCGAGAGCTTCAGCACAGCATGAAGAGACGGCAGAGCCGTCCATCATCGGAACGGATTCCAATCAGGGAGAAGCTCTGCCGCCTCGGCGAAAGAAACATCCTACACAAATGAATAAGGTTACTAAGTTTTATTACAATTTATTGTTCCTATTGTTTGTAAGTTTAGTTGGTGGACTTTTTTGGTATGGCTTAAAATTTAGCGAGTGACCTCAATGGTGGCTGGATCAATGAATCCGTAGCCTTTGTTCTCAAGTGAGGTGAGCAACTCATCAAGAGCATCGGCAGTCCATTGCAGCTCATGCATAAGTATGTTGGCGCCGGGATGCAGCTGCTCCAGCACATTTTTAATGACAACCTCAGGCTTGTTTTTGGCCGTTTTATCCCAATCAAGGGAACCATTTGACCACGTCATGTAAAGCATGCCGTGGTTTTTTGCAATTTCCTTGACCGTATCACCGCCAGAGCCGTACGGAGGGCGGAAAAACAATGGTTTTTTATCTATTAAAGCTTCGACATCTGTTTGAACATCGCCGATTTGCTGTTCCACGACTTCTTTAGCTTCTTTTTTCAAATCGTTATGATCCCAAGAGTGGTTGCCGATTGTTTGTCCGCGTTCATCAATGAGCTTCAACAAATTGGGATTTTTTTTCACCCGATAACCATTTACGAAAAAAATCACTTTCGCCTTATGTTTATCAAGAGTATCGAGCATGCTGGTTAAGACGGTTTCATCTTTTGGCCCATCATCGAAAGTAAGCAAAACAACCTTGCTCGATGTACTCTCCTCAATCGGTACGAAGCGATAGGCTTCGCTCATTCGATATAGTGCCGTTATGCTGGTTTCCTGATCACTCGAAGCGGTTGGCGTAGGTTCCTCACTCGTTACGACTGTATCAGCTTTTATTGCATTGTTTGAGCTTTGCGTAGTCTCGGGTACGGCTGCTGTCTCAGTGGCTTCAGTTGAAGACTGCAGGCTCTCGTTTTGCTGCTGCGCACTGCAGGCCGTTAGAAGCGACCCGAGAAGGAGAATGATTATAGGCAGGTTACGCTTCATGATGCTTGCCCTCCATAATTTTGATGTAAATGCTGCTGAAACGACATCATTGTATCATATTTGCCTAATAGAAGGATAAGGATGATTTCCTTATTTTATATGGAATGGCGCTTCTGCTTGTCGGTCAAACTAACAACTGAATACGCAAGATGAATTAGGAAAGAGGTGTTCGAGATCATGAGGTTAAGTGGCTTTTTAGTCGGTGGAATAATTGGCGCAGCAGCAACGGTATATCTCTCGCGCAGAAAGCCTGGAGCAGTATCATGGGCAGCACATGCGTTTTCTGACGTTTGTTCAAATGTTGCACGCAATTCTGTTGCGAAAATGATGAGTAAATCTGTGAAGGAAAATGCGTCTGCGCTTTCCCCAAAGCATTCAGACGATACCGCCGTAAAATCCGAAGCCGCTTGGGGACAAATTGAGGCTATCGTAAACAGCGATCCCTCATTGAAGAAGGAAGYGGACAAGATCAAAGCGGAATCGTCAGCCTTTTCCCACTAAGTAAAGCAGCAAGCATGCAGAATCGTAGGGACGCAAAGCAGAAATGCGATGCGATCAAACGATTCTTTTTTTCGTTCATTATTAGTGCAATCAGTGAAAAGACATGATAAAGTAGTTACATAGCATGATTTGGTCAATTTGATCACATCTTACTTAGAAATTCATACGCTATTACAACAGATGCTGCAGAGGAGGATCCTGTCATGAAAATCGAACGACTGAGCCAGGATAAGATTCGGATTTTCCTGACGTTCGACGACCTGCTGGAACGGGGGATCCAGAAGGACGACATGTGGCGCGAAATTCCAAAAGTACACGAACTATTCAGTGAAATGATGGATCAAGCATATAGTGAACTTGGATTCGATGCCAGCGGCCCATTAGCGGTCGAAGTGTTTGCCCTCCCCGCTCAAGGTATGGTAGTGATTGTCACCCGTGGCAAAATGAACAGTCATGCAGGCGATAGGCCAACTGAAGATGACGACACGGAAGACGAAATATACGAGATGGAAGTGACGCTTGAGCAAAGCGATATTGTTATGTACTCTTTCCGCGATTTTGAGGATGTCATATCGGTTTGCAAGCAATTGCTAAGCTCTACGCTTACGGAAGACGGACGACTGTACTCCTATCATGGCAAATATATATTAGCGCTGGAACCTGCTCTTATCGAGGCTTCCAGGCATAACGCTGTTATTGCATTGCTCGCTGAGTATGGTGAAGCAACATCGGTAACCTATGCCATGCTGGAAGAGTACGGAAAAGTGATTATACCCGAAACAGCGGTAAGGGAAATATGTAATCATTTTAGTTTTTAATCAAATGTACACGGATAGAGCATCTGCAGGCTGATTTTGTCTGTACGATGCTCTTCTTGCATGTAGCACGACATAATAATGGAATATACGAAGGAAAAGGCGCTCATATTAGATGTAGACAAAGGCGGTGAATGGAATGAGTGATAAAGAAGCAAACGATGTGTTGCATTCTACTCAGATTGTTATTGAAGAAGCGCTGCGCAGGCTTGGCTATGATCAGGATATGATTGATTTATTGAAGGAGCCCATGAGGCTTCTGACCGTCCGTATTCCAGTTCGGATGGATGATGGCAAAACAAAAGTGTTTACGGGGTATCGAGCACAGCATAATGATGCGGTAGGACCTACAAAAGGCGGTGTGCGTTTTCATCCAGCCGTCACGGAAAACGAGGTTAAGGCTTTGTCCATTTGGATGAGTCTAAAATGTGGAATTGCTGATCTGCCCTATGGCGGTGGTAAAGGCGGCGTTATTTGCGATCCAAGAACGATGTCTTTCCGAGAAATTGAGAATTTAAGCCGAGGGTATGTGCGGGCCATCAGCCAAATCGTAGGACCAAGCAAAGATATTCCTGCGCCTGATGTGATGACTAATTCACAGATCATGGCTTGGATGATGGACGAGTATAGCCGCATTCGTGAATTTGATTCTCCAGGCTTTATAACAGGGAAGCCGCTTGTGCTTGGCGGGTCCAAAGGAAGAGAGACAGCTACAGCCAGAGGGGTCGTTATGATGATCCATGAGGCTTTGAACATGAAAAATATAGACATAAAGGATGCGCGAATCGTCATTCAAGGCTTTGGTAATGCTGGAAGTTATCTTGCCAAATTCATGCATGAGGCCGGTGCGCGAGTGATAGGTATTTCCGATGTGAACGCGGCGTTGTATAATAAAGAAGGACTCGATATCGAATATTTGCTCGATCGTCGAGATTCCTTTGGCAATGTAACGAACTTGTTTACGAACACAATAACGAATGCTGAGCTGCTCGAGCTCGATTGTGATGTGCTTGTGCCTGCGGCAATCGAGAATCAAATAACGGAACAAAATGCCCATCTCATTAAAGCAACCATCGTAGTAGAAGCAGCGAATGGCCCAACGACGCTGGAAGCTACGCGAATCCTGTCGGACAAAGGCATTTTGCTTATTCCGGATGTGCTCGCGAGCAGCGGTGGCGTCATCGTGTCCTATTTTGAATGGGTGCAAAATAATCAAGGCTATTATTGGGATGAACAAGAAGTGGATGATAAGCTGAAGCTTATGATGATAGTGGGCTTCAACCAAGTGTATGAAATACACCGCACCCGTAAGGTCGATATGCGTCTTGCAGCTTATATGGCCGGTGTACGCAAAATGGCTGAAGCTGTACGCTATCGTGGCTGGGTGTAAGAAAGTAGGGGAAGAATGCTGTTGTTTTCCGTTTTGACTGCGGCTGTTGCGCCAGGCGTTTCGCTGCTTACTTATTTATATTTGAGAGATCGTTATGAAGCGGAGCCTATCCACATGGTAGCGAGAATGTTTGTGCTAGGCATTCTTGTCGTTGTACCGATCATGGTTATTCAGCGGGGACTTCAGCTTTGGCTTGGCGATCACTCGCTCATATTTGCCTTTGGCGAATCCGCAGGCGTAGAAGAGTTCGTAAAATGGTTCGTTCTGTATCATGTCATTTACAACCATACCGAATTTGACGAGCCTTATGACGGAATCGTTTATGCATCAGCCATTTCGCTTGGCTTCGCAACCTTAGAAAATGTCTTGTATGCCATTTACTCGCCTGCTACGTTCGGCACGCTTCTCGTGAGGGCGCTGCTTCCCGTTTCTGGCCATGCCTTGTTCGGTATAATGATGGGCTATTATTTAGGGAAAGCGAAGTTTGCTCCAAAAAACAAAACCGTCTATTTCTTAGGCATTTCACTTTTGCTGCCAGTGCTTCTACATGGTACTTACGATTGGATCATGATTACGTTGCGCACAAATTGGATGTATTTTATTATTCCGTTTATGATCGTGCTTTGGATATGGGGCTTGCGCAAAATGAGTCATGCGAATGCACGGTCGCCCTTTCGATTTATGGTCCGTGAAGATGAGATTAAACTGTAGTCGATCCGTCCATACTTACATTATATTGTAATGCCTGAAATGATGGCGTTCGAATAATGGCTGAGGAGGGGCTTATGGAGGCTGCAAGAATAAAGGTAACGATTAGATGCAATCTATGCGGAGAAAAATTTGTGCTTCGCGGACGAAGAGAAAAAGATTCGATTGATACTGGCTTTAAGCAATGCATTTGCAACAATGCAAATGATCTGGAAATTGAAGAGCATAGCGTTTTTTAGGGAAATACATGCAGTAATGACAAATAAATAGATGGATGCATAAAGCTCCCTTGGGCAAACCAAACTAAAACCAGGTTTTGCACAAGAAAGGAGCTTTTGTATTATGTACCGTCGACTCAGTTCAATTCTATTTCCCATTATGACAGTGCTGTTTATCGGCGCTGCCTACTGGGGTTATCAAGAGCAACAAGAGAAAAACGCAGTTTTGATAAAGGCTGAAAACCAATATCAACGAGCGTTCCACGATTTGACTAACCATGTTGAGCAGCTGCATCAGCAATTAGGCAACACGCTAGCTGTTAACTCCACCTCACAAGCCTTTCATCGCAAAGGGCTTGTCAATGTATGGCGTTTAACTAGCCAAGCGCAAAATGAGATCAACCAGCTTCCTGTATCAATGCTTCCTTTCAATGAAGCAGAAGACTTCCTGTCGCGCATTGCAAACTTTGCATACAAGACATCTGTTCGCGACTTGACGAAGCAGCCGCTTTCGCCTGATGAATTCAAGACGCTTAAGACGCTCTATACGAATTCACAGGAAATATCGAAGGATTTGTCAAAGATGCAGAAGGATGTGCTGAACAACCGTCTGCGCTGGATGGACGCTGAAATCGCAGCTGCCAAAAACGCAAGTGACCCCAACATTATCATTGACGGCTTTAGATCGGTAGACAAGAAGGTAAGTGAATATCCAGAAATCAATTGGGGCCCTTCCGTTAGCAGCATGTATCAGAAGCGTACGATTAAAATGCTTGGCGGAAACATGGTGACCGCTGAAGAAATTAAAAAAGAAGCGGCTAAGTTTACTGATGTTCCTAATGCTGACATCCGTGTTGTTGAAAATGCGAAAGGAACTGAATATGCTTCGTTCTCAGCGACGGTGAAAGAAGGCAAGGACAGTACGCTTCAAATGGATTTTACGGAAAAAGGCGGCCAGCTTCTCTACTTTTTGAATTCTCGTGATATTGGAGAAGCGAAARTGACTTTTGAAGAGGCAAAAGCATCGGCTGATTCCTTCTTAAAGAAACACGGATTTAAGGATATGAAAGCTATTAGCTATGACAAGTATGAAAACACAGGTGCATTTACCTATGTAGGTACACAGAACGGGGTTCTTATTTACCCTGATAAATTAACCTTGAAGGTTGCTCTTGATAAAGGGCAGACGGTAGGCTTGCAAGCAAATGATTATGTGTATCAACATCACACTCGCAAGATACCTAGTCCAACGATTACAAAAGCTGAGGCAAGGAAGGCGCTAAATCCGGAGATGAAGGTGCAAACCGAGCAAATGGCGATCATCTTCAACGATTTAGGCAAAGAGGCTCTTTGCTATGAATATACGGGTAATATGAACGGTTCGATTTATCGCGTATATATCAATGCAGAAACCGGCACGGAAGAATCGATTGAGGAAATGTCTCATGAAGATTCTAAGGCAGCTTCTGACAAATAACGATATGGCTCCCCTCAAATCGACGTGTTATAATGACATGTAAATGGGGGGAGTCAATTTGTTGCCAAAAGTGAACCAAATGCTTTACTATCAGATCGCATCGTCAGACGAAGAGGAAGCAGCGATTGAATACAAGTCCCGTATTGCCGATGAGCAAGAGGACGGCTTACTAATAGAAGTTCCAATCAGCGAGAAATCAGGAAGGTACAAGCGTCTTTTTTTAGGAGATGAGCTTTCTGTTTATTTTGTATCAGAGGATGGCATAAAAAATTATTTCGATTCACATGTCCTTGGATTCAAAGAGGATGGCGTTGTTAAACTCATAAAAATTCGCAGGYCTGAACTGGATCGCATTACTAAAGTTCAAAGACGCAGCTTCTTGCGCGTATCAGCTGAACTTGAGATTGCTGTTAAAATGTCAAGCAACATTCGGTTTGTATGTGAAACCGATGATGTTGGCGGTGGCGGAATCTCCTTTATATGTGATGGGAA
Source organism: Paenibacillus sp. 01T431 (assembly GCF_056398625.1). NCBI lineage: Bacteria > Bacillati > Bacillota > Bacilli > Caryophanales > Paenibacillaceae > Paenibacillus > Paenibacillus sp. 01T431. The sequence goes on from NZ_JBFTPT010000003.1 coordinate 469,457, forward strand.
ATGGCAGATCGCACCTGAACAAGTACTAGAGTGCTGGTTGCTAGTTCCGTTTAAGAACGGGACCATTGAACATGCTTTTTTCCGTGGGGAAGTCGTACGAGTTGTCCAGCTTGAATCCGGAAGGAAGCAGGCTATGATTAAATATGTGAGCATCAATGATTCAGAGCGGCAAAAGGTTATCAGGTACTGCTTTGAGAAGCAGCTAGAATATCGCAATCGCTGAATAACATTCGTTTAATATGGAAAACTACCCAGAAAGAGGAAGGGGTTGTCCATATGACACGAAATCTGTTACATAAAAAAACAAACCGCAAAAAAATGATTAAACTAACGGATGAAGTAAGCAGCATATTGAAGAAAATCATCATTACGCTCGTTATTTTACTCGTATGCTCACAAGCAGCATTGCAAAATGATACGGTTAGATATTGGCTGACGGGTGTGGATCAGTGGGAAGGAACCCATATGAACTGACGCTCAGCTTTTGCATCTGCGTATATAGTGTGGTATAATTTTCACGTTCGCAGGCAAAGCCTGCTTTTTTCTTGAGAGGTTTGCGTCGCATTCTTACATGCATTCGGCCAGCCGTCTCTACTAAAAGGGGGTTGACCTTAGGTGGTGCATCACGAAGGTGACAGCGACCGTATGAACATTGCAATTGACGGGCCGGCAGGCGCGGGCAAGAGCACGGTTGCACGGAAAGTCGCCGAGCAGCTTGGCTATGTGTATATCGATACAGGCTCTATGTATCGCGCAGTAACACTAAGCGCCCAGCGAGCAGAAGTAAAGGTGGACCAGACAGCCAAACTTGCTGAACTAGTAAAAGCATTAGAGATTGAGCTTGAGCCTGGTGAACATGGCCAGTCGGTATTTGTGAATGGTGAAAATGTAACCGCATTGATTCGCTCGCGCGAAGTGACGCTTCAAGTGTCTCATATTGCTGCGAATGAAACGGTACGTGAAGTTCTTGGCGACTTGCAGCGCAAGCTTGCAGAGCGTAAAGGCGTCGTAATGGATGGCCGTGATATTGGTTCACATGTGCTGCCAAATGCGGAACTGAAAATTTTTCTGACTGCATCCGTTAAGGAACGGGCACTTCGCCGTTACCGTGAAATAGTGGACACTCAAACCATTTCGCTTGCCCAATTGGAAGCGGAGATCGCAGAACGTGATCGTTTGGACGAGCAACGTGACATCTCACCGCTCATATGTGCGGAGGATGCTATTGTACTCGACAGCACCGCCATGACAATTGATGAAGTCATTCATGCAATTGTGAAATTAAGCCGAACCAAATTGGCGGAGGCGAAGTAAACTATGTCATATCTTATTTTTAGGTTTCTCCTGCGTGTTATTTACACGGTGTTATTTCGATTAGAAGCTAGAGGCACGGAAAATATTCCAGCCGACGGACCTGTTGTCCTCGCTTCGAATCATTTGAGTAACTTTGATCCGCCTACGGTTGGAGTCAAGGTGAAACGCAAGGTTTATTTTATGGCGAAAGAGGAATTATTTAAAGTTCCCGTATTTGGGCCTCTTATTCGTTCGTTTGGCGCGTTTCCAGTCAAACGCGGCGGTGTGAGCAAGGACGCTATCAAGTCTGCGATCACGTTGCTGAAAGAAGGCAATGTCATGGGTATTTTTCCGGAAGGCTCTCGCAACAATCAATCTGGAGCAGCCAAGAAGGGTGCAGCCATGATTGCTGTTCGCAGCGGCGCAGCAGTCGTTCCTGTTGCCATTGTCGGTAAATATAGACCATTCAGCAAAATAATCGTTTGTTACGGCAAGCCTATTGATCTTACTGCAATTATTGAAGAATCATCGCCTGATATGCTTGAGCAAGTAACAGACGCCATTATGGCTCGCATTCGCGAGTTAGCTGCAAACAATCGTTAATTTATGTTTTAAATGCTGCTTTCGCTCTAGGCGCTTGCGGATTTAAATAAAGTTGGGGTTAGAACTGAGGAGGTTATTTCAATGTCAGAAGAAACTAATGTGCAAGAATCCGTGGCGGAAGAAGTAAGCCAAGACGCTTTGGATAATTTCGTGTCTTTGAAAAAAGGCGATTCCGTTAAAGGTACGATCGTCAAAATCGAAGATAACCAAGCTTATGTAAGCCTTGGATATAAATATGACGGTGTTATTCCGGTTCGTGAGCTTTCTGCAGTGCAGATTGAAAACGCAGCGGATGCTGTTCAAATCGGTCAAGAGGTTGAGCTTAAAGTTGTAAGCATCGACGACGAGAAAGAAAAGCTTGTTCTTTCAAAACGTCAAGTTGACGGCGAAAAAGCATGGGATGTTCTTGAAAAACGTTTTGAGAGCGGCGAAGTATTTGAAGTTGCTGTTGCTGACGTTGTAAAAGGCGGCCTTGTTGCTGACGTAGGCGTTCGCGGATTTATTCCAGCATCGATGGTTGAGCGTCATTTCGTTGAAGATTTCGCAGGTTACAAAGGTCGCACGCTTCGCGTTAAGATCAAAGAAATCGATCGTGAGAACAACAAAGTGATCTTGTCTCAAAAAGAAGTACTTGACGCTGAATTCGAATCAAGCAAAAAGCAAGTTATTGCTGCGCTTGAAGTAGGTCAAGAACTTGATGGTACGGTTCAACGTCTTACACCATTCGGCGCTTTTGTTGATATCGGTGGCATTGACGGCCTAGTTCACGTATCCGAGTTGTCATGGCAGCATGTTGCACATCCGAAGGATGTAGTTTCTGAAGGTCAAGCGGTACGCGTTAAAGTACTTAAAGTTGATCCAGCTGCTGGAAAAATCAGCCTTAGCTTGAAAGCCGCTCAACCAGGTCCTTGGGATTCTGCTGGTGGTCAATTTGCAATTGGCGATATCGTAACAGGTACTGTTCGCCGCCTAGTTCCATTCGGCGCTTTCGTTGAAATCGCTCCAGGCGTTGAAGGTCTTGTTCACATCTCGCAAATCGCACACCGTCACATTGCTACACCTAACGAAGTTCTTCAAGAAGGCCAAGAAGTTCAAGCGAAAGTTCTTGACTTTAACCCTGCTGAAAAACGCATTAGCCTAAGCATCAAAGAAACAGAAGAAGCGCCTGAGCAACCAGCTCCTAGCGCTAGACCTGATCGTGCACCACGTTCACCAAAAATCGAGAAAATCGATAACCCGAATGTAAGCTTGAGCAATGAGAGCATGAGCTACTCACTCGCAGAGCGTTTCGGCGACAAGCTTAAAAACCTTAAATAATATTTTTTTATATCAATCAAAAACGCCTACAGCGTCCTCTGGATGCTGAGGCAGCTTTGACGGAGAAATGTAAGATAAGTAGAAGCAAATGATATACTTTCTTATATTTACAAAAAGGAGCTATTTCTGCGAAAACTTGCAGGAATAGCTCCTTTTTTTTGGTGCATAATAGGGGGTACAAGAGGTGAGATAACGTTGAATCCCGGATATATGTCGATTTGGATTATGATTATTATGTTTATCCTTATTACGACAGGCTGGAAGCCGTTTATAGCTCCCGATATTAGCCGTCGTATGTTGTCGCTTCTTAGCATTGCGTTAATCGCACTGATGGGTGTTTCGTTTTGGTGGAAGCCGTTACAAGGCCATATTCAGGTCGAGCTCCATATGAGTGTTTGTCTTCTATTGCTGTTAGGCATACTCGCATTTAAGAAAGCCGAGGATTGGAGTTATCTAGGGTACTTAATATTGTGTACAATAATGATTGCTGTCATATGGGGTTTCATCCGCAAAATGTATAGCTTTGATCCCGTTTTTCATTGGATTGATCCGAGCTGGGATGCTCCTTTGCTTTGTGGAATTTTTTGCGGCGCGTTTACCTCGCATGTAAAACATCAATTTGGGATGATCGTCTGGGGAGCGGTACTTGGCGAAACGTTAAACACAGCCCTTCAATTTGGAGCACACACCGCTCATATTGGCAATTTAGCTTGGTGGGACAGTTTTTGGATTGCGCTGGCTACAGCTATGACTTGCAGTTTGCTGCTAAAATCGGTTCGATTCGTGTTTTCCAAGCTTAGCGTAATACTTTGGCATATAAAGGGAGGACGTCCATCCTAATGCAGCATTATCTCGTTGAAAACAAATATTTGGTCGGTGTTCTCCTTGGGATTGCCTTTGGGCTTATCTCACGCTTGCTCATGCTTAGAACGGATTATCGCCAGTATCCAACTTATCCTCATGGTCGAATCATCCACATATCATTAGGTGTAATTGCAGCGGCATTAGGAGCTGTTGCTGTGCCGGCGTTATTTAACAAAGATTACACTGCTATTACTTTCCTTACATTAGCTGCACAGCAATTTAGAGATGTGCGAAAAATGGAACGCGAAACGTTGACGAAAATCGACAGTATGGAGCTGGTAGGACGCGGTTCGACATATATTGAAGGAATCGCCATGGTCTTTGAAGGGCGAAATTACTTAGTTATTATGACGGCATTGCTTACAAGCCTATTTGGGATATTAGTAAATATATGGGTAGGGATGATAGCGGGAGTTATCTCGCTCATAGTCGTTGAGAAGCTGAAATCAGGCAAAGCTGTCTCCCATATTGCTGAGGTGCAAGCCGCGAAGGTTCGAGTGGATGGCCCGGATTTGTTTGTTGATAACGTTTATATTATGAACGTAGGTTTGAAGAGCAACCAAGAAATCATTGCTGCGCGTGGCATGGGGTTTATTTTGACTCCCTTCAACTCAAACGGCAAAGTTACTTTAAGCAATCTTGGTCAACGGCAAGCTATTCTTTACGATTTGGCTACGATTTTAGGGGTATATCGCGATGATGGAGAGCCTGCTTTAATTCCTATGGCGAAGCTGGATATGAAGGATGGACGATTGGCTGTATTTATATTGCCACAGGAGTTGGATGCAGATAAAGGGAAAGCAGTTATCATGCGAGTGCCGATTTTGGAATCTGCTGTTCGCATGCCGACAGAAGCATCTGTGAACAAGAAAGGGGCAGAGGAAAATGGCTGAAATCTTAGCTGTAGTATCCATTCATGCAGATGCGGTTAGTGGCGGAGCGCCGATTTTTATTGCAGAAAATGTAGATAAATTGGAAGAAACCTCGTTTCTGCTCGAGAAGATTTTGGATGCGAGTGCGCATGATTTAAAGAACGGTACAATCATACTGGTCAATCACCGATAATATGAAAAGTTAGCCAAGAACGCACTTTTTTGCTATGATGGATAGCGTGAGTATTTTTGAAGGAGTGGAAAACAAACATGGCAAGACCCGTTATCGCTATTGTCGGTCGTCCGAATGTGGGGAAATCCACGATTTTTAATCGGGTCATCGGCGACCGTCTAGCAATTGTTGAGGATAAACCGGGCGTCACTCGTGACAGGCTTTATGGCACCGGAGAATGGAATGGAAAACCGTTCAGCATTATTGATACTGGCGGTATTGAAATCGATGGCGAAGATGAAATTATGAAATCTGTGCGTATGCAGGCTGAACTCGCAATTGAAGAAGCAGATGTAATTATCTTTATGGCGGATGCGAAAACAGGCTTGACGCATGCGGATGATGAAGTTGCTCAAATGCTATTCCGTTCGGGCAAGCCCGTTGTGCTTGCAGTTAATAAAGTTGATAATCATGGCCGCATGGATGAAGTTTATGAGTTTTATGGACTTGGCTTTGGTGAACCAATCGCAATTTCCGGATCGCATGGACTAGGTATCGGTGATCTGCTTGATGCTGCTGTCGCTTTGCTTCCGGATCTAACCGATGATGGCTACGATGAGGATGTCATCCGTGTTGCATTAATCGGCCGTCCTAACGTTGGGAAATCATCTCTAGTGAATGCACTGCTTGGCGAAGACCGTGTAATTGTAAGCAATGTAGCGGGTACGACTCGTGACGCCATTGATACACCTTTCGAGCGTGATGGGCAGCGTTATGTGCTCATTGATACAGCCGGCATGCGTAAACGCGGCAAAGTGTATGAGTCCACAGAGAAGTACAGCGTAATGCGTGCGATGAAAGCGATTGAACGCGCAGATGTTGTTCTAGTGCTGATTAACGGTGAAGAAGGCATCATCGAGCAGGACAAGCATATTGCTGGTTATGCTCATGAAGCAGGAAAAGCATCGATATTTGTTGTGAACAAGTGGGATGTCATCGAAAAAGACGAGAAGACCATGCAAAACTTCTCGCAAAATATTCGTGATCATTTCTTGTTCATGTCTTATGCACCGATCGTTTATTTATCAGCATTAACCAAAACGCGTTTGCATAAGCTGTTGCCTGTTGTTAAGCATGTTTCTGAACAGCATGCAATGCGCATTCAGACTCATCTTCTTAATGACGTCATTTCGGATGCAGTAGCGATTAATCCGCCGCCATCCGACAAAGGCAAGCGTCTACGCATCAACTATGTAACGCAAGTAGCGATCAAACCTCCAACGATTGTTGTTTTTGTCAATGATCCGGAAATTATGCATTTCTCGTATGAGCGCTATTTGGAAAATAAAATTCGTGCTGCATTTAATTTTGAAGGGACTCCTATACGCATATTCTCGCGTCGTAAGTCCGAAGAAGATTAGGGGAGAAGTAGCTTGTTATACGGAGTAATCGCGGTTGCTTTAAGCTATTTGTTAGGCTCAATTTCATTTAGCATCGTTATTGCCAAATGGGTGAAAGGTATCGATATACGTCAGCACGGCAGCGGAAACGCTGGTGCTACGAATACACTCAGGGTGCTCGGCAAAGGGCCGGGCTTACTGGTGTTTTTACTCGATATCGGCAAAGGGGTAGCAGCTGTATTTATTGGCCGCGCTCTTAGTGAAAACGACTGGATTCCAGTTTTGTGCGGATTAGCCGCAATCATAGGCCATAACTGGCCGATTTGGTTCCGCTTTAAAGGAGGCAAAGGCATTGCAACGACTGTAGGTGTCATTGCGACCCTTGCTTTCGTGCCTGCACTTTGTGCAGGAGCCATTGCCATTGCGACAATTGCTTTGACCAGATACGTATCGCTTGGCTCATTATTGTTTGCTGCTTTAACGCCATTATTTATTACTTTGTTCTATTATTCGGTTCCTTTACTTTGTGCAAGTCTTCTGATATGTATTTTTGCATTCGTACGCCATCGGTCGAATATTGTAAAGCTGTTTCAAGGAACAGAAAACAAGTTAGGTGCAAAGAAAGGGTAGTGAGCGTCGCATGACAAAGCAGGATTCATCAACAATGAAAAATGCGGCAGTGCTGGTTGCTGGAAGTTGGGGCACTGCTCTTGCTTCTGTACTCGCGAGAAATGGCTATCATGTAAAGCTATGGACGCGCAGTACCGAACAAGCGGAGAACATTAACCTCAGCCATGAGAATAGCAAGTTTTTGCCTGGTGTACAGCTTCCTGAGCTAATCCATGCAACTACGGATTTAAAGGATGCACTGCAGGATGCTGAGCTCGCTTTGTTCGTTGCGCCTTCTGGTGCAATGCGCGAGGTAGCTAAGCAAGCGGCACCGTTTCTATCGGATAAGACACTTGTTGTTCATGCAACAAAGGGCTTTGAAACGGATACGTTGAAGCGGATGACGACAGTACTTTCGGAAGAACTAGGTCGACCGATGGAACAGCTTGTTGTTTTATCAGGACCAAGCCATGCTGAAGAGGTTATTTTGAAGCAGCCTACTACAGTAGTTGTTGCTTCAACTGATTTGAAAGCAGCTGAGCAGGCCCAGGATGCGCTCATGAATACGCATTTCCGAGTGTATACAAATCCGGATGTCGTTGGTGTGGAAGTGGCTGGAGCCATCAAAAACATTATCGCATTAGGTGCAGGCTTGACGGACGGGCTTCAGTTTGGCGACAATGCCAAGGCTGCTTTATTAACTCGGGGCCTAGCGGAGATCAGCAGGCTTGGAACGGCAATGGGGGCGAATCCGCTCACTTTTGCTGGATTAGCTGGCGTAGGCGATCTTGTCGTTACTTGCACAAGCAAGCACAGTCGAAATTGGCGTGCTGGCTACATGCTTGCAGATGGCACGCCTCTAGATGATGTGCTCACTCGGATGGGAATGGTCGTAGAAGGTGTTCGTACGACGCGTGCGGCTTACAGTTTAGCCAAAGAGTACGATGTTGAGATGCCAATTACGTTTCAGTTATATGAGGTATTGTTTGCGAACAAAGCGCCTAGGACTGCCGTTGAGCATTTGATGGGCAGGCTGCGGACGCATGAGATCGAAGAGTTAGGCTAAGGACCAGCGCCTACACCAATCTTCTTGCCTTCTCATATGATGCATGGAGCAATACACATGCGCATGCTGGAGGTGTAGAGTATGGCGAGGGATTTCTCCAAGGACATTCTTAATTCGATCAATAAAAAGACGGGCAAAGGAATTTCCGAGAGCTCAGTCAAAAAGCTTGCCAGCGGAGTTACAGCACAGACGATGACTGACGAAGCTGAGCTTCGCAAGCTGATTAAGCAAGTGTCGGAAGTGGCTAAGGTCAAGGTTACGGAATCTACGATTAATGATATCGTAAAAGCTGTCAAAGCCAGCGGCATGAGCGCCAGCAATATGGAAGCAATCATGAAAATGATGATAAAAAAATAAAAAATTGCGGCAAAAGCGTGGAGCGCCCCGAATATTTTATTCGGCAAAGTGTTCTGTCAGCTTTTGTCCTTTTTTTTGTGCGATGTTATAATGGGTGAGAATTCATTATGATATAGATTAGGAGAATGGAATTTCTATGGATGCTATGACAAAAATGTGGGTTTCGCTATTCGGCATTGGAATGATGGCGATTGCGGCCCTTTTAATTACGTTTGCTCGTTTGAAAACGAAAGGCGCAGTGAAATTTATTCTTTCGTTAATTGCATTTATTGTTCTAATCATTGGCTTTGTATGCGGACTTATATCCATTATTTAGTGCTTATTACATAGGGGACGGTCGTTCACTAACAAAAGGGAGATTTTGACATACAATGATTGAATTAAAGGGTAGAACCAAAACAGCTGTTGTAAAAGCAGAAGAAGGCTTGTCGCTGCTTGATCATGCACTTAAGCATGAGATTGATTGGAGCTTCTCTTGCGCGAGAGGAACCTGTGCCCGGTGCCGCTGCTTGGTAACCGAAGGCATGGAGCATCTTGAAGGCATTACGGACGAGGAGTGGGACCGTCTTGAGCCGGAGGAGTTTGAAGAAGGCTACCGGCTCGGCTGCCAGGCCATCGTCAAAAGTGCAGATGCGAAAATCGCAGCAGCCAACAAGCCTTATTTTTAATGCATAAGCTACTGATGAAGGAAGTGCCAGCGATGTCAGAAAATGAACGCATTCATAAAGCGCTGGCTGCCGTTAAAAAAGCGACAGAATCAAGTCAGGCGCAGTGGATTACTGGCGGAAGCGCCAGTCTAATGCTTCGAGGACTTGTACTTTCAAACGATCCGCGTGATTTGGACATTTATTGTGATGAAGAGAATGTAGAAGAAATTTATGATGCTCTTGAGCCTTTTGCCCAAGATCAACCAACATTGAGCGTGACAGATATGTATCGATCAACGCTTAGCCATTTTATTATACAAGGAATACAGGTAGAGCTCGTCGGCGGGTTCGAGGTGAGTGCTCAAGGCTGTAAGTATGAGACGATGGTTAATAAATTACTGATGCCTTTCTCAGATCAAGTGCTGTTAAACGATGCTAATTATTCAGTAGCGATCGTTCCGCTTGCGCATGAGCTGTGGTTTAATTTCTTGCGAGATCGGATGGATCGCGTTGATTTAATCGTTCAAGCGATTGCAAAAGCACCTGCTCATCATGAGGGTGCATTCCTTGCGATTGAAACTAACAATACATTCACCGCTGAGGCAAGGCGTACTCTTCATCAGCTGTTGTCATATCGAAAGGCTGGTGGCTTGTCATGGATGGAGTAGTAACTTTTTGGCCATCGGGCAAGAGCATTAAGGTGAAGCCGGGCACAACGCTGTTAGACGCTGCCAGACGTGCGAATATACCGATTCGCACACGTTGCGGGGGCAAAGCTGCTTGCTTCATGTGCAAGGTCACTGTGAGGCCGGGAAGCCAGCTGCAGCCGATTGGTGATGTGGAGAGAAACAAGCTGTCTGGATTAGACGGAAATCATGAACGCTTATCATGCCAAGCTAGAGTAGCTGGGAAAGTGGATGTGGAAATTCCATTAGATCCGCTGCGAGCGGCAGTTGCAAGGCAGCTCGCAAGGCAAGCAGAGGAAAACGATGATTTATGGTAGGCTGAACGACGAAGTAGGTTTGCTTCGCAAACCTAAGTATATTCTTACGAAGCAGGTTTGCTTCGCAAACCTAAGCATATCCTTACGAAGCAGGTTTGCTTCACAAACCTTTAGGAGGTTACAAAAAAATGAACGGATTATTTATGGGAAGGCTGCCCCGTTACATACGCCAGTTCGCAGCATTCTCTGCTTTAATTGTTTTGCTATTTGCTTTATCGGGCTGCATGTATCCGAAAAGTCAAATGAAGCAAAACCAAGTTGCTCCGAAAGAAGCTGTTCGTAATGTTCAGGCGGCGATTGATCAATATCAGTCCGAAACGGGCATGCTGCCGATGAAAAACAGTACCGCTGACACACCGAAGTATGAGAAATTTTATATTGATTTTGGAGTGCTAAATCGGACAGGCTATATGTCTGATATACCTTCTTCTGCTTTTGAGAAAGGCGGCAATTACAGCTACCTTATTATTGATGAAGAGAGTAAGCCTAGAGTAAAGCTACTTGATATTTTGGCATTTCAAAAAATTAATGATATTCAGAGCTGGGTAACTACTTATATCCAAACAAACAGTGTCCTTCCAAAGGGCGCGCAAACATACCCAGGTTTTTATCAAATCGATTACAAAGCAATGAGCAAAACAGCCCCAACGATTCGAAGCGTGTTCTCAGGGCAAACGATTCAAGCAATCGTGGATGAGAATGGGGTAGTATTTTCCGATTATGGGATAGATATCATGCAATACATACAAAAGAGTGGAAAAAATGATTTTGAGGCAGATTTTGATTTGCGTACATTGCTCGTCGATGGATCAGACTTTGTCCCTGTCAAAGCTCCGGTCTATCACTTTGTAAATAATGAGCCGCAAGCTGTAAAACCTTAACTTCATGCACATTCCTCAATAAGCTAGTTCCAAACCTCTCCTTGACTATCGTCTCGGAGAGGTTTTTTTGGCTGTTTGGGTCATAGATTTGCTTTTTTTCTCATATAACTCAATCTTGGAAGGGAAGCCCCGCAGAGGAACAAAAAAAGATTTCATTGAAGGAATCGTCATAATCGGAAAGCTTGCACATAAGATGTTACTAGTCCAAAAAGCATGTACGAGTTGCGTCGCTGGCCTGCCCTATTGACCGGTGGATGGCGGCGAACCGGAAAAATCAATTGGGAGGGGATATTCAGTGGAGAAAGTAGATATTTTCAAGGACATAGCCGAAAGAACCGGCGGGGATATTTACCTCGGGGTTGTCGGGGCTGTCCGGACGGGCAAATCAACGTTTATTAAACGGTTTATGGAGACGGTTGTACTTCCGAACATTGCGAACGAATCAGACCGTGCGAGAGCCGTGGACGAACTTCCTCAAAGCGCCGCAGGTAAGACGATTATGACAACAGAGCCTAAATTTGTTCCGAATCAAGCGGTGCAGCTCAGGGTTACCGATGGACTTGAGGTAAACATGAGACTCGTCGATTGTGTTGGATATGCGGTTGAAGGCGCGAAGGGCTATGAGGATGAAAATGGTCCACGAATGATTACAACTCCTTGGTTCGATGAGCCGATCCCATTCCAGGAAGCGGCTGAGATCGGGACGCGTAAAGTAATCCAAGAGCATTCTACACTCGGTGTTGTTGTTACGACAGACGGCTCTATCGCAGAAATTCCGCGCAGCTCCTATGTTGTAGCAGAAGAACGTGTCATAAACGAGCTGAAAGAAGTCGGCAAGCCATTTGTCCTCATCATCAACTCCACTCGTCCTAAGGGTGAAGAGGCGCTGCAATTGCGAAACGAGCTGCAAGCTAAATATGACATTCCAGTAATGACGCTTAGCGTAGCTACGATGGGTGAGGAAGAAGTCATCTCGGTATTGCGGGAAGTGCTCTATGAATTCCCTGTCCATGAGGTAAATGTTAATTTACCAAGCTGGGTCATGGTGCTTAACGATCGGCACTGGCTGCGCAGCAACTATGAGAGCTCCGTTCGCGATACGGTTAAAGATATTCGCCGGCTGCGCGATGTGGATCGAGTAGTAACCCAGTTCATGGAATATGACTTCATCGCCAAAGCTGGACTAAGCGGCATGAATATGGGGCAGGGCGTAGCAGAAATCGACTTGTACGCGCCAGATGAGCTGTATGACCGTATTTTGATGGAAGTAGTCGGCGTTGAGATTCGCGGCAAAGACCACTTGCTTCAGTTGATGCAAGAGTTCTCTCATGCCAAGAGGGAATATGACCGTTTTGCAGAAGCGCTGGAAATGGTCAAGACAACTGGATACGGCATTGCAGCACCGACACTTGCGGAAATGGCACTCGACGAGCCGGAGTTAATCCGCCAAGGTTCACGCTTTGGGGTTCGACTGAAGGCAACAGCACCATCCATCCATATGATCCGCGTCGACGTGGAATCGGAATTTGCTCCGATTATCGGCACGGAGAAGCAAAGCGAAGAGCTTGTAAGATACTTAATGCAAGACTTTGAGAATGATCCAATCAAGATTTGGGAGTCTGATATATTCGGTCGTTCCCTGCATTCGATTGTGAGAGAAGGCATTCAAGGCAAAATTGCAATGATGCCGGATAATGCCCGCTACAAGCTGCAGGAAACGCTCGGACGTATTATCAACGAGGGCTCCGGCGGATTGATTGCTATCATTCTGTAGTTGATCGATACTAGTATACGAATAAGCCGCTGCCGTAAAGGGAGCGGTTTTATTTGTTTTGCAGGAAATGCAGGTTGGCACTTGAAATTGGCAAACGGCTGTATTACTATAGGTTTGTTCGGTTAAAAGGTATATTTTTGAAGTTTTCCGTTAATAAGAGGGATAAGATGAGAGTTTATATGCTTACACCAAAAAAAAGTACATAATGCACTTTGGAGGAGGTGAAACAATGAACAAAACAGATTTGATTACAAAAGTAGCTGAATTGACTGATCTTTCGAAGAAAGATGCAACGAAAGCAGTTGACGCTGTTTTTGATGCGATATCCGATGCGCTGCAAAGCGGGGATAAAGTCCAATTGGTTGGGTTTGGTAATTTCGAAGTTCGCGAGCGCCAAGCACGTAAAGGCCGCAATCCGCAAACTGGAGATCCTATTGAGATCGCAGCAAGCAAAACGCCTGCATTCAAACCAGGAAAATCACTCAAGGACCTCGTATCCAATTAAGCATACTCCAGCTTAACTGCATTGACGCCGATGTTTGGCGGCAAGCATCCATATGCCACGAAATATAAGCTTGATGTTACTGCTTATAATTCGGCCTAATTTCGCTCGAACGGGATACCGTTCGGGCGTTATTTGTTTATTTGCATGATAGAATGGATTGCACAAACGTTACACATCCACTATAATTCACATGGATAGTATGGAATTACGGATGCGGAGGGATAACGATGGAGCCTACACATGGCGAGTACATTGTCGTAAAGGCAAAAGATCAAGGCGTTCAAGTCATCGGATTAACACGCGGGCTTGACACAAAATTTCATCATACGGAAAAGTTGGATAAAAACGAAATTTTAATTTGCCAATTTACCGATCATACTTCAGCTATAAAAATTCGAGGTAAAGCGGTCGTGATGACGAAATACGGTACGATGGAAACCGATCAGTAACAACGAATGTGCAAAGCAGGCTATGCCTGCTTTTTTTTGCCTGCCTGCAGTCCGAATAATCATCCTGCACCGCTCGTACAATGAGAGATGGGACTTTATATTCATGCGGATCGAGTGAATTTAAAGGTTAAGGTGATAAGTTTATATTCGGAGGTGCAGAGTGAACATCGGAAAACCACTTCTAACAGCTTGTGTGACTGCGATAGCAGCTACATTATTATTTACATGGCTTCCTCATGCAGGATGGCAGCATTCGGCAAATCGCGGCGACGTGGCTGTTTTTCGCACGACGCCGGTCGTAAGGCTCTCCAATAACAATTTGGTAGATGTGCTCATTGCAACTCAGCTTCATGAGCGGTTGAATAAGGCGGAATGGAATAACGGCGTTTTATCGATCGATATGCGGGTAAGCACCATTGAAGGGCGGCCGGCAATTTGGTTCTCAGATGTTGAGAAGCTTATTCGTGTCTCATTCATACAGCTAGAGAATGTGAAACGTATTCTGATTCGGATCATTGAGGCGCAATCGGAAGGCGATGCTCTGCTTGCTGCTGTTGATGTACGGAAAACCGACGATTGGCTTATTACGGAGCTGGATCATCTTGCACAAGCGGATCCTGTGCATGATGAGCTGTGGAGAAAGAGGCTAAGAGTTAGCTTTACATCGGCCTGGGAAAAACGTTTTGGACCAGTATCGGGATTTACTGTAAAGCCTTCCTCCATTTCGCAGCAATAAAGGTGATGTATATTGCAATTTGTTGAACAAGCAGGCTCAATCATATGTTCTTTAGATTAAGTTGTGCTATAATAGTTTAGATTATTGAGCGGCGATTTGCGCTTCTCTGTTCGGAGGCTTCCCCAATGAGAACATACCGTATACCTGAAATAGCTCAAAAATATGTGAAATATGACATGATCGAGGAGCATACGTCTCTTCCTGACTTAGCGAATGCAAGGCTTCGCTTGCTACACGCCTTCCTGAGCCAGCAAGCGTCGCTACAGACCCACAGTGAGCTCTACACGCTCGTCGTATCTCTCGTTCAGCTAGGAATGGATACGCATGATTTAATCGACACACACCAAGAGCAGCGCTCTGAGCCGGAGATGCGTTCAAGGCAGCTTAAGGTGCTGGCAGGGGACTACTTTAGCGCAACTTTTTATCAATTGCTCTCGCAAGCCGGCGAAATTGAGATGGTTTCCAAAATCAGCAGCGCGGTTAGTGAGGTCAACAGACTAAAAGTTAATCTTTACGTTCGAATGAGGCAGCTTAAGATGACCTCAGAAGAATATTTAGGTCTTGCAGTTCAGCTTAAGAGCACGTTGTTCCAGATTTTCACAGAGGTGCTGGAGGGCGAGCTTTCTCGCGTCTGGCCAGGGATTCTGGATGGCATTAGCCGGTGCGAGGTTATAGTTGATGAAATCAAGCGCAGCGAGAACCCAGCTACGTTCGATAAAAGCTGGTCCTATTGGCATATCATGCAAGCGGGGTCAGAAGATGAGCGCATGCAGCTCTCTCAGCGTATGTCTGAACCTGCATTTATTAACAGTTTAGTGGAAAAATATAAGGTGCGCAGCCAGCTTATAGCGAAGCTGAAGGTCTCAGCAGATTCAGTGAAGGTTTTGGCTGGCAAGCTGGAATCGGACAAGTTGCTCGGAGAATTGACGACTATCGTCGATAATCTATTGAACGAAAAAACCGATTACACGCCTGCACTCAATTAGACGAGGTGACTTGCAAGGGTGGATACGAACTCCAAGAGCCATGTGCATGGCGTATTTGAGAGGATTGCTCCAAAATATGATTTGATGAATGATCTGATCAGCTTTAGAAGACATAAGGCATGGCGGAAGTTTACGATGAAAAAAATGAGCGTTGCAAAAGGACAAACAGCACTTGACCTTTGCTGCGGCACTTGTGATTGGACGGTTGCTCTTGCAGAAGCGAGCGGTACTGGACAAATCGTAGGACTTGATTTTAGCCAAAACATGCTTGATGTGGGTGCTGTCAAAGTAAACAAGATGGGCTTGAATAAGCAAATTACATTAGTCCAAGGAAATGCAATGAGCTTGCCGTTTGAGGATAATTCCTTTGACTATGTTACGATTGGATTTGGTCTGCGCAATGTTCCTGATTATTTACAGGTACTGAAGGAGATGCACCGCGTTGTTAAACCAGGCGGTTTAGTTGTATGTTTAGAGGTATCCAAACCAACCTGGCAGCCATTTAAATCGATGTACAATCTTTATTTCGAACGTATATTGCCAGTTATGGGCAAAGTGGTAGCCAAAAGCTTCAGTGAATACAAATGGCTGCCCGAATCACTGAAAATGTTTCCCGGTCGACAGCAGCTTGCTGAGCTGTTTGAAGAAGCGGGTCTTCATCAGGTGAAGGCATATCCTCTGACCGGTGGAGTAGCTGCGCTGCATATGGGGACAAAGGAGAAGAAATAGCAATGATTCGCAAATTACGTATTATTTTGGAAATGATTAAGTTTGAACATACTGTGTTTGCTTTGCCTTTTGCTTTTATGGGAGCGATTCTAGGTGCAGTAATGATGGAGCAGCGCCTTCCTTCATGGGGGGAGATCGGCTGGGTAACGCTTGCGATGTTTGGTGCTCGAAGCGCTGCGATGAGCTTGAATCGACTGATAGATAAGGCTATCGATTTACGCAACCCGCGTACTGAAAAAAGAGCACTTCCGGCTGGCTTGCTTAAATCAGCAGAAGTCATGTTATTTATCATTGTTTCCTTCGTTTTGTTGTTTGTAGCAACGGCGAACTTGGCACCAATCGCAATGAAACTTATGCCAATCGCGGTAGCTTTGCTTGTTCTTTATTCTTACACAAAACGCTTTACATGGTTATGCCATGTTGTGCTGGGATTAACAATTGGACTCTCGCCGCTTGGCGGCTGGGTTGCCATAACAGGTCAATTTGATCTAGCTGCTTGGATATTATATATTACCGTTTCTTTATGGATTGCTGGATTTGACATTATTTATGCAACACAGGATTTTGAGTATGACCGCAATGCTGGCTTGCATTCGATTCCGGCTCGGTTCGGCATTAAAGGGGCTATCTGGATTGCTCGGTCCTTTCATGTCGTTACGGCAATCGGCTTTATAGCATTGTTTTGGCTGACAGATCTTAGCTGGATGTACTTACTTGGTACTTTGATATCGATTTCGCTTCTGTTCTATCAACATTGGATGGTACGGCCACACGATTTGTCGCGCGTCCAAACTGCTTTTTTTGGAATGAACGGTACATTAAGCGTCGTGCTTTTTCTGTTTGTTATCGTTGATTTATTGGTTATTCACCAATGGTAGACGGCCGCAACGAAACCAACTGGACGAATCGATGGGTAGTAGGCATTACAGGAGCAAGCGGTTCAATTTATGGAATAAGGCTTATTGAAGTTCTCCTTCAGATGAAATACGAGGTTCATCTCGTCATAACAGAAGCTGGTTGGAGAGTACTAAAAGAAGAACTGGGCTGGGAGACGACTCGTCGTTCAGCAGCTCTTGAACAACGTTTTGGCGATGCTATCGCAGAAGCTAGACTAGTTTTTCATCCCAATGCGGATATTGGCGCAAGCATTGCAAGCGGCTCTTACCGGGTTCAAGGAATGGTTATTGTGCCGTGCTCGATGGGGACGCTTGCGTCGATATCGCACGGCATTTCCGATAATTTGATGACTAGAGCCGCTGATGTTATGTTAAAGGAAAACAGGAAGCTGCTTATTATTCCAAGAGAAACGCCGCTTCATGCGATTCACCTTGAAAACATGCTGACGCTGGCTCGTCTTGGCGTTAGGATCATACCGGCTATGCCGGCTTTTTATTACAAACCGCAAACGATGGATGAAATGATTGACTTTTTAGTTGGTAAAGTACTTGATAATATGACAATCGAACATGATTTGTACAGAAGATGGGGAGATGAACAGAATGGGCATGAATCGCCCGATCACCATCGGAAGAATTGATTACGCGAATGCATGGCCTCTTTTCCATCAGCTCGAGGAGCGAATGGATGGGGATAGCTTTGAGGTCATTAAACGTGTGCCTTCTGAATTAAATAGGCTTCTGCAAGCTGGTGAATTGGATATTTCGGCTATATCATCATTTGCCTACGGATTAAATGCGGATGATTATGTACTGCTGCCAGAATTGTCCGTAGGTTCGGTAGGGAAGGTCAACTCGATCTTTTTGTTTCTGAAAGAGCCGATCAGCCGTAAACGTCCTGAGCGAATATCAGTAACGACAACATCAGCAACTTCAGTTAATCTGTTGAAAATTTTGATGACATTGCACTTTGAATGCAACCCAGAGTATGTCACTGCCGCACCGAATCTGGAAAGTATGCTGGAGACAGCCGATGCTGCACTCATCATTGGCGATCCTGCCATTCATGCTTCTTGGCAAAACCACGGCCTTCATGTCATTGATTTAGGACAATTATGGAATGAGTGGACGGGACTTGGCATGACTTACGCTGTTGTTGCTGCACGTAAAGAAGCAGCTCTTGCAGCCCCAGAAGCCGTTCGTGCAGTATATAAAGCGTTAAATGCGAGCAAACAGTATAATAAGAGCCATCTTGGTCCACTAATTGAACAGGCCTGTATGCAGCTTGGAGGAGAATCAACTTACTGGGAGATGTACTTTCATTCGCTTCAATATGATTTTGGGAGCAAGCTGCAAGAAGGACTTAAATTATATTTCAATTATTCTAAGCAGCTAGGGTTGCTATCGAATGACGTGGAGCTTACTTTTTTTGAAGACCAATCTGCCCAATAGGTGAAAGAATGAAACTACTAGATTTGTATGCAAAGATGAAAGGCGACCTAAATCAGATCGAGCAGGAGCTTGAGCGCAGCATTTCGGATGATCATGTGCTGCTTGGCGAAGCTTCTTTGCACTTGCTTAGAGCTGGCGGTAAACGGATTAGACCGGTGTTTGTTCTGCTGGCAGGCAAGTTTGGCGATTATCAGCTTGATGTAATGAAGCGCGTCGCCGTCCCTCTCGAGCTTATTCATATGGCTTCACTTGTACATGATGATGTTATTGACGACGCGGAAACACGTCGTGGACAGCTCACAGTAAAATCCAAGTGGGACAATCGAATAGCGATGTATACGGGCGACTTCATTCATGGCAAAGCATTGTCAATCGCTGCTCAGCTTCCAAATCCGCAGATACATCAAATATTGTCGCATGCGCTTGTACAAATGTGTATCGGAGAAATGGAACAAATTCGTGATTTCTTCAATACAGAACAATCGGTACGGCATTATTTGCTTCGGATTAGACGCAAAACAGCTTTATTAATTGCTATTAGCTGCCAGCTTGGCGCTGTTGCCGCGGGAACGGACCGAAAAACAGCAAATAGCTTATATCGCTATGGTTATAATGTGGGTATGGCATTCCAGATCCGTGATGATTTGCTTGATCTTTATGGAACAGAGAAACAGATCGGCAAGCCTTCAGGCTCAGATATGCGTCAAGGAAATATTACGTTGCCGGTTCTACTTGCCTTGCAGGACCCCAAAACCCGCGACCCTTTGTTAAAGGAAATTGCTTTGATCAGGGAGCAAGGCGGGAAACGAGATGCTGGACGAGCCATCGAAATGATTCGCAAAAGCGATGGCGGAGATCAAGCAGACCAGCTTGCAAACCGATATATTAAAAAAGCTCTCAAAGCATTAGAGGGATTGCCGAACGTCACAGCGAAGAAGAACTTGAGCGATATTGCGATTTTGTTTGGTAAACGTAATTATTAATCGTGCAAAATAGAAAGGAATGGTTGGGGATGGAAAGAACTTTTCTGATGATTAAACCTGATGGCGTTCAGCGCGGATTAATTGGCGAAATCGTTTCGAGATTTGAAAAAAAGGGATTGCAGCTTGCAGCAGCCAAGTTTATGGTTTTGAGCCATGAGCTTGCCGAGCGCCATTATGAGGAACATAAAGGCAAAGTTTTTTATGAGCCATTGCTCGAATTCATAACGTCAGGTCCTGTATTTGCGATGGTATGGCAAGGTGACAATGTCATTGCATTGACGCGTGCCCTTATTGGCAAAACGGATGCACTAGATGCTCATCCCGGCACTATTCGTTCTGATTTTGCTGTACATACGAATTTTAATCTTATTCATGGCTCGGATTCGGCAGCTAATGCGGAAAAAGAGATCGGCATTTACTTCACGCCAGCGGAGCTGGTGCAATACGAGCATACAATTCAACGGTGGATTTAATATTTCGCCCACAAGCGATGGAGGAGCCTATGCTTGAAGATCGTGATTTTGCACAGTTTATTGCCCGAATAAAGCAAAAGACCGACATTGATTTGTCGCAGTACAAAGAAGCTCAAATGAAACGCAGGCTGACTACATTACGAATGAAGCACGGCTATCAAACGTTCGATGAGTATTGGAAGGCGATTGAGCAAAATCGGACGATGCTAAATGAGTTTTTGGACCGTATGACGATTAATGTTTCTGAGTTTTGGAGAAATCCTTCCCGCTGGGAAGTTTTGCAAAAGCGCTTTTTTCCTGAGATGCTTGCTGCTTCTAATCGTCTAAAGGTTTGGAGTGCGGCATGCTCAACAGGCGAGGAGCCTTACACGCTCGCTATGATTTTATCTGAGCTGGGTGCCTTGCAGCGATCTACGCTTCTTGCAACTGATCTCGATTCAAATGTGCTGCAAAAGGCAATGGAAGGCAGTTATTTAGAGCGATCTCTGCGCGATGTTCCGCAGGTTTGCCGGCAAAAATATTTTAAGCAGTCAGAGGGAGCGTATTTGATTTCAGACTCCCTGAAGCAATTTATTCAATTCAAGCAGCAAAATTTGCTGCATGATACGTTTGATGGATCATTTGATTTAATTGTTTGCCGAAACGTAATGATTTATTTTACAGAAGAAGCAAAGCACTTATTGTATCATAAATTTTCTAATGCACTTAAACCGGGCGGACTGCTGTTTGTAGGCAGTACGGAACAAATTTTTTCCCCTGCGCAATACGGATTTGAGACCGCTGATACATTCTTTTATCGCCGGGTATAAGCGGCATGTATACCGTTTTCCATCTTCTCCTATACTAGTTAGTATGTAATAAACTTGGAGGATGAAGCAACCGATGGATAAACGTAAGGTTATAGCTGCCTATAGGCGTGGTTTTATTTCTATTCAGGAATGTGCGCAAATTATCGGAGTGGACAGTGGACAAATGACAAGACTTGTTGATGATCCATTGCTGACGAGTGAAGGCACGGCGATACTTAGAAAAGATCGGTTAACAGCAAATTAACTGCACGCTGCCCGGGCTGGCGGATTTGTCATTTTAGATGACAGTTCCACCAGCCTTTTTTTATACGGTTACAGCGGCTTTCAAGGTGTCCAAATTCTTGTCAAACCTGTAACTGTGTACTATAATGAGCAAAGATGTTTAGTGCTGTAAAGCATAGCAGGCGCATGAAAGCTGTTTTGAAAATTTATAATTTTATAAGTGATGCACTTATAAAATCGCTTAAATTTCACCGCGAAACGAGCTTGTGCCGTCAATGGACTGTGTTAGTCGTTTACACTTGAGGAGGAGCTTTAGTTGACTTTAAGATATTTAACCGCAGGGGAAACACACGGTCCCCAATTAACCGCTATTATTGAAGGATTGCCAAGCAATTTGAAAATTGATTTTGAGGAACTGAATTTCCAGCTGCATCGTCGTCAGAAGGGTCATGGTCGTGGACGCCGGATGCAAATCGAGAAGGATACAGCAAACATCGTTGGGGGCGTACGCCACGGCAAAACGACGGGTGCTCCTGTTGCGCTGATCGTTGCAAACAACGATTGGAAGCACTGGACTTCCGTTATGAATATTGAACCGATTGAAGGCAGCGATGAAGAGAAGCGCCGCGTTCATCGTCCGCGTCCTGGTCATGCGGATTTGAATGGCGGACTTAAATATGATTTGAAGGATTTGCGCAATGTGCTTGAGCGCTCTAGTGCTCGTGAAACTGCAGCACGTGTAGCTGTAGGGGCGGTAGCTCGTCAATTTCTCGCGGAATTCGGGATTAAAGTAGCTGGACAAGTTATTCGCATCGGTGAAATCGAAGCACCAGCTAATCAACTTCCCGTGGATGAGTTGATCCGTTTGACGGAGGAATCCTCGGTTCGTGTCGTTGACAAAGAAACCGAACAAAAGATGACTGATTACATCGATCAAATTAAAGCAGAAGGCGATTCGATCGGCGGTATCGTGGAATGTATTATCGAAGGCGTGCCAATTGGTCTAGGAAGCCACGTGCAGTGGGATCGCAAGCTCGATGGACGTATCGCGCAAGCGGTCGTATCGATCAATGCATTCAAAGGCTGTGAGATTGGAATTGGCTTCGAAGCAGCCAAGCTTCGCGGCTCGCAAGTGCACGATGAGATTATGTATGAGGAAGAGCGCGGCTATCATCGTGCAACGAATCGACTCGGCGGCTTCGAGGGCGGCATGACGAACGGGGAGCAAATCGTCGTACGCGGTGTAATGAAACCGATTCCGACGCTTTACAAGCCGCTTCGCAGTGTGGATATTGATACTAAAGAACCGTTTACGGCTCAAGTAGAGCGCTCGGACAGCTGTGCTGTGCCAGCGGCAAGCGTCGTGATGGAGCATGTCGTTGCATGGGAAGTTGCCAAAGCATTCCTTGAAAAATTCGGCGGCGATTCCATTGAGGAAATTCGCGCCAACTTGAACAATTATCTTGAACAGCTAGGGCGGTATTAAAAATGCGCGAGCTTACAGTTGAACTTGGTGATCGCTCTTATCCTATCTATATCGGGGAAGGCCTCTTGAAGGAGGCATCCTCTTATTTTATTAAGCATGGCATTAGCCAAAAATCGCCGCTGCTCATCATTACTGACTCGAATATTGCAGACATTCATTTGCAAACGCTTGAGTTTGAGCTTGCTGGCGCAGGTTTTAAAACGGCAAGCGTCGTTGTTCCAGCTGGAGAAAGCTCAAAGTCGCTAGCTATGCTCGAAACGCTTGTCGCTAAAGCTTTGGAGGAAGGTCTCGACCGCAAGTCTGCTATCGTTGCACTTGGCGGCGGTGTTGTTGGAGATCTTGCTGGATTTGTTGCCGCTTCATACATGAGAGGCATCAAATTCGTACAGGTTCCAACGACAATATTGGCGCATGACAGCAGTGTGGGCGGCAAAGTTGCCGTCAATCATCCGCTTGCCAAAAATATTATCGGTGCTTTTCATCAGCCTGAGCTTGTCCTATATGATCTGAACACGCTGCAAACCCTTCCTCCAAGAGAAGTAAGCGCTGGTTTGTCGGAAGTGATCAAGCACGGACTAATTTGGGATGAATCCTTTGTCGCATGGTGTGAAGAGAATGCGGAGAAACTGCGCGCTCTTGATGCGGAAGCACTTGGTTATGCTTTGTATAAAGGCTGCAGCGTGAAGGCGGCAGTCGTATCGAAGGATGAGCGTGAAAACGATTTGAGAGCGATCTTGAATCTGGGTCATACGATTGGCCATGCCCTAGAAGCGGTAGCTGGATATGGGGAGCTGCTCCATGGGGAAGCCATTTCCATCGGGATGGTAGGCTCGGCTAAGCTGGGTATGCGATATGGCGCTCCAGAAGAGGTATATACCATAACGAAGCGCGTTCTTGCGAAAGCAGGACTGCCAGTGCGGCTCCCTGAGCATTTGGACGTAGATAAGATTATGGAAGCAATGATGCATGACAAGAAATTTGCTGAGGGTACGATGGTTTTTGTTGTGCCTACTGCAATAGGTTCAGTTGAAATAAAATCCGATGTCCGCATCCAATGGGTACGTGAGATCGTAGAGCAATTAAAGCAGGAGGTGCAATAATAATGAGTGTTAGAGGAATTCGTGGTGCTATTACTGTAGATGCTAATGAAGAACAACCCATTTTGAATGCAACAATTGAAATGTTGAATGGAATCGTAGCAGATAATGAGATCGTGCCTGACGATATTTGCAGCGTGTTCGTGACGGTTACGAGCGATCTGGACGAGACATTCCCTGCTAGAGCTATTCGCCAAATGAAGGGCTGGGAGCTTGTTCCGCTTATGTGCGCGCTTGAAGTTCCGGTTAAAGGCAGTCTTGAGCGCTGTATTAGATTAATGGTTCTTATCAACACGAACAAGACGCAAGCGGAGATTCGTCACGTTTATTTAAACGGCGCGCAGGCGCTTCGTCCAGACTTATCTAAAGCATAAAGCTTTGACTTTAGCTCATAAAGAACAAATCCCTTTGTTGACGCATAGCTGTACGTTGTTGTATATTTAGTTACGTGAGTGAGAGTAGCAGAGTAGTTTTATGAGCTGAGTAGAGATGAGTCGAGATTAGTTGAGAGAAGCAGAGTTAGGCAATGAGAGATACGCGAGTTTGAGAAAAAGCTGAACGATCTTATGTGCAACGGCACACAGGATTGTAAAAGTGCTGCTTCAACGTATCTACACATGCGTCTTTTCCGCTTACACACTTCCGTCATCATCTAAACCAACGCTCCTGCTCTGGCAGGAGCTTTTTTTGTTTTTAATAATAGAATTTTCACTACTGAGGGAGGTTGTTCGGAATGTCAAATGAGCTGCAGCACGTCACCCGTCTTGCCAGTCAGTACAATTTAATTCCAATCGTTCGCTATATGATGGCGGACACTGAAACACCAATTCGACTATTCCAGCATTTTGCGAAAGAGGATCATGCTTTTCTGCTGGAGAGTGTCGAGGGTGGAGCGAAATGGGCGCGTTATTCGTTTATAGGAACGGACCCGTTCATGATGCTTTACGGTAAAAATGGTGAGATGGTGCTTGAGCATCACGGCGTGAAGCATGTGCTTAATGACAAGCCGATTGAGCTTCTAAAAGCTCATTTGCGTTCCTTCCGCAGCCCGTCGCTGCCAGAGCTTCCTCCCTTTACAGGCGGAGCAATCGGATTTTTCGGCTATGACCTACTGCAATATTATGAGAAGCTTCCTGCCCACCGCATCGACGACTTGAATATGAATGACATGCAGTTTATGTTTTGTGATCAAATCATTGTGTTTGACCACTTTAAGCAGCAGCTGCAAATCGTTGGAAATGTTCATATCGCCGAAGGCTCTACGGATGCGGAAATCGCGAAGAGCTATGCAGCGGCAGTTGCCAAAATTGAAGCAACCATAGAACGTTTGCAGCAGCCGGTGACCATTCCAGTAACGACTGGGCGCTCAATTGAAGTTGATTACGAGCTAGGTGATGTACAATCCAATGTGACGAAGGAGCAATTCATCGGAAACATTGAGAAGGCGAAGCAATACATTCGCGCAGGTGACATTTTCCAAGTCGTATTGTCACAGCGCTTTAGCATTGATACAGATGTTGATCCATTGCATGTATATCGCGTGCTCCGCATGATGAATCCTTCACCGTATATGTATTATTTGAAGATGGGCGAGGAAGTTATTGTCGGCGCTTCGCCGGAAGCCTTAGTGAAAGTAACGGGCGACCGTGTGGAGACAAGACCGATTGCCGGAACAAGGCCGCGCGGCAAGACGCCGGAAGAGGATAAGGCTTACGAGGTAGAACTGCTTGCGGACGAGAAAGAGCGCGCTGAGCATTTGATGCTGGTTGATCTTGGCCGCAATGACATCGGACGCGTATCGGAGTTTGGTTCGGTAACATGTGATTCGTTTATGGAAATTGAGCGTTACTCTCATGTCATGCATATTGTATCGAACGTTTCTGGCAAGCTGCACAAGGATAAAGACTTTTTTGACGCATTTGTCTCTTGTTTACCGGCAGGCACTGTATCTGGCGCACCTAAACTAAGAGCAATGGAAATCATTGCGGAGCTGGAGAATGAAGCGCGCGGTGCATACGCAGGAGCTATTGGATACTTGGGCTTTGGCGGTACAATGGATACTTGTATTACGATCCGCACCATTATTTTTAAGAACGGCAAAGCGTATGTACAAGCAGGAGCGGGAATCGTTTGGGATTCTGTTCCGGAGAGCGAATATTTGGAGACGGTCAACAAGGCGAAAGGCAGTCTTAAAGCCATTCGTGCGGCTGAAGCGATTTTTGCACAGCCAAAAAGTGCACCGGATTCCTTCAATTCCATTAACTCGGATTATTACGTCAGGGTCGGAGAGGGGATTGGTCAATAATGCAGGCAACCGAAGCGATAACGATGCAGCAAGCGCTGAACCAGCTTATTGGCGGCTCAAGTTTGACGAGGCAGCAAGCGGAAATGGTAATGAACATCATCATGAACGGCGAAGCAACAGCTGTTCAAATAGCCGGCGTCGTAACTGCGCTGCGGATGAAAGGCGAGACGAAGGACGAGATAACCGGGTTCGCTGAGGCGATGCGCGCGCATTCGAGCCATCTCCATACCGAACAAGAAGGTTTGCTCGATACATGTGGCACCGGAGGATCAGGTATTCATAAATTCAACATCTCGACAGCTTCCTCTATTATTGCTGCGGCGGCAGGCATCCGAGTTGCCAAGCATGGCAATCGCGCGATGTCTGGGAAAACGGGTAGTGCTGATGTGCTGGAGGCACTTGGCGTACAAATTACGATAACTCCTGAACAAGCCGCACAGTGCTTGGAGGATATCGGCATTTGCTTTATGTTTGCTCAGTTGTATCATCCATCGCTTCGCCATGCTGCTGCTCCGCGGCGTGAGCTTGGTATTCGAACAATCTTCAACATGCTTGGACCGCTCACAAATCCCGCTGGAGCAGATAGACAACTTCTTGGTTTCTACGATCGGAGCCGCACCTCTACGGTTGCCGAGGTGCTCGGTGAGCTTGGACTGAAACGTGCAATGGTTGTAAGCAGCCATGATGGGCTTGATGAAATCAGCATCTCTGCACCTACACAAATATCTGAGCTATTAAACGGTGTTGTGAAAACCTACGATGTTACGCCAGAGGAGCTTGGACTAACACGTTGGCCGATAGCGGATGTTATGGGTGGTGAGCCGGAAGTTAACGCAGCACTTATTCGTTCTATTTTCTCAGGCGAGCAGCGCGGGGCTTATCGTGATATCGTGCTTGCCAACGCAGGTGCATGTATATATGTAGGCGGGAAGGCACAATCGCTTCGCGAGGGTGCAGAGATTGCTGCCAAGGTGATCGATTCAGGCGAGGCGCAGCGGAAGCTCGTGAGTCTTATTCATACGACAGGAGAGTTGGCAAATGTTTCTGAATAAAATTGTAGCTACAAAACGAACTGAGGTTGAGGAGCTGGCGGCTCGCTTTGACCTTGCGCAAGTTGAGAAACAAATTTCGGAGATGGAAGCATGCCGCGGCTTTGAACATGCATTATCGGCAGCTGGCCGCAACAGAAGTATGGGACTGATTGCCGAGGTAAAGAAGGCGTCGCCATCAAAAGGGCTGATTCGTGCTGATTTTGAGCCAACTACGCTTGCTTCACAATATGAAGCAGCTGGTACGGATTGTATATCAGTGTTGACGGATCGTGATTATTTTCAAGGATCTAATGAATTTCTGCAGGCCGTGAAAAAAACGGTAAAGGTACCTCTATTAAGAAAAGATTTTACGATTGACCATCGTCAAATTTATGAGGCTCGCTTAATCGGAGCGGACGCAATCTTGCTCATCGCAGCTATTTTGACGCCAACGCAGCTAGGTGAGTATCATGATCTTGCGAAGTCGATTGGGATGGATGTCCTCGTAGAAGTGCACAACAAAGAAGAGCTGGAAGGCGTTCTGGAGCTGGACAAAGCAACGCTCATCGGCATAAATAACCGCGATTTGAAAACATTCGTTACCGATCTAAAAACGACCGAAGAGTTAATCGGACTTATGCCGAAAAATGTTACTGTCATTAGTGAGAGCGGAATTGCGGGTAATAGCGATATGGATTACTTAAAGTCAATCGGCGCTCATGGTGTATTGATTGGTGAATATTTTATGCGGCATGAGCAAGTAGGACAATCGGTTACTGATTTAATGGGTGCGGTAACCGTTCGATGAAGCAGCAGACGCGTATCAAAATTTGTGGTCTGATGGATGTGCAAACGATTCAGCAGATGGAAGGATTGCCTATTCACGAAATCGGCTTCATCTTTGCACCCAGCAAGCGATTGGTGGAAAAGTCGACTGCATCGCAGCTTATATCAGCGGCTGCGAAGTTAAAGGCAGCTGGCGGTGAGCGCCCGAGAACGGTTGGCGTATTCGTAAATGAAACCTTTGCTAATCTGCAAAATCTTTTGTTAGAAGCTCCTTTAGATGTGATTCAATTGCATGGCAATGAATCGGCAGCGTTTTGCCAAATGGTGCGTGAGCAGCTGAACGTTAAAGTATGGAAAGTATTTTCCATGAAGAAGGAAGCCGAGGGCAGCACGCCAATATCTGCTCTAGAGCGGTTAACGCCATACCGAGCAGCTGTTGATGCCGTACTGATAGACGCACCTGGCGGCGGCACGGGTCAAACCTTTGATTGGGACGCGATAAAAGAATATAAGCAAGCAGCTGAAGAGCTTGGCATTACTCTGTATGTAGCAGGTGGTCTGCATGAAGGAAATGTGCAAGAGCTGCTAAGGACATATGCGCCAAACGGGATAGATGTATCAAGCGGTGTTGAGACGGATGGACGGAAAGATATCGAGAAAATCCGATTATTTGTAAGAAGGGTGATGGAAGCATGACACAAGTACCAGATGAGAATGGACGCTTCGGCAAATTTGGCGGTAGATATGTACCAGAAACATTAATGACAGCATTATTAGAGCTAGAGGAAGCTTATCAGCATTATTCCAAGGACCAAGCGTTTCAAGACGAGGTTACTTACTTGTTGCATAAATACTCAGGTCGTCCGACTTCACTATACTATGCAGAACGACTTAGCGAGCATCTTGGCGGCGCAAAAATCTACTTAAAACGTGAAGACCTGAACCATACAGGTGCACATAAAATTAATAATACGATTGGTCAAGGCGTACTTGCCAAACGTATGGGTAAATCAAAAATCATTGCAGAAACAGGCGCAGGACAACATGGCGTTGCTTCTGCAACGATAGCTGCTTTGCTTGGTCTAGAATGCAAAGTATTTATGGGCGAGGAAGATATGAAGCGTCAGCAGCTTAATGTTTTCCGGATGCAGCTGCTTGGCTCTGAAGTTGTGCCAGTTCTATCAGGAACGAGAACACTTAAAGATGCATGTAACGAAACCCTTCGTTACTGGGTTAGCCATGTTGAAGATACGTATTACATTTTGGGTTCAGTTACAGGCCCGCATCCTTATCCGATGATGGTTCGTGATTTCCAGCGTATCATTGGCGACGAGGCTCGTAAGCAAATATTAACAGAAGAAGGCCGATTGCCGGATTATGTTGTAGCAGCTGTTGGCGGTGGAAGCAACGCAATGGGTATCTTCTATCCATTTATCAATGATGACAGCGTGAAGCTGCTTGGCGTTGAGGCTGCTGGCCGCGGTGTAGATACGATTGAGCATGCGGCAACAATGACCAAAGGACGTCACGGTGTATTCCAGGGCTCGATGAGCTATGTGCTGCAGGATGAGTATGGACAGGTTCAACCTGCGCATTCGATTTCAGCGGGACTTGATTATCCTGGTATTGGACCAGAGCATGCCTACTTGAAAGATTCCGGACGTGCTGAATACGTTCCTGTAACGGATGCCGAGGCGCTTGATGCGTTGCAGCTGCTATCGCGCACAGAAGGCATTATTCCAGCACTGGAATCAGCACATGCGATTGCTCAGACGATTAAGCTTGCGCCTACGCTTGATAAAGACAAAGTCGTCGTTGTCAGCTTATCCGGACGTGGAGATAAGGACGTAGAAGCAATTATGGGTTACTTGGGGGTAAATAAGCATGAATCTCATTGATACAGCATTTGCAAGGCTGAAGTCTGAAGGCAAAACGGCGCTAATTCCTTTTGTTACGATGGGTGATCCTGATCTAGCCACTTCGGTTGCTATCATCCAAACGCTCGAGAAGGCAGGCGCTGACATGATCGAGCTTGGCGTGCCGTATTCCGACCCGCTAGCAGATGGTCCTGTTATCCAGCGTGCATCTGAGCGAGCATTGCGCCATAACAGCATTACAATTAAGGATTGTATTGAAATAGCTGAGCAATCGCGTGAGGCCGGCGTTAAAATTCCATTCATATTGTTCACCTATTACAACCCGGTGTTTCAATATGGGCTTGAAGCGTTTTTCGAGCTTGTACAGAGCAAAGGCATCAGTGGTCTTATTATTCCTGACTTGCCAATCGAAGAAGATGAAGAGGTTAGGCAGCTTGCGGAAGCAGCTAATGTGCATCTTATTCCTCTTGTGGCACCGACATCCAAGGATCGGGTAACACGTATTTCACGCAAAGCAAAAGGATTTGTCTACTGCGTTTCATCACTTGGCGTAACAGGTGTGAGAGCTGATTTTCATACGGGTATTGATGAATTCCTCTCGATGGTACGCGAAGCGACCGATTTGCCAATCGCGGTAGGCTTTGGCATTTCAAGCCGTGAGCAGGTTGCTCGCTTTGAAAAGCAATGTGACGGCGTGATCGTGGGCAGTGCAATTGTGCGTACGATAGAAGATGCCATTCCACTGCTGATTGATGCTGATACGCGTGAAGCGGGACTTAAGCAAATCGACGATTTTGTTGCTCAGCTTAAAGGGTAAGCAGACTATTTTAGATAAAGGAAGTTATACGCTGCGGAATTGGGTTGTAATTGACATAGGATATTAATATTAGCGGAAAGCTCCCTAGACTTGGTCTAGGAGAGCTTTTTTTGCTTTATGGGGAAAAGAGGGGGGATTTGTAGCAGGGAGCTGTTTTGGAGGGATTTCGGTACGGTGATTCGGGGGTGGAGAGGACGGATGGTAAAGCACAAGCTGTTGATTTGAAAAGTAACTTTTGAAGCTAGCTTACGGACATAGGATCCGTTATTTTAGAATAATTGGCTAATATTATTATTTAACGGACATAGAATCCGCTATTTTGTCTAAAAGGCGTTCAATTGTATCGTATTTTTAGAAATAAGGGATCCTATGTCCGTTATATCGAGAAAAAGCATGATTATCATCAAATAAGGGATCTGATGTCCGTTATTTAAATGAAGAAATTAAATAGACGGTTTCAAGCGATGGTTTAGAACTGTTTTTGGCATGGAAGCGGATGTCCTTCACTTCATTTTTTATACAGAAACTGAACCATTGATTAAAAAAAGACCCTTTTGCATCATAAGTTCATTAAACATATATCACAATTTCGATATAATCTTGCGCAATAGACCAATCTTGTGTTAAAAAAACTTTAAAACCTAACACAGATATGAGACAATGGATGTCGAGTAATGAGACTAGTCAATTATAAAAGAGGTGAACGGCTCATGCAGCCCAAAAGTAATATCGTCCACCTTCCCGTCTATCAACCCGGAAAGCCGGTTGAAGATGTTAAGAGGGAGCTAGGGTTAAAAGAAGTCATCAAACTTGCATCTAATGAAAATCCGTTTGGCTGTTCTGAACAAGTTAAAGCAGCAGTCATTGAAGAATTAGGCAATTTTAATATTTATCCAGATGGTGCGAGCGTTGAACTAACGGCTGCACTTGCGGAAGAGCTTGGCGTAGATACGAATCAAATTATTTTTGGCACGGGCTCCAGTGAAATTATTCTTATGATTAATAGAGCGTTTATCGTTCCTGGCGACGAAACGATTATGGCGGACGAAACTTTCCCGCAATACAAGCATAATGCAGAAATTGAGAATGCAACGATCATAGAGGTTCCTCTAAAAGAAGGCAAACATGATTTGCCTGCAATGCTGTCTAAGATTACTGAGCGAACTAAAATCATTTGGATTTGCAATCCGAACAACCCAACGGGTACTATTGTCACACTGCCTGAGCTTTCTGAGTTTTTGCAGCAGGTGCCAACGAACGTGCTTGTTGTACTTGATGAAGCCTACGGGGAATACATCGATGACCCGCAGTTTCCAGACGGAATACAATTGCTGCGCGAGCACCGCAATTTAATCGTGCTGAGAACTTTTTCGAAAATTTTTGGCCTAGCTGCATTACGGATTGGTTATGGCGTTGGGCATCCTGATGTCATTCGTTATACTAATCAGGTACGTGAACCATTCAACACATCGCGAGCGGCACAAGCTGCAGCGAAAGCAGCACTTGCTGACAAAGCATTTATTGAATATTGTCGTGACCAAAATAAACAAGGTCTTGCTTATTTGTCGGAGCAATTTGATCGCCTTGGCTTATCTTACTTCCCTGCATACGGCAACTTCGTAATGGTAGATGTGAAGCGTCCATCACCTGAAGTATTCGACGGTTTGCTGCGCAGAGGAATTATTTCAAGACCGCGCTGGACTTACTACCCGAATCATATTCGGATTACAGTTGGTACAAGTGAGCAAAATGAAAAATTCATTACAGCACTAGAACAGGTTTTGCAAGAATCGGCGGTGCAAGGATAAAGTTATGACGACTGTAGCGATTTTTGGAGTAGGGCTGATCGGTGGTTCGATCGCCCTTTGTTTTAAAGGAAAACCAAATATTACAGTAATCGGACATTCAAACCGCCCCTCGCAGGTAGAGAAGTACATGCAGCGGGGTGTGGTTGATTTTGCAACGACTTCAATGCAAGAAGCGGCCGAGCAAGCAGATTTTATATTCGTTTGTGTACCGGTCGGCAACATTGAGGAGTATATCGAGAAGCTCAGTGCGTTTAAATTAAAACCCGGCTGTATCATCACAGATGCTGGGAGCACGAAGGCTTCTGTTATGGCATGTGCAAAATCACTTGATTTTGGTCAAGCTACTTTTATTGGCGGGCATCCGATGGCTGGCTCTGAGCGTACAGGAGTTGAAGCGGCTTCATCGCATCTATACGAGAACGCCTTCTATGTGCTGACTCCTGATGAGAATACGCCTGAGGAAGCAGTGGAGCGTCTAGTTGATTTACTCAGCCATACGAAAGCGAATATCGTAAAAGTTGATGCGAAAGAGCACGATGAGATAGCAGGCGCGATAAGCCATTTGCCGCATATCATTGCCGTGTCGCTTGTGAATCAGGTTCGCGGATATAACGAAAATAATATGCTATATGAATCATTAGCAGCAGGGGGCTTCCGCGATATTACACGGATAGCATCAAGCGATTCGATTATTTGGCGTGATATATTAATTAATAATCGCAAGGTTTTGCTTGAGCTGCTGCGCGATTGGAGCAAGGAAACGGATAAATTTGTGTCCATGCTGGAGAGTTCAGATGGGGATGCGATTGCTGAAGCTTTTGAAACAGCAGGTCAATTCCGCAGCAAAATGCCTGAGCGCCGCAAAGGCATGATCCATTCTGCATTTGACTGTTATGTCGATATTCCAGATCATCCTGGTATTATCGGTAAAATCACAAGTGAGCTTGGGAACAGCCTTATCAACCTGAGCAATATTCATATTATTGAGAGCAGAGAAGACGTGCCGGGCGTTCTAAGACTTTCATTCCGAAGCCAAGAGTATTTGGATCAGGCTGTTATCGTACTTACTGCAAAAGGCTATGACGTACACCTTTAATCGGGTGTTCGTCATTTTTGATTAAAAAAAGCGTTTACAATTTATTTCGAACAAAATGAAAACGCTTATTGACAAAATGGAAGCGTATACATATAATAAAGGTACAGTATGGTTTCTCTCCACTCCTATCCAAATCATATAGTGCTCATCATGAGTACGGACCACCCTTCGGGGTGGTTTTTTTTTGTTTATAAGGTGACCAATCTGATAATGGCTGCGGTATAAGGATCTATCTAGTTGAACCTTAATATGAACGGGCAGGTTAGCATGGTGCTTGGTGGGTTACATGATTTTCATAAATGTGGTAGAATATTCCATGTAAACCGAATTGAAAGGGGACTTGGAATGAGCACAAACAAGATCCATGAAACCCAGCCCGAAAAGGAACATTTGCACAGTAACTATAATTATTTAGATGAGAACCTTCGCTCTATTCAAAGTATTGAGGGTGGAGGACCAATGAAAAAAATAGATTTAAATTCAATGCCGCGTCCTCTAAAGATCTTCGGCTACTTTGTATTTTCAATTTTAGTGTTAATGGTTGCGGTAGCAGTCTTGATTAGTTTTATTCGTTAAATTTAACAACATCACCACGCTGCTCAACTAACGGAGAACGTTAGGTAATAGCACACAACGATGAGCAGGCACTGCGGTAGCCTGCTCGTTTTATTAATCTAACGGGCAGTTATGCGAAACAAAATAAAATTCGTCTTCGTAATTAGAAGGAAGTATGCTGAGTACAGCGACTCTTATGACGTTATCCAGGAGGCATTTCTCATATTCCAAAAAATCAGAAACCTATTCAAGACTCGACGACTTAAACACCAATTAAAATTACTCAAACCAATACATGTCATTTTGCATGAAAATAAAGAAGTCTTTGAAGATCATTGGCAAGCAAGAACAGAAGCTTATGAATCGCTACCAGAAGAAGATATTCAAAGTATTTTAGTCTATACTCAAAAGAAACTAAATGAAATATCAAATTATTTGAATACCATTAAGTTCAATAAACGGTCAAAGGATGTTTTATTCTTCTTTACGGACTATGTAGATCATTTATTGAAATATCACAAAAATAAATTTGATATGAGGTATCACCTACAATACATGTATTTATATAGTGAATTATTATTAGGATCGCAAAGGTATATAGCGATTAAGAATAATTTAAGAGAAATTGAAGGGGGTTCGAGGAAGACGATTCATTAAGCTAACGGGCAGTTTAGTTTAATAAGGCTTGTAAAAATCGTGTGCCTTGAAGGGATTATTTATTTACAACTATAATGTTACAGATACACTAAATTCTGAGGAAGTGGTTATATGAGTTATGATCTTCATATTACTAAGGCAGAGCATTGGATATATAGCGAAAAAAATCCTATAACAAATAAAGACCTTGAGAAGGTGTCTGATCTCTTAGACACATATAAGGGAGTACCTTTTCTATATCAAGGCGGTAGGCTTATTTTAAGTGGTGCTGACGAAAGGGGAATTGGGCTTATGATAGAAATTGCAAATAGAATAGATGCTCGGGTTCAAGGAGATGAGGGAGAATACTACAACAACGACGAAAATAAATATTCGCAACCTCCTGAATACCTAAAGCAGGATTTAAATGAGCCTGAAGTCGATATTCCTGATGAGCAAAAACGATTTGTTGAATCTCTTGGTGTCAATGATGAGATTCAACATCCTAAGTATGGTACAGGTAAAATTATAGAAGTAATAGATGAAGGAATGGATACAGAGTTTGTAGTAAAGTTTACTGATAGAGAAAAGACAAGACGATTACTAGCTTATTACGCACCAATAAGCTTCTAAATGATCTTATTTCATTAAGCTCCCTTGGTACGATATTTGTTAAAAATAAGTTGTATTTAAAGTCAACACAATTTTCTGAAAGTAGAATACCGAACTTGAGGAGAGGATTTAAGTGAATGATGAATCAGCTAAAAGTAAGGTCATTCCAATCCTCAAAGACATGCTAGATGAAAAGAAGCATGTTATTCTCGGTTGCATCGAACTGAGTGCCTTGTGGCATGAAGGCCATGATTTCATCGACTATGATTTTCTTGAGCATTACGACAATATGCAGCATATACCTATGCCCGATCAATACCATTTGTGGAATCAAGAGGTTTTAAAGGATCGGATAAAAGATCTAGAAATATATAAATCAAAGGTATTGCGAGATGTCAAAACATTTCTAGACAAATTACTTACCGATGGGAAATAGAGGACGTTATTCAACTAACGGGAAACGATAGTTGAATAATACACATGAATGAGCAGGCTCTGCGATGGTCTGCTCATTTTATTAAGCTCTCTCGAAATGATTCAGTTTCCTCACTCTGACTCATGAATTCGCAGGATTTCATCCTTTAGTTCGTATTAAGAATAGGATGAAGGTGGGACCGGTAGCTGAGAGATGAGGAGATGGGCAGGCGGAAATAAGGGTGAATACTCATCACCCATATTGTTCCATATGTGCACGTCTCCACTCTACCCTAGCGATTCTCGCTCCCATGTCTCAACTGGTCATAGCCCTTTCATTCCTTCGTCACATCTAAACTAAGGGGTGGAGGTCGGTCTTTCTAACGGAACGGGTCCGAGCCCTTTTGCGTAACATCTCCCGATACTCCGTGCTTCTTGTCATCCTGCGAATGCTTGAGCTGGTGAGGCCTGACTGATCTTAGGCTGCTTGTGGGAAAACTCTAGTTGAATCGTAAGCCTCGCTGCTTTTTGCCAGGCTGACCAGTAGCCGCGCTACTTTACTACATAGTTTCATGAAGGATTTCATTTTCTTCAGGTTCTTTATTTCCACATTGTAACGGTGCAAAGCCCGAATTTCCGGGTTCGTCATGACCATACACATCGTCATGAGATAGAGAAAATGACGCAGACGTGGCCGACCTCGTTTGCTAAGCACTATCTTTCCTCTCCACTTCCCGGAACTGGCCTCAGCTAGATTCAACCCAGCGTGCCGCAGTAGAGCATTTCCATGCGAATAGCCACTTAGATCACCAGCCTCACCGAGTATACCAGCTAGACTCGTAGCACTGACACCTCGTATTTCAAGCAGCTTCTGTGCGTATGGAATGCGTTCAAGAATGAGATGGAGCTCGCGCTCAATCTGTTCAAGTTGGCACTGGGCTAGGTCATATTCTTCAAGCAATTGCCCCAGATGAAGCTTGTAAGCCTTGAGTGCTTGGGTAGTACCAACACTTGATTTTGCTAGTGATATGAGGAGCTCAGCGCGTTTAACTCCAGCATGACGCTTTACATATTTCTTCCAACCGTCGAGGACCTGGTCCGTGCTTAACCGACTGAGTTCGCTTGGCAAAGGGAAGAGTCTGAGTGTTGCAATTGCACTGGTGCTGGTAAGGATTTTAAAGACCTGACGTAGCTCAGGAAAAACAATGTCTACCCAGCGATGAATCTGATTGACCGCACTGTTGTGGCGCTTGGTAACCGTCTCTCGATTTGCCATGAGAATGCGTAGTTCCTCATATGCTTCCGGATGAAAACGAACAGGGGAGTAGTACCCGTTCTTGATCATATCTGCAATGACAAGGGCGTCCTTACGATCGCTTTTAGACGGTGAATTGTCCCGGTTTTCTTTGTTCTTTTTGACGAGATGAGGATTAACCAGAACAGCTTCAATGCCTTGAGTGGCAAGCCAACGTGCAAGGCTGAACTAGTAGTGGCCGGTTGGTTCCATTCCAACAATGACGCTACTCAGCTTGTAGGATTTGAGCAGATCTTGAATCCTACGTTCAAATAGCTTGAACCCTTCACGATCGTTACCAAACTCAAGCGGAGTACCCAGAGCAATGCCGCGAAAGCTGACCGCGCGGGCCACATGAACTTCCTGGGCGATATCTACGCCGACGACTAGGTGAGAAACGGTAATGTTTTCAATGAGTTGATTTTGCTTGTCCTGTGATATAAACTTCATAGAAGAGCGACCTCCTGATGGGCTTTTTGAGGCTTTTGACCTCGTGCGTAACTCCATCGTACAGAGGCGCTCGTTTTTATTCAAACTCCAAATTATTCGTTTTACAGGAATTCTAACGGGTAACGATAGTTGAATCACTGACAACCAGGCTGCCGATTACTTCGGTGGTCTTTTGTGCTTGTCATGAAAGCTTGGTCATAGCCTTTGAATCGGGTATAAAATGTTGGCAATTATGCACCGCGGCGCATTTTTCGCCGATAGCCCCGTTAAGCCGAGAAGTACCCTAAGTGACATTGAAGAGTTAGGATGTTGGGCACTGGTTCCAGTTTTTTATGTGATACAATAAGTAGAAAGGATAGAAATTGGCAATTAGGAACGGAGGGAAAGCTTGCTTAAGTGGAATAGCGATGTATGGGGAAAGCTAGATGGGCCGTACGGTTCTGCAGAGAACGTACCTGTGTTATTGCAGCAGCTAATGCGACAATATAATCAGGAGGTTTTTGACGAACTCTTTCAGGAGTATTTGTTCCATCAAAATACGATATATACGGCTACATACGCGGCGATGCCGTATTTGGCACAGCTAGCATGCTCCACATCGGATGTGGAAGTGCGTAAAGAACTGTTTCTCAATTGCGGTATCATCGAGGCAAGCTCCGATGGGCGAGATGAGGCGCCATTCCCAGCATCTTGGGCTGAACTAGCTGAGGATGTAGGCAGCTCCGTTTGTACGGAATTGTATCGTGAATATGTAGAAGCAATTGGCAAGCTCAGGGCGCTTACAAAGGAAGTATTTGCCTATACAGCCCAACATTCCATAGATGGGATGGAGAAGCGTTACATTCTTGTTGCGGACGCTGCTTATCGGGGCTCATATATCACTGCCAACATGTTGTTGACGTTTAGTAACGGTGATGAGTATGTGGCCGTGTGTTCGGCCTGCGAGGAAGATGTGTTCATATGGCCTAATGAAAATCATGCAGGAATTCTTCAAGCCTATGAACATGATCCCGTTTTTCACACTGGCCAGGAATCACAACTAATCGTTCCGGCAGCGTCATTTGCAGAGGAAGAAGTACGCGCACTAGCGGAGCGGGCGGCTGCTATCGGAGAGCAAACATTGGCTGGGCAAATGCATTACTTAGCGGGGGAAACCACATGTCCGTCTTGCCGTGAAAGAATGTCGGTATGGCCGTCTTTACTTAGCACATTTACAATGTAGAGCACAAGTTAAGATGACGGCGATAAAAGAATATTGTTTACGTTAACCAATTGGATTTCTAGGAGCTGTCACGCCGTGACAAGCTCCTTCTTATTTTTCGCCGATCGACCCGTTAAGCTGAACCTTACCATAAGTGACGGCGAAAAGTTGAGTTGAAGTTGAAGCTTTAATGCTAAATCTATCAGGAATAGTTCTCCATCATTTGATATAAATAATTTCGAAAGTCTTCAATATAGGTTTTGGGCTCTACAACTTTTAGATGAGTGCCGAAGCTTGCTAAAAGTTGAAATCCCATACGATTTTGTGGGACATAAATGGTTGCTAATAAAAATCCAGAACTATGGTCTTCAATACTTCTTCGACCATACCTTTCGATGATTTGATCTTTTATGCTAGGCGATATCCATGCCTTAATCGTGACGAATTCAGGTAGATAATTTGCTTCCTGTACTTGCTCTGACCAATCGTCTCTAGGATGAAACGCGCGTTCATCCATAGTAATATGATCGATCCGAGATAACTTGAAAGTTCGATTTCCCTGTCGATGTAAACAGAATCCTTTCAAATACCAACTCGATTCGCTAAAATGCAGCTCATAGGGCTCGACCATTCTATTCGTTACAGCCCCGTCCTTATCTGTATAATCAAACGAAACCAGCCTCTTTTTTGAAATGGATTCTTGACATGTCTTTAAGGTTTAAAGAATCTCGGATCGACCTTCCCAATCATAAAACGACAGTTGAATGGAACGATTTAGAGACAATGGACTAACCATTGCCTCTATTTTTTTTATCGTTCTTTCAACTTCTTCAGTACGGAGGATTTGTTCCAATCCACCGAGCGCAGTTAATATATTCTGTAAATCGGAGCTGCTTAAAAGGCGTTTATCAACCTTGTATTCATCCATTATGCCGTAGCCCCCTTTGACCCCATTGACAGAGTAGATCGGGATGTTCGATAAGCTCAATGTTTCCATATCGCGAAGGATCGTTCTTTTGGAGACATTGAATAGTTGTGAGAATTCCGTTGTAGAAACAACCTCTTTTTTCAGCAATATCATGATAATCGAAATGAGTCTCTCCACTTTGTCCATAATTGCCCTCTTTTTTTACATGATTTCAGAATGGTGACACCTTGATGTCACCTTTTATCCATTATACTACAAGTATCACAAGAAGGAGGTTTTAATTCAATGTTTAATCCTACCGATTTTCCCAAGCCCACCCTTATTTCAGCCAACGGTGTGGAACTCGAAGTGTTTGAAGCAGGCCGAGAAAACGCAGGAAAACCTATTGTACTCTGCCACGGCTGGCCAGAGCATGCCTTTTCTTGGCGCCATCAGATGGACGCACTTGCCGCAGCGGGCTACCATGTCATCGTCCCCAACCAGCGGGGTTACGGCAACTCATCCCGTCCGACCGAAGTATCAGACTATGACATTGAACACTTGTCGAGTGATCTCATCGCGCTTCTCGATCACTATGGATACGAGGACGCTACCTTTGTCGGTCATGACTGGGGTGCATTCGTCGTTTGGGGACTGACCTTGTTGCATCCAAACCGCGTCAATAAAGTGATAAATCTGAGCTTGCCTTACCAAGAGCGCGGAGAAAAACCCTGGATCGAGTTCATGGAAGAAATACTTGGCGGCGATTTCTATTTCGTCCACTTCAATCGACAGCCAGGCGTCGCGGACGCCGTATTCGAAGACAATACATACAGGTTCCTTCGCAACCTGTACCGAAAGAACGAGCCTCTCAGAGCACCTGAGCCAGGTATGGCGTTGATCAATCTCGCCAGAGCAGAAACACCGCTCGGTGAGCCCGTATTGAACGAAAGCGAGCTGGCCGTTTACGTCTCCGCTTTTGAAACATCAGGGTTCACGGGCAGCATAAATTGGTACAGGAACCTTGACCGCAACTGGCGCTTATTGGCGAAAGTGAACCCAATCATCCAGCAGCCGACCCTCATGATCTACGGCGACCGGGATGTGGTTGCGAAGTCTGAAAACCTGACAAAGTTCGTGCCCAATGTGGAAGTGGTCAATCTGGATTGCGGTCATTGGATCCAGGAAGAAAAGCCGGAAGAAACAAACCAAGCGATTTTAAAATGGCTGGAACAATGGGAGATGTAGTTTTTTTCAACAACCAAGAAGAGTTTAACGATTGGTTAGAAGAACATCATGCTGAAGCTAGTGAAATTTGGGTGGGCTATTTTGGGATAAGTACAGGGCGTGCAAGTCTTACTTGGTCTGCATCAGTAGATGCCGCTCTTTGTTTTGGGTGGATTGACGGTATACGAAAAACCATTGATAAACAAAGCTATAAGATTCGCTTTACTCCGCGCAAAGTAAATAGTGTATGGAGTGCTGTGAACGTAAAGAAGGTAAAAGCACTAATACAGCTTGGAAAGATGAGACCAGAAGGAATGCACGTCTTTAACAACAGAACCGATTCACAAGGCTATTCCTCTGAACAAAGAAACGTGGAACTTGCCAAAGAATATGAAGAACAAATCAAGGCAAATCAAACAGCCTGGCTATTCTTCACTAATTTATCACCATCCTATAAAAGAGATTCTATCTGGTGGGTAATGAGCGCCAAGAAAGAAGAAACACGATTAAGAAGGCTTGGAATATTGATCGCTTCATCTGAAGAAGGGCTAAAATTTCAACATTGCAAAAATATTACAGAATAAGGAAATATAAATAACAAAAGAATCGTTAAAAGGATTTTTGGTACTGCATAAATCTGGGTCTATTGTTTCCCTGATCTTTAAGAGAGAGGAGCTACTGTATTTCTCAATCATTTAGAGTTTAATTCTCATTAAAAGTCAGAACGTTTTAAATGCGAGGCATTAATCAAATCGCTAAATGAAGAAGGGATGAAACAGCTCATCCAAAATCGCAACCCCCTTCATTTTTATGGTACAGCCGACTCTCATGATCTATGGTGATCGGGATACGGTCCAGAAGTCTGAAAACCTGACAAAGTTCGTGCCTAATGCGGAAGTGGTCAATCTGGATTGCGGTCATTGGATCCAGCAAGAAAAGCCGGAACTATTATGATGAAGAAATAGTGGTTTTGAATGCAGTTGAAAGCGGCACGGTTGGCATCAGGCACGGTATGAAAGTACGTTACTCTAAAAGCTACAGGTTCAGGACATGACTCGCCACTCCTATCTATACATTTGTGCTCATATTGAGTGCGAGCCACCTTTCAAGGTGGCTATTTTTTATTGCTCATTAAGTGACCTATTGCAAAATGCTAAGGTTTAAGGATCCATATTGCTGAACCATAGTACGAATGGGAAGTTTATCGTAACAAGCCATTCTTTTGTTTTATTTGTCAAAGGGGTGTTTAATATCTCGGACACTTATAAAGTGATTATAGATGGGGTGTAAGAATGAGCGACTGGGCTTCATTAGAAGATAAAGAGTTGGTCATAGTGTAGGCAAGAATATATAAGGACTCTCATTTTAAACCCAGCACTAAAATATTTCCCTCGTACAGTACGCCTAACCCGTACATTAAATACGAAGCCTCCATGAATAATCCCTAGCGATATCTGCATTAATCATGGTGACAGTCAGATTGATGCTGGCAGCCATCGTTGCTATTAAAGCTGACAGTCCTCCTCGAAGTCTCTAATTAGTTCTGCGACTGGACTACGGATTCCGATCATTTGTTGATCAACTGTTCAGCAGCATATCATTATAAAGACATTCATATTTGAATCATCTATCGCGACTATTATTTTTTGGAAGCTGTTACGCTGAAAACCAAAGACAAATCATCCTAATCTGTAAACTGTACCTAAATCAGTACTAACTATAAAGATCAAGTTAAAGCTTTTACCTCAAAAACTTTTGTTGTAAAAGGCTACTGAAAAAATCGAAATCCCATGGTATAGATTCATATACGAATGGGATTTCTTTTTTTTTTTTTTGCACATTTAAATATTTTTATATGGACGAAAGAAGAAGCTCGGCAGTACGGTAAGGTGAAAAGAAAATGCTAACATGGGAGTCTTTTATTGAGTTGAATCTGTTAAATATCTCCCAAAAAATATGCTACATTTGCCGTAAAATAATTATATACATTATAAACATAATACTTTATGGTTCAAAGGTGGGATGCGGCGAGAGCTCGAAATAAGATGCACATAGGACTTTTGTGTTGGCTATAGACTATTGTTGGCGTTGTAACTTGTTTCAATCTACTAAAAGGATAATTTAGGAGGGAATTCATTGGCTAGATATTCATTAAAGCAGGTATTAAAGAAAATAATCCCTTCATCATTAAAATACAAGCTTTTTGTTGCTTATTTGGTATTGCTTGTGATTCCTCTTTCATCCATAAACCTATATAACTTCTATGCCGCAGAAGAAAAAATGTGGTTGAAAAACAGCGAACAAAGCCAGAATTCATTGGAATTGATGCGCCAGGAATTAGAAGATTATATGAGTATTGCAGCAAAATCGATGATTTTAATTGAACAAAATCCAACTGTAGAAGAAAAATTGAAGCATCCTGATCAATATAGTTTTCTTGAAAGGAGGAACGAAATCGAAGCCCTTCTAAATGGATTAACAGTTAGCTTATTTCTTTCGGCTCCTCCGGTATTTTACTCGATCTACAATTTAAAGGAGGATGTTTTTTTAACGTATAGTCCATTGAAGAACGATAATCAAGCAATAACAATGAAGATGATGTACTCGAAAATGCTATCCAATCATGAAACTCACAGATGGTTAAGAGAGACTGCTTATATGAGTCGGGATTATACGACAAGTTCTGATGTTTTGTCCCTATACGGCATTATTAAGGACGAATTATTAAAACCCTATGCTTTTGTACGAATCAGCATAGATTACTTGAAATGGATGGAAAAAACGAAGAAAAGGTCGTCGAAAAACGAAAATTATATGATTTTGGACAATAACGGGGAGATTATATCAACGACCGGAAGCAAAGACAAAGTTAGTGGAGAACAGTTAATTAAACAAATAAACAGTAACAGTTCTACAAGCATTTCGGATAATCATTTTGCTTATTATTACAGCTATGTTCCTACACTGGAATGGTATTTAGTTCGTATCGTACCACTCGATATATTGTTCGCTGAAACTAATCAATTAAAAAGCTCATTTTTCTGGACGTTCTCAATATTGACCGTATTGTTTAGTTTGGTTACTTTCATTATTTCATCCAATATAAGCCGACCGCTGCGGGAATTACAGGGGAAGATGAGGGTGTTAACGAAAACGAATCTAAAAGCTCGTCTCGATGAAAGGCGATTTGACGGAGAAATACTAACCCTTGCGCGAACTTTTAACTCTATGGGAGCAGATATTGAAGGTTTGATTTCCAAACTGAAGACGGAGGAAAGGCAAAAGGAAGCAGTCCGATTCCAAGTACTTCTTTCACAGATGAATCCTCACTTCTTGTTAAATACTCTAAATACTATAAAAAGTATGTCTGTTATTCCTGAGGAGAGGCATAAGGTTCATGAGGTTTGCATCGCATTGGGAAGAATTCTCGAGACAAGTCTGAATACCGATGTCGATATGATTCACTTTGAAGTAGAAATGCATATGATTCGAGCATATCTTATGATTCATCAACAACGATTTGAGAGCCACATTGAAATTAAGTATAAATTTGAGTCCAATCTCAACCATACTCTTGTACCGAAATTTAGCATCCAACCGCTTGTGGAAAATGCAATAACTCATGCTTTTTATTCTATTCCAAACCCAGTTATTATCATACAGGCCAGAAAACAGGACCATAATCTAATAATAGAAGTAACCGATAACGGAATTGGCTTGAAGAAGGCCAAAACATTCCAATCACTAACGCGGCGTAAAGGGATTAGTCTCAACAATATAAAAGAACGATTGCAGCTTTTATTTAAGGAGCAAGCCAAGTTATCGATTATATCTTCAGAGCAAGGCACGACCGTTCAATTAACAATTCCTTTTTTGTTATCTGAACCTTATCAAAAAGGAGATTAAAGCCATGTGGAAAACACTACTTGTTGAAGATGAGAAACATTCCTTAAGTTATTTGAGAAACATTATTTCATGGGAAGAAGAGGGTTTTGTGATTGTCGGAGAATGCAAGAATGGATTAAGCGCATTTGAGTTTATTAAAGAGCATCAACCTGATTTAATTGTATGCGACATTATGATGCCGGTAATGGATGGGATAACACTTTTGAAAACGGTCCGAAATGCGGGTTACGAAAGCCGATTTATTATGCTTACTTGCATTAATGAATTCGAGTACGCGCAACAAGCAATTGAAC
This sequence comes from Paenibacillus sp. 01T431, assembly GCF_056398625.1. Taxonomy (NCBI): domain Bacteria; kingdom Bacillati; phylum Bacillota; class Bacilli; order Caryophanales; family Paenibacillaceae; genus Paenibacillus; species Paenibacillus sp. 01T431. The sequence continues at coordinate 514,353 of NZ_JBFTPT010000003.1, forward strand.
ATGGGGCGTCGGGGTATATTTTGAAGTTATCACTAGAGCGTGAGAAGATGCAATCTATTTTAAAAAAATTGAATAAAGAGTTGCAACAAATGAGGAAATTGACAATGATCGAGAAGCTGTTACCCGAAATCAAAAACAATATTACCGACCATAATTATACCGATCACCCTGAAATCAATAAAATCATGAACTATATATATAAAAATTATAAAGAGCAAATTACGCTAAAAGAAATGTCTGCCTACATTAATATGAATCAGAGTTATGTAAGTGAATTGTTTAGTAAAAAGACAGGACATTCACTTATATCATTTGTCCAAAGGGTGAGAATAGAAAAGTCGATATCCTATTTAAGTGAAACTGATTTGCCTATTTCACATATTTCGGAGTCATGCGGTTTTATAACTGTAAACTACTACATTCGTATTTTCAAAAGAATGATGGGTAAAACCCCGAGCGAATTTCGTAAATCCACAATTATTCCTTTTAGATCAAATAATTAATTCACAAAATATGTGCAATAGTTAACGAAATCTGTTTCTATTAACCCAATTACTCCGATGTTATGCTTGAATTGTAAAAAGAATAATAAAAAAACGGAGGGTTTGTATGAAAAAAAAGAAATGGTTTACTGCAACTATCTTGTTACTCGCTACGACCTTAGTTCTATCTGCATGTGGAAAATCAGGTGATTCTAGTAATGGTAACAATGCTAGTGAAAGTACGCCAAAGTCGTCGAATAGTACTGGCTCAAAAGAGCCGGTAAAGCTTACTATATGGGGTGCCATTCCTGAAGAGGCAGGCCCTCAAGAAGCAATAGATGCCTGGAATGCAGAAAATCCGCTAATCCAAGTGGAGTATATGAGATATGTAAATGACGATAGTGGAAATTTAAAACTGGATACTGCATTGGTAACGGGCCAAGGAGTAGATCTTTATGTGAATTATAACAAACAGTATCTGGAAAAACGTGTTGCGAGTAACGCTGCTCTTGACCTTAGTTCATTTACTGACTACAACATTATAGACGCAATTGGCCCAGATGCGAAATCATGGCAAATAGAAGATAAATTTTATGGCATTCCATCGAGTAAAGGTAAAAACTTTATTTTCCTTAATAAAGATGCGCTGGATGCGGCAAATCTGCCGATTCCCCCACTAAAATGGTCTCAGAACGATTTGCGTAAATACGCAATGACGTTGAAAAACGACTTTGAATATGGATATGCACAATTTGATTGGTACTACTTTATGCAAATGGATGGCACACTTCAAAATGCAATAGCTGATAACCAAACTTCCAAATTTGATGCCCCAGAGATAAAGGAAAGTTTGCAAAACTGGTATTCCATGATGCATGAGGATAAATCGATTCCTACTTATGGTGCTCAAACCGCTTCCAAGATGGCCGTTGACACAATGTTCTTAACTGGAAAAACAGCTATGCTTGGTGCCGGCGGATGGATATTCAGATCGACAAATAATTTAAAGGATTTCCCACGGGACTTCAAAATTGCCTTTGCTAGTTTGCCAAGTGCAGTAGACAATCAATCGAATTTCAAGATTGAAGGCGGTTTAGGCGATGTCGTATCCATTAATGCTAAAACTCCTCATAAAGAAGAAGCATGGGCATTTCTGAAATGGTATTTGGATGTAGGTACTCAATATTTGGCAAAAGGCGGAAGAATTCCTTCTTCCAAGCATGTGGATTTGGAACGTACTGTTCAGTTGATGACAGGGGACAATGCTGATCTTTATGACATGGAATCGCTCAGAGCAGTTGTCTTAAACGATACGCCTACCTTTACAAACAGTATGGAACGCCAAGTGTCAGATATGCGAAAAGAAGAAGTAGAGCGTTATTTCTTAAAAGAAAAAAGTTTGGATGAAACCATCGGAAATATCGTTAAACGACATAATCAAATATTAGCCAAATAACGAAGGCTAGACTTTTGGAGGAAGCGTTTTTGGAACCTTCCTCCTTTAATTGGAGGGTATTTCTATGAAGCTGAACTATAATTCAAAGCAGAAACTAGCAGGATACCTGTTTATTACCCCTAGTATGATAGGTGTTATCCTATTTTTCCTCTTGCCCGCATTGTTCTCTTTTTACCTTATGTTTACGGATTGGACTTTCATGAGCGGGAAATCGCCAGTATTTATAGGTATAGATAATTTCAAACGATTATTTAAAGATGAGTCTTTTTATCGATCGATTAAAAATACGTTTGTGTTTGTTCTTAGCGTACCCATTTCAATGATGATTGCTTTCTTTATTGCTTCTTTTTTAAACGGGAAAGTCTATTTACAAAAAATGCTCAGATCAATGTACTTCTTGCCTTACGTCATGAACGGAGTGGCTATTGCCTTTGTGTGGATGTTATTATTTGAACCGCAAAATGGTCCGATTAATGGTGCGCTGAGAGCCATTGGCTTGTCTAACCCACCTGGTTGGTTATCTACAACTAACACCTCAATCTATGCTATATTGATCATCCAAGTCTGGATTATGATTGGATACAATATGATCATTTACCTCGCAGCAATACAGGAAGTGTCACCTGAGTTGATGGAAGCTGCAAAAATTGATGGCGCAAAATGGTTTCAAATTATTAGACATATTACCTTGCCTTTAATTAGTCCATCGTCTTTTCTACTGCTTGTCACCGGTTTTATAGGAGCAATTAAATCTTTTGGAATCATACAGGCGATTACGGGTGGAGGTCCTGGAGATAGCACAACAGTCTTGTCACTATATATTTATAAATCAGCCTTTCGATATTATGAGATGGGTTTCGCCTCAGCGGCTTCATGGGTGCTCTTTGCCACAGTTCTCATCCTTATGCTTTTCAATTGGTATGGACAAAAAAAATGGGTGCATTACGGGTAAGGGGAGGCTAGTCGATGAAAGCAACAGACACAAAACAAACTCAAAGGAAAGAAGCATCGGTTAACATGCGAACAAGTCCAATAAAAGTGATAAAACTAATCTCTACAATTATTGCCCTATTTTTTGGCGTGCTTATGATTTTACCTCTTCTATGGATGCTTAGTACATCCGTTAAAACACCAGTGGAAGTGTTTGAATATCCGATCAAATGGATTCCAGATCAATTTCAATGGAGTCATCATTACAATGTTTGGTTTGGCGAGCAAAGCATTTCTCAATATTATATCAATTCATTAAAGATAGCCGTAGTTTCGATGGTTGGCGCAGTATTCATCTCATGTCTGGCAGCATATGGTTTTGCCAGAATTGAATTTAAGGGCAGAGATTCATTGTTTCTCCTGTACTTGTCCATGATGCTTATCCCTCCACAAATATTATTTGTGCCAAAGTTTATTATGTTTAACTGGATGGGGATTTTTAATACGTATTGGGCATTAATTCTACCAGGCATTTTTACTATTTTTGGAGTGTTTCTGCTGCGACAGTTTTTTATTGGTATTCCAAAGGAAATAACGGAAGCGGGATTAATAGATGGGGCTGGACATTTTCGGATATTTATTCAATTAATTGTGCCACTAGCGAAACCTGCTATTGCAACACTTGCCATTCTGGACTTCTCTTGGCATTGGAATGATTATGAGAATGCATTGATATTCCTTATAGACAAAGACCTCTATACCATACCTCTTGGACTGCAAAATTTCATATTGGAAAATTCAATTGATTATAACGGTATGATGGCCGCTGCTTCAGCAGCGATTCTGCCTATGATTATAGTATTTGTCGTTTTTCAGAAGTACATTATTCAAGGTGTTGCTAATGCTGCGGTGAAAGGTTGATTGAAAAACCTATCACTAAGTATTACTTACAGGCGGGAGGTATCACTATGATTAAGGAAAATTTTACTAATCATTCGAATCGAATCTGGTTTAACAAGCCTGCACAAGATTGGAATGAAGCACTGCCAATCGGAAACGGCCGGATAGGAGGAATGGTTTTCGGTGGCGTTCGTGAGGAAAGGATTGCACTAAATGAGGACAGCGTCTGGTCTGGCCAACCGCATGAGAACGAAAATTCGTTGACTCGTAGTTCATTAGAACAAGTCCGAAACTTGCTTTTCCAAGGAAAACACAAAGAGGCACACGAGCTAGCCCATGAAACGATGCGGATACCCAATAATTCTAATTATGGAAATTACCAGCCGCTTGGCAATCTGTTGCTCAAATTCGAATTGCCAGAGGGAGAGCCGTATAATTATGAGCGGGAATTGGACTTGAATGCAGCTATTGCAACCACTTCGTATCAGCTCGGGAAAACACATTTTATTAATCGTGTGTTCTCCAGTTACCCTGATCAAGTGCTTGTCGTTAGGTTGGAGCAGAAAGGTGAGCAGCTTAATGAATACGCTTGCACAGTTAGGCTGGATCGGGAGCAGTCAATTAATGTAAGCTTCGATGATAACGATACGCTCATAATGAGCGGCATATGCGAGCACGGCGGGGTCACATTTGAAGCACAGCTTCGTGTAGTTCTTGAAGGAGGCCGTTTTTTCCCAGTTGATAATGGCTTGCGACTCGAGGGCTTTCATACGGCAACCATTTTTGTTGCAGCTCACACTTCTTATCGGGAGAGGCACCTAGCTATTGCATGCAAGAAAGATTTACTTATGGCTGTAAATAAAGGCTACGGAGCGTTAAAAATATCACACGAACTGGATCATATGGCGTTTTTCGGAAGGGTTCAGCTGCATTTAGATGAAGGCGAAAAGGAAAACATGCCCACGGATGTTCGACTTGAAGCAGTTCACCAAGGAGCTAATGATCCCGGTTTGATAGCACTACATTTTCAATTTGGCCGATATTTGCTTATTGCCAGCTCAAGGCCGGGGACGCTTCCCGCTAATCTTCAAGGAATATGGAACGAGAGCTTTACGCCACCATGGTTTTCTGACTATACGATTAATATTAACCTTCAAATGAACTATTGGCTTGCAGAAACTTGCAATTTGCCTGAGCTGACAGATTCGCTATTCCGTTTTCTGGAGGCATTATGTACAGAAGGAAAACGAACAGCTAAGGAGCGATACGGCAGCACTGGAATCGCTCTTGGCACCCGTACAAATCCTTGGCACACGACCACGCTTCGCAATTACGTGAATTTGCTGTGGCATGAAGGAGCAGCATGGCTGGTTTCGCATATGTGGGAGCATTATTTATTTGGCGGGGATCTCGATTTCCTGAGACAGAGGGCTTATCCGTTAATAAAAGAAGCGGCACTTTTTTATCTCGATTTTATGGTGGAGCATCCACATACAGGATATCTAGTGTCGGGACCGACAACTTCACCTGAGAATGAATATCTTGCGCCTGACGGCTCCACCGGAAGCCTTGATATTAGTCCAGCAGCTACGATACAAATTATCGACGAGCTTTTTGAACAATGTTTAAAAGCTGGCTCTATAGTGGGAGAAAAAGAGGACTTTTTGAAAAAGGTTGAGAGCGCTAAGGCGAAACTGCCTCCTTTGCGCATAGGTAAGAAAGGACAACTTATGGAGTGGTCTGAGGATTATGAGGAAATAGAACCAGGTCATCGTCATATGAGCCATCTATATGGTCTCTATCCGGGAACAAGCATTCACGCATCAGGAAAAATAGATCTGCTCGATGCCGCGAGACGTACCATTGAGCTGCGATTGGCAAATGGCGGCGGTCATACTGGCTGGAGCTGCGCTTGGCTGATTTGTCTATTCGCACGATTAGAGGACGGAAATCAAGCGGAAGTTATGATTGAGACGCTGCTACGGCACTCTACACAATCCAATCTCTTTGATGTTTGTCCGCCGTTTCAAATTGATGGTAATTTTGGCGCTTCGGCGGGAGTAGCTGAAATGCTGCTCCAGAGTAAATACAATGAACTGGTTCTTCTGCCTGCGCTCCCTAATTCGTGGACCGACGGCTTCGTATCAGGTTTGCGCGCACGCGGCGGGTTCGAGGTTTCTATAAGCTGGGAAAATAGTTCGCTAGTTGAGGCGAAAATTGTTGCTTCCCGAGATAATGAATGTATTATTCGTTCTTCACAGCATTTTTCTATCGATGGAAATCTTGCATCTGTAAAACAACTTGCCCCGAATCGCGTTTATGCCAAATTGAATACCGGGGAAAGCATTATCATCCGCGCTAATCAATCAAATAAGTAGAACCTCTATATTATTTTAAACTGAAGATATAGTAGAACGAACAATAAGATCACTTCACGCTTGTGATCTTTTTTGTTCTTTCAAAAGTGACTACCATTTAAAGGTGAAGTGATTATTTATTTTTGTTTATTTGAAAGCGCTAACACGAAAGCTGTGAATTTCACTTATTAAGGAGGTGAGAATAAGTTTCACATTAGAAAACTTGCATAGTTAATCTACGATGTATGTGTAAAATGCCGTTATTTAATGAATGGAAGGGAGTTTTAGCTATTATGTTAAAAAAAATAGTATTTCAACTTATGATGTGCACCGTTTTACTTTTTACATTTGCCGTGGTTAGTTTCGCTGCAGAAATTGTGATTGATAACGGGGACACAGGTTACTCTGAGACAGGAACATGGGTTAACAGCAACGTATCAGGATATAAAGGTACGCCTACAAGATATTCCAATGTTGGCGAGAGAACGGCAAAATGGACGCCAACGATTACAAAAGCCGGGGAATATGAAGTCTTTATATTTAAAATTGCGAGCAGCACCGCCAGTGACAAAGATGTTGATATTGAAATCGTATATGAGGGAGGTACCATTTCAACTGAACAAGATTGGACGACGGGCACTTCAGGTTGGGTTAGTTTGGGCAAGTATCCGTTTGCTGCTGGGACATCGGGTTATGTCATGATTAATGGTGAACTAAGCGGTACAGCGACTTATACCCGTGCCGATGCGGTTAAATTCGTAAATGACACCCCTCCGATTTTAGAGCCTATAAATTACGCGCCTGTAGGCATTTATTATGTCGATTCCATCGATGGAAATGATTCAAATAACGGAACGAATGAACGCTCTGCTTGGAAAACGCTTGATAAAGTTAACTCTTTCACATATCAACCCGGTTCGAAGATCTTGCTGAAGTCGGGCAGTTATTGGATAGGACAGCTTAAGCCAAAGGGATCCGGCAGTGATGGCAATCCGATCATTATTGATATCTATGGTTCGGGCAATAAACCGATTATTGACGGAAATGGAATAACGAACGCAGGTGTCGTACACCTGTATAATCAGCAATATTGGGAAATTAACAATTTAGAAATTATGAATGATGCACTTGACGTTGCGACAAGATTTGGGATCTACATCGAGCTTTCAGATTATGGAACAGCGAATCATATTTATGTAAAAGATTGTTATGTTCATAATATAAAAGGCGACAATTCTCATCCGCACAAAGGGGTCGGTATCTTTTACTTCGTTTCAAGTACAGATACCTCCAAATTCAACGATATTCTGATCGAAAATAATACCATAAAAACCGTTGACCGATCAGGCATTATTCTCAGAAACCCGAATGATACTTTTAGTACGGATGTAGTGATCAGGAATAATTTTGTCGAAGATATAGGTGGTGACGGAATCGTAGCCAAAACAAGTAAGGCACCATTGATGGAATACAACATCGCTAAGGACACTTCAGCTAGAGCTGATAATGCAAACGCAGCGATTTGGACATGGTATACGGACGATGCCATCGTTCAATACAATGAATCCTATAACACGGTGCGTCTTCCGAATAATCTTGATGCAAACGGTTTTGACAGCGATTTCAATAATAATAGAAGTATCTTCCAATACAATTACAGTCATGATAATGGCGGTGGATTTATCCTGATAATCGATTCGGGGGCCAGTTCTTTTAATGATGGTACAATCGTCAGATACAATATCAGTCAAAATGACAAAGAAAAAGTAATTAATTTATTGGGAGATATTACGAATACTCAATTTTACAATAACACCTTTTATTTGGACAGTACTTCGACTGCCCAAATGATTGAGGTGAGAAACTTCTTCGGTATTCCGAAGACAACAAGTTTTTATAATAACATCTTTTATAATTTAGGCAGCGGCGGATTCGACCTCCGAAAAGTAGAAGGCTTTTTGTTTGACACCAATATTTTTTATGGAGCGGAGGCGCCGGTTTCAACATTGGACGCAGACGTTGCGGTTGTCCATTCGATTGTAGTTGATCCCAAGCTGGTTACCCCGGGTTCCGGCGGAGCGAACATTGATTTCAATGCGCCTACTCGACTTAGCGGTTATAAGCTGCAATCGGATTCGCCAGCTATTAACGCTGGCTTAGTTATTGAGAACAATGGCGGCAAAGATTTCTGGGGTAATCCATTGTATCAAGGGAAACCGGATATTGGCGCGTATGAAGCTTCTATAGTACCTGTCCAAACGATCGATTTAACAGGGGCGTCGACGTTGATTGACACGAAAGGTGGTAGCCTGCAATTGCATGCTGAGGTGCTGCCTGCCAATGCGTCCAACAAAGACGTGACCTGGTCTGTATATGAAGTAGACGGCACGGCAACAGGAAAGGCGACAATCGATGTTAACGGTTTGTTGACAGCATTGAAGGATGGAAAGGTGAAGGTGGTTGCAACTGCAACGGACGGTTCTGCTGTTATGGGGACAAAAGCTTTTACAATAACCGGGCAAAATGAGACTGGTAATCCTGATCCGGGAACTAACCCAGGTTCAAATTCAGGAACCGAAGTGAACGATAAACTATACCAATACGAACTAAGTGAAAATGAAATACGTTTTGATCCTGCACAGAATGAGCAAACAGCTGTAACTGTGATCATTAACGAAAAACGACTGGTTCAGCAATTAGAAGATCTTCAGATGACTGCACATAAACCTGTCCTTCAGATTGTACTTCCGGGCAAACATTCGTTAAATGCCATAGAGCTGCCTCTTTCAGCTTTGTACAATCGCAAGGAAGAAAATAAGGAAACCGTCTTGCGTATACAAAGCCACTTAGGCTCCTATGATCTTCCGTTGTCTATTATGAGCCTTGATGGCATTGAAAGTGCGGCTAAGCTGGATGGTGCAAAATTGATTATTCGAATGAATAGAGGAACAACAAAGGATGGAGAGCAATTTGGTGAATCCATTACTGAGCGGGGTCTGAATCGAATAGGCGATCTGATCGACTACAAATTGATTATCAAAACGAAGGACAAAGAAGAAGAGCTTCATAGTTTTGGTCGTATATTTGTTAAACGTGTAATGAATATTGATCATGTAATTCAAGACACTTCATCTGCAACCGCGGTTGTGTATAACCCAAATACGGGAGTGCTTGAATTTGTGCCATCCCTGTTCAAAGTGAAGAATGGCATGACAGAAGTAACGATTGTTCACAATACGAACAGCTTGTATGGTGTCGTTCAAAACAAGAAAACGTTTGAAGATATGATTGGACATTGGGCGAAAAAAGAAGTTGAAGCTCTTGCATCGAAAATGATTATTAAAGGAACGACAGACCGCACGTACGCACCGGATAATAAAGTGACTCGAGCTCAGTTTGCTGCACTGATTATAAGAGGGCTGGGACTGTCTACGGAAAATGTGACGAATGTATTTACAGATGTTTCTGCTGCTAATTGGTATGCATTGGAAGTGAATGCCGCCGCAAAGTTCGGTTTGGTCCAAGGTGTAGGCAATGGCACTTTTAACCCTGAACAGCTGATTACAAGAGAACAAATGGTTGTTATGATCATGAACGCCATCGGTCTTATTCAGGGAACATCGATGATGGAAAATACAACGAATAATCCATTCGCTGACCAAGAGCAAGTATCGTCATATGCTCATCAAGCGGTAGTAGATGCGGTTAACAATGGTTTGATTACTGGTAAAACAGCTACAACGTTTGCTCCACAAGATGTAGCTACACGCGCTCAGGCTGCAGTCATTATAAATAGAGCTTTGCAATATCTGAATTTGATTAATCAATAGCTGTAAAGAGAAATTAGAGGCTGATTCAAAATCAGCCTCTAATTCCAAGATTCCAAAAAAAGATTAATGAGACATTAATCCTTTACAGTAGGGAGTGTTATCTTTGACAAAGAAAGGAATGCTTTTAAGTTCAGTCATTATCGTAGTGACTTTATTATTTTTAACAGCGCTTGTTTTCGACCTTCCTCTTGAAAATAATGATCAAACCGTAGCGACGCTTAATTGCGAACCGATTCAAGCATCCGAATTTATGCTCATTATGAAAAATAATTATGTAGCAAAAACGTATAACTATTTTTCAAACAAATATGGGATAAATGATTTTAAGGATTTTTGGTTCAATGTTTACGGTGATGAAAAACCAATCGAATATGCTAAAAAAATGGCCTTGAAAGAAATGGTGAAAATTAAATCAGAACAAATGCTGACGAGGCAATATGGAGTTATTAACGATATTTCCTACGCTGCGTTGTTGAAAGAGTTAGAGAAAGAAAATAAAAGAAGAAAAACTGCTGTTGAAAATAACCAGGTTATTTACGGTCCAAAACAATATAGCGAATATCAATACTTTTCTCATGTATTTACGAACAATGTTTTAGAGCTTAAGAAAATACTTGGCCAAAAAAAGTTTAATATGAAAGAAAGTGACTTATTGGATGAATATGAGAATTTAAAAGAAAAGTATTTTATGGGGGCATATCAGATTAAAGTTGAGAAGTTTACTATGAACAAAAACGAGCAGGCCCACACGATTATGAAACAATTGCGATTAGGTTTACAAAATGGCGATTCATTGGAGAAGCTAAAAAACAACAATACGATTATCAACATCGAAACTCAAACTTTTAATGAAATTACCGCCAAAACGGACTATGATTTAAATCCGCAATTACTTATTGAAGCCCAAAAATTAAGTGTTGGCGAAATAAGTAATATTATTGATGAAAATAATACTCTCACGATAATAAAATGTATGGAGAATAAAGAAAGAGGTTTTCAAGATTTTAACGAAGTTAAGGAACAAGTTAAAAAAAATTTTTTAGAACAGAAATATGAAGAGTTGGTTCAAAATGTTATTGAAGAGGCGGATGTGAAAATTGTTGAAAAAATTTATAATCATTTAAAAGTTGAGTAATATATGAAACAGTGCTTAGGAATCAACCCGGGAGCGATTTGAGAATATTAATGTTAAAGACAATCCCAAGATTAAACTGTACGTATTGAAGGCTAAGAGCTTATAAATTAATAAAAATTAATAAATTAGATAAAGGTGATATTTGTAATAAATAATAAATTATTTAAATGAATTATAATAATTAACACTCACCATCCCGAATTCTACTTCAGACGCTCTGGATTCGTGAGCTGTATAAATTCGAATCGCTATACGGAGTAAACGTGAAGGAGAAGCTCATGAAAGTATTGCGGGCAAGCGGCTTAGGGATGATTACCGATTTCTTGGACATTCGCTTCCAGAATGAGGGCACAGCTAGGATCTGGAAACAGCGAGATCGGAAGTGACAGGGGAGGTCGGCTGCCCAATATGGCTTGGTTCTAGGAGTACTTGAGTCTTTCAAATAAGCGCTAAAGCAAATGAGTCTTTCTGTATTCTGAAGGGATCATTTTTGTTGTTTTTTTAAACATTCTGCTTAAATAATGGCTACTGTCATAGCCGCAGTTATCAGCAATTTTGTCAAGCGTGTATTGTGTACCGGTAAGCAGCTGTTTAGCTTGCTCGATTCGCAGTGTTGTGACGAAGGAGATCGGTGTTTGTTGAAAAGCACTTCGAAAATGACGTGTGAACTTACAGGTGAGAGCTGAAGTTGTGCTGCAATGTTCTTGAGCTGAAAAGAAAGCTGACAGGCTTGCTTACTAATGAGCGCATAAGCTTGATTCATAAGCGGATCCTGTGCCTGCTGACGCGGTTCAGGCTGATGATTTGTTAGACAAACAAATAATAAGATGAAGATCTCAAGGCACTAATCAAACGAGTATATACGAAGTACAATGGCGTATATGGGTATCGGCAAATTCAAATGCATTTGCTTCAGGAGCATGAAAAACGAGTGAATCACTAGGCTCATGCAAGAGATGGATATTCGTTTTAAGATACGTTCGAAGCGAAGTCAGAGTTATAAAACCACGGTAGGTGCACGCGTAGAGGAAAACCTGCTTCAACGTGACTTTAAAGCGGATAGGCATAACCAAAAGTGGGTAACAGATCTCACTCAATACCGCGTATTCGATACATGGATATATTTATATGCCATTAAGGATTTGTATAACGGAGAACTCCTAGCTTCTCATATGAGCCTTCGAATGATAACCAGCTGGTTTTTCAAACCTATGAGAAAGCCTTTAAAAAGGAAACGGACGTGACTGGATTGATCGTTCACAGCGACCTAGGATTCTAATACACGTCCTACGATCACCAAGACATGCTGCTGAAGGTTGGCGCCCGAATCAGCATGTCCCGCCGAGGCAAATATTATGACAATGCCTCTATGAAGAGCTTCTTTTTCGCATTTAAAAGCGGAAGCGAATGCTAACGGGAAACGTTAGTATAGTGTATAGTATAAGTCATGTTTAAAAAGAAAGGGCCATCCCACAAAGGATGGTCCTTAAAACTTGTCGTTACAGACATTTGCCTTAGCGCCAAGCTCTAAGTGAAGGAATATATGCCCATGCTTGATGGAAAAAAATATAATCGTCAAGAAATCGATCACGGTAAGGATGCGGTTAAACAACAACTTACCGCATACCAGAAACTCATCGATGCCGGCAACGCTCCTCTCGGAGAGTTCAAATCGGTCTTCTTCAACAGCATGACGCTTGTACTCGCTCGATACTTCATCATCAGACAAATGGGTAATAGCGTAATAAAAAAGCAGCGGCAGTCTAAGGCTTTATTTTGAGAGCCTAGCTTGCCGCTGTTTCCTTATAGGGTCAGTCTAAGAATGGTTAGGTTCATAGAGCTTAGGTGTTAGGTTCTTGTTTTAACGGCCAGACCACTAAACGATATTGGCCCAACAATATCGGCTCTTGTATTTGCAGTACGGTTTTCTGCTGTCACTGTGTAAACATGGTTACCTGATCTAACATTTCTATCTTCTGCCTGGAATGTAACTGCATAATTTTGTTCAGAACCGGTAGATTCGATCCCTTGTTGCGTGTTGAAAATCTCTTTATCATCGCGGAAGATTCTAAAGAGTATTTGCGCAATACCAGTGACACCTCGAACACCCACAGTTGCTACTAAATCTACGCGGTTAGGTTGAGAATTAACTGGAATCCTTATAGTGATTCTTGCAAGGCGAGATCTTACTGGTGAACGACTGATAATAAATGAGTTCGCTAAGTTGAAGCTACGGCGCGGCTGAACTGAAGCTTTATCGATAATACGTACCAAAAATATCAACTCCTCTTGTTTGATATCTTCAAGATATGTTGGATTAAGAGAGAATGATTGGACAAACATCTTAACTGCTTTATTTGGGCTCGATAGACTGTGAACAATGGTGCTGTCGCGACAAGGTAGATTCTCTTCGATTTTGGAAGTCTGGCTTCACGATTAAAGAGAAGGAAATAGAAGAGTCTTAGCGGTTTCATTTCTAACGGAAACGATAGATACTAAAACGATACTAGGCTGCCGACAGCAACGTCAGCCTGCTTTGCGCTAACGGGCAGCATTCCTATTATGAAGAAATAGTTGATTTGAAAGTTGTAGGAACAGAGATCAGGAACGGTATGAAAGAACGTTACTCTAAAAGCTACAGGTTCAGGACAGGACTCTCCACTCCTATCCAAATCCTATAGTACTCATCATGAGTACGGACCACCCTTCGGGGTGGTTTTTTTTTAATGCTCATTAAGTGACTTATCTGCTAAAGGCAATGATAAGGATCCATCTCAAGTTGAACTATAATACGAACGGGCAGCATTCCTATTATGAAGAAATACGAGGTTTGAAAAATAAAAAGACTCCTTGTTATGATGTTAATGGGTCCACGACGCTGGCCGGCTACTGGATCCAAATACAAACCAAGGAGAGTACAAGATGCATTCTACTCAAAATGAACGAATTAATCAAATCACTTCTTCTACCTTAATTGTCGGAGTCGACATTGCAAAATTCAAACATTTGGCCAGGGCACAAGACTACCGCGGAGTCGAGTTCGGGAAGCCAATCACATTTGACAATAATCGAGAAGGTTTTGAGTTATTCGTTAGTTGGTTCCAAAAGATTACTGCGGAACAAGGGTTTCAGGACGTTTTGGTCGGCATGGAGCCGACCGGTCACTACTGGCTAAACCTTGCTCATTATCTTAGAGAGCAGGAAGTTAAGTATGGTGTTGTAAATCCACTGCACGTGAAAAAAAGCAAAGAGCTAGATGACAATTCTCCGACGAAGAATGACATCAAGGACGCTAAAGTGATTGCACATTTGGTCAAAGATGGGAGATACACTGTACCTAGCCTTCCACAGGGCGTTTATGCTGAACTGCGGGAAGCCATGAAAATTCGCTAACACCTGACAACTGAACTTTGCATTGTGCAAGCATGTTTCCATAACTGGCTAATAGGTAAGTTTTACTAATGTTTTGTGATCTACTGATCGCGGATGTTTATCCATCATATTCATCCTATCCGATAATCCGAAAATTTCGGATGACGAGGTTGGTAACTGATAATAAATATATAAAGCCCTGAAAATTTGCAGAAGATTTTCAGGGCTTTGTTTATATGAATAATTACGTTTTGAGTTAGTTTGAGTTTTTTCTTATAAAGTATTCTCGGCTATCTGTCCGCAATTTTTCAGGTAAAACGTGATTAAGTTCATCATTTAACCATGCAAGGGTCTTATTACGAAGAAACTCACGCATATATTCTTCTGCCTCAAGCATCGTTAAGTTAATCGTACAAGAAGAATTGGCGGAAATACAGGAAGAGCATTTTTTATCTAAATGCATAAGATTATCTTTCAAAACATTTTTGCATTGAAAAATAGGTTTTACTCCTTCAACTGCTTCTATTACATCCCAAAAAGAAATTTCTTCTGGGGACTTAGCTAATTTATAACCACCTTTTACACCAGGTGTAGAACTCACGATACCAGCCTTTGATAATTTACCAAAAACTTTTGAGAGATATGTTTCTGAAAGCCCTTGAAATTCTGAAAGGTCTTTTATTCCAATACTTTCCTCTTCGGGTATGTCTATTAAATAAACAAGGCTATGCAACGCATATTCAACCATAACACTATACTGCATATAGACTCACCTGCTTTCATTGTAAAAAGGCTATCAAAAAAATCATTATAATCCCTAAATGTTTTTTTGTAAATTAGCAAAAACTAACGTTAGAATCTATAGAATTTGACAAAAGGCTATGAAGTCTTTATATTGTCTATTATATCAATCGGCGATTGATATTATCGACGATTGATTTTATCGACAATTAAGATTAGGTAAATTCAATTTAAAGGAGAAAACATCCAATGAGCAAACTGCTTGTCATTAATGCACATCCAGAAGTCGATTCCACATCTTCATTTAGTCTAAATGTATTCAATTACTTTTTGAAAATTTATAAGGAGAAGCATTCTGATGATGAAGTTATTGAACAAATTAACTTGTACAAGGACGTAGTACCAATGATAGATCAAACTGTTTTAAGTGCATGGGGAAAATTAAAAACAGGTCAAGAACTAACAAGTGGAGAACAAGAAGTAACAGAGCGTATGAGTGATGTATTAAAACAATTTAAAAGTGCAAACAAGTATGTAATTGTTTATCCAGTGCATAACTTTAATGTGCCATCAAAGTTAAAGGATTATATGGATAATATTATGATTGCAAGGGAAACCTTCAAATATACAGAAACGGGATCAGTTGGTCTTCTTAAAGATGGAAGAAGTATGCTTGTGATACAAGGAAGTGGGGCAATCTATACCAATAATGACTGGTATACCGAAGTTGAATACTCGCATAAATACTTGAAGTCGATGTTCAATTTTTTTGGTATTGAAGATTATCAAATTCTTCGAGTGCAAGGTACTGATAAACTGGACAGAGATGAAGTATTAAAAAAAGCTTATAAAGAAGCTGAAGAAGCCGCTTCAAAATTAGTAGTGAAATAAGCTAACGGAAAAGTTTAACAACAAAAGCCAATCGTAGATAAATCCTATAAGCTCTTGTATAATGAAACTAACTTCAAAAATGAAGGGACTGAACTATGCGCAGATGTCAATATCTTAAACCTGACATTAAAATAAAATGGAGGTAAAAGTATTGATTACAGAGTTACACACAGAACGTTTACATTTGAGAAAAATGAAGGTATCGGATTCGTCTAGTTTGTTTAAAGTTTGGTCTGATCCAGATGTTACTAAATTTATGAATGTTAGTTGTTTTACTGATGAAAATAAAGCAAAAGAGATGATTAATCTTCTTGATGATCTTTCTCGAGACAGTAAGGCTATTCGTTTCTCCATAATTAAAAAAGAGTCCAATGAAATTATAGGTTCTTGTGGTTATAATTCCTTTGATTTTGAAAATGAAAAAGCAGAAATTGGATATGACATTGCTAAATCATTTTGGGGAAGAGGATACGCTTCAGAAGCTATCTGTTCTTTGTTAGATCACGCATTCTCATCTTTAAAGCTGAATCGAATCGAAGCAAAGGTTGACCCCGAAAACGTGAATTCTATAAAGCTCTTACAAAAGCTCAACTTTACGTTTGAAGGAACTCTTAGACAATATGAAAGAGTAGAAGGAAAGTTTAATGATCTCAATATCTATTCCAAATTAATATCAGATTGATTTAATTTTCTGCCTATTTTGAATTGTAAGTAGCATAACTTGGAACGTTTATACTTTACCATAGCGGCAGTTTTGGGTTATTACAAAAGGTAATTTCATTGAAGGAGAACGATAGAGCAACGAACAAGGGAGCAGTTTGCCGGCGGCAGCTGCTCCCTTTTATTTTACTAAAGGAAGAGTATCCCTCTGATTCTTTGAGACCCGACTTCTCTGGCCTTTAAGACGAGGGTTTTTTGGATAATTTTAGCATATCAAAGTTGGATTTTTACTATTTTTAGATTATGGATTATGAATTTGATTCAATTAATGATTGAATATAGATTTCAATCATTTTAATATTTTCTTTCCATAATAAAACAAGCCATTCTGTGTCTGCTTTAGAAATGAAAAATGTTGAAAATCCATTTATATAAGTTCCTAATAAATCATTTACTAACTCCAAGTCATTCGCGTCTAGTGTATCACCATAAAAATCATTCACTAAAATCTCAAAGAAATCAAACGGTGTTTTTTCGCTGTCTTTACCATAGATAAGCTCATCAAACTCCGTATCATATGAAGACTTCACTAAAAATTGCATTTGAACATTAATTAAATTTAAATAGTCTTTATTTTTTTTTTCAATGAAGAAGAGAAAATATTTGAGCATAATATCCGCAAAAGAATCCGTTTCCTTAACTTCTTGATAAATTTGTTCCAGTGCTTCACCCATTAACACATCAGCATAAAAAAATGCTTCTTGTTGAATAGTCTCCATAGAACCAAAGTGATGAAACACGCTTGCTTTACTAACATTTGCCTTCTTTGCTATGCTGTTAGCACTTAATACTTCTAAACCATTTTCTGCGATTAAAGTGACGGTAGCGTGTAATAAAGCTTCTTTTGTTTTGTTCCCCTTTTTTTCTCTACTATCTATCATTACCGTTCCTCCTTGAATGGTTGTCACATTTTCTTCAGCTATTATAGCATAAAACAAAAATGTTGACCGATAGGTCAGTTTTTCATAAAATATAATTGACCGTTCGGTTAGTTTTTAGTTTTGTGTGTCACCAGTTTTAAGTTTTATGAGATTTAACTCTTGATAAAAGGAAAGGAGAAGGCCAAAAGATACGGATGATAGCAACAATTACGGTCTCGGCTGGGACAGTGTGAAGCTATACCCGTTCAATGAATTCGGAATAAAGGGCTTGGCCAAATGAGGGAACTTGACTACATATTCTGCTTCTCTCGTCGTACTTCCTGAGAAAAAGATTGCAGCTGCCGTGTTATCATCCGGCGGTAGCAGTGACACGGATCAATTAATGGCAAGCAAACTGCTGCTTGCGCTCAAGGAAAAGGGAGAGATCAAGAACATCAAGTCGGACAAATCATTTGGCAAGCCCGTTAGGGCCAAGATACCCCAAGTTGTAGTGAAGCAAGCAGGCTATTACACCAAAAGTGGATCGCAGTTCCGAGTAGAGATTACCGAGGACGGAGTACTGTCCATGGCAAACGATCCGGGGACGAAGTATATATACTTCGGATGGGAGCTTTATCAACGAAAACGGAACCTCCATGGTCAGCTTCGTCACCGAAAAGAACGGACGCACCTATTTGTGGCAGAGAGACTATGAGACGTTGCCGGGATTTGTGCAACTAGCAATGTCCCATTATGCGGCCTGCCTGTTCGGCGGACAGTATTTGAGGAGGTCATCATCACAAGGAGGTCATCAACAGATGAGAATCATGGAAGTTGTACTGGTGACGTTTAATGTGGTTGTGTTACTGTGGTTGGTTGTTGGGCAACAAAAGCCGCGACAGTTATTATGGGGAGGATTGGCCGTCTCGGCAGTTTTTCTCGTTGTGCAGGGCTGGGTTGAGGGATGGCGCTGGCCCCTGATCCCCACTTATGCATTGACGCTGGCTCCTTTATGGGCGCTGGTGTTGGACTTTCGGCGGCGCGCCCGAGCCGGGCAGGGGGCATTCATAGGCGCGGCGTACGCAGAATTGCAGCGTTGTTATCCGCCTTTTTCTACGGAACTGTAACCGTAGCTGCGCCGTTGCTGTTCCCGGTGTTTACATTCGATGAACCGGCAGGCCCGTATGGGATTGGCACGGTCGCTTATCACTGGATTGACAACACCCGCAAAGAAACGTCCACTTTGGCGGCAGCCGGGGCCAAGCGGGAACTGAAAGTACAGATCTGGTATCCGGCCAGCAAGGACGCTAAGGGAACCCGAGCGCCGTATGTGCCCGATTCCAAAGTATATGCCGAGGCATTTCAGCAGGAGTCTGGTCTGCCGCAGTTGTTTTTGACGAGCCTTGGACAAGCCCGTACGCATGCGATTGAACACGCGGTGCTGTCCGATGCGGAAACGGCGTATCCGGTACTTATTTTTTCACACGGGTCTGGTGGATTCGAGGGTCAGGGCATGTTCCAGGTCGAGCAGTTGGTGAGCCATGGCTACATTGTAGCGGGAATCAATCATACTTACGACAGTATGGCTTCGATATTTCCGGATGGGCGGGTTGCGTTGTACGATTCGGTGAAAAATACAGAATTTGAGATAGAGCCACTTGAAAAACCGGACAGGACGAATGAGGTTTGGGTGAACGATGTGCGGTTTGTGCTGGATCAACTTAAACAGCTCGCTGCCGCTGACCCGGATCAGCGGTTTACGGGACGAATGGACATGAAGCGCCTTGGCATGTTCGGACACTCATTCGGCGGGGCGACTACGGTTCAGATGCTGCTAAGTGATCCGCGGGTTCGGGCAGGCATCAATATGGACGGAGCCTTGTACGGTGAACGCCGCATTCCGGCGACTGGCATAAACAAGCCGTTCCTGATGATCAGTGCGGACGAGGAGGACGAGTTGGCGGGCTCCAACGCCACAAGTGACGATCAGCAAGCCGCCTTGGACATGACCCACAGCAAAGTTGAACGATACAATAAAGAGTTAAATGCTCGGTATGCGCTGATAAAGGCTGGCGGGAATTACTGGCTGAAGCTGCACAACACGCTTCATATGAGCTTCTCCGATTTCTTTTTGATCTCTCCAATTATAGAGTGGGCACAGGGAGTGAATGTGCGCGGGACACATCAGCTCGTCAACGATTTTACGCTTGATTTCTTCAATCATTATCTGAAAGGGCAGCCTATGCAGATTTTGAACAATGCTGTCGGCACGCATGATGATTATATTCTGGAAAAGGGTTAAGCTTCTATTTAGCGTGAACGCCGCCTGAAGAATAGACGGAGGAGGGAGGGGGAGAATCAGGGGCATTCGCTGTGGCCTCTGGTTTCTCTCTGGGCTCCTTCTGATCATCCGGATGCAGTGGCTCCCAAAGGAGAACGCAGCAGATAGCGCATGCTGTGCATTAGCGGGTTCATGCTGGCAGGGGCGTCCTATTCCAAGTTCACAATGACCCACAGTTTATTGAATAGGATACGGTCTGTGACCGAATCAAGCATATGCTGAGCCTTGTTCATTCCATTAAAGATTGTATGACTTCCTTTTCAGCGGATCAATATCGGCAGCTTCTCCATAGCTCCTTACGAGAGGTAGATGCAGAATTGTTGCGACTCAAAGAGCTTCAGCAATTAATTAAGAAGGCTTTGCATGAACAACAGAGCTTTAGTTCACAATCCAACCAGTATCAAATAAACGGCGGGATATCACGTATTTTACTCGTTGGATTGAAACAGATTCACACACTAAGCTTCATGCCAAATTGTTGGCCGAAAAGTTGAAACACGTTCCGAATTTGTTTGAATCGGACATTCGTTCGGGTATAGGAGCAGAAAAGAGAAATTCAATCTGTGAAAAGATTGCTTAAGGGTACGAGTAAATAAGTATAGGGAAGTGAACATAATGAGAAATCAAACAAGTAGAGTAATTAATATGCCTTTATTTTCACATACGATAACTGACTTTTGGCGTGCGCAATTTTTTAACGGAGACATTCTCTATAGCGATGAAATCTTTACTGTCGCTATCAACCCTGACCTGAGCGAAGACAGTCGGGTCATGGTTCTGGAAACCTCCGACGGCCGGGTTAGGGCAGTCCTGACGCCTGCGCTGGCTGATAAGATAGGCCTCTATCAAGGACAAGACTTGTCTGAGCCGACCTTCCGCCGGAAATTGAATGACGCGGGAGTCACTCTGCATGGCGCAGATTATCTTTATTATTTTTCAAAAGCCGATAAGAACGAATTGCTGCAAGAAAACCTGGAAGGTGACTTGCGCCGACTAACAGAGCAAGATGATGCGGTTTTCTCTGAGTTCCAATCCTCCGCTTCGGAACAAGATTTGTATGACGCATATGTGGAATTGGATCACTGGGGAGTGTTCGGCTCTTTTGAGCAAAACCGCCTGATCTGCGCCGCCAGCATGTATCCATGGGAGGATGCGCAAATTGCGGATCTCGGCGTACTGACTCTGATGCCCTTCAGAGGAAAAGGTCATGCCCGCAAAGTGGTGCGTTCAATCAGCAAGTACGCCTATGATCAGGGGTACGAACCCCAGTACCGATGCCAGCTCGATAACCTGGCGTCTGTGTCGCTGGCAAAAGCGGCGGGTCTAACGCTGTTTGGAAAATGGGATGTGATTTCTCCCGACTCCACTGACTGAGAGTCCGACTCAAAATTAAAATGTCATACTTTGCTGACCGAACCTGCGCCGCTGGGCGGAATTTTTTACTGACGCCAAGTGGCCTGATTGTTCGAGGCAACGGTGAACAATTGGGATCTCAAGCAGCGACTACAGTGCCGCTGAAGAGTTCATGAAGCGGATCGAAAACGAGATGTAGTAGAGAGTGTAGATAGATGCAGTTTCTGGCGAACCTACTTGGGGAAAGTAGTTATATTATCCTAGAACCCTAGTTTAATTGACCTCTGTCATACCATCAACAAACGTAAATTCCTATTACCGTCTCCACACATGTGGAGTGCTGTGTGTCGGTAGTGAGGGAATAGTATTACATCTCGATGCAAGTTTCTATATAGTTGATAATATGTTCCTCCCAAGGTAACATACAGCAAACTTGTTCCTCGAGAGGTTTTCTTATGATTTTTGTTTCCCCTAATGAATATTTCGGCGTGGTAGAGCCACTTGGTTAATATGTGAGAGCCATGATGTTAACGAAATAAAGCCAGCAAGTTAATAAGGAGAGCCATCAGAATATGAGGGCTCTCCTATTTACAGTTTTAACTATCGTATCCTTTAGCGGAACTTCATATAAGTATTAATTGGTCAATCTTAAAAGCTCTTCGCGAAGTCCGAAATAAGCATCATTCCATCCCATCTTCGCATAAAAGCGTAATCCGATCAATCCATTGTAATATTTTGCCCCAATTATTCTTTCCTTAAAATTAGGAATGGAAATGCCAACCTGTTGCTGATAACTCTGGTATTCCTGGATCACATCAAGTTTCCTCAAGTGCCAGTCTAATGTTGCAAGGTCGACAAGAAAATCACCATATTTACCATTAGTGTCGATAATACCGGTTATACGTTGACCATCAGATAAAATATTAAACTGATGAAAATCACCATGAATAAAATACCGATGTGGTTCATTATAGCTGGAATAGGCCAATAAACGGTTATAACATTCATCAAACACATCTTTCTCCAGACAAGAAGTTTTGAATAAGCTGTACCACCCATCCCAGAAGGTGCCCGCCTGATCCTCTGCATTAATAGCAATTACATGTTCCCTCCAAGAATTATATATACCATTCCCGCTCGTATTTATGAATCCATAACCGTGTGTTTTACCTAACTCAACGTGGTTCATCCGAGTTAGAAGTTGAATGACCTCTGGAAGCAATTGGCGTTGTTGCTCAGGAGAGCAGCTTGCCAGATTGAGTCCACTGATCTTTTCTGAAATTAGATAGTTAAATGATTTAAATTTACCTAGCCCGAGACAAGAAGGAAACGGGATTCCCTGTGATGTTAAGAGGCCTGAAATAAATCTTTCAGTTTCAAAACTCCCTGCTAAGTCGCTAAATTTAATAACGTATTCCTTATCAAAAACCGAGAAGGAGAATACAGCGCTTAAATTACCCCCTTTTAATGGCGTTACCCCAATCACATTCGAACCAAAATATTTACTCAGCACAACTCCCACTTCCGAAGTTTCAAATGTTGGTTTTTCGTATGCAGTCATCTATTCCCATCCTCCCTTATTACAATGTATGCTGATTCTCGTCTTCATTAATTCATAGTTACAATTTACTTCTTGCGACTGGAACCCAGAGCTCATATGATGCATCCATTTTTAGTACTCGGAAAAATTGTACATTTGCCACAAGCTCGTATCCATTTGTAGGAAACCATTCTGAAAATAAATAATACCAGGTGTTATACAATGTTTGCGGTGATGTTGAGGAAAGATCAAAGACTGCCCACTTTTGCTTGGAAATGATCAACTCAACAAGAGATTTAGGACATTCTGCAGTTGTTTCAAATCCAATATAATAATCAACTAGATTGTCTGTATGATCGACTGCTATATAAAGGATTTCATTTACTTTTTCCATATTTACCTGCTCAAAATAAGTTTGCATGTCTTCATGTGTTGTTTGATCAATTCCAGGAACAAAGACTCCAATTTTATGTATTGGTGAAGTCTTTTTAATACCGACAATCTTGAAGGATTCCATACTCACAAATCGGAAGTTCATTATTTATCAACCTTTCCGTTTATTTTTGTGTTTAACCCTCTCGAAAACATAAATGGTAGGGTGTAATCCCTTGAGACTTAACGGGAATGCTTTTATTAATCGCAAATGCAATGACGCAGTAACTTGTAAAATCTCATCCCAATTTTCTGTTAGAATGACAGCTTTCCCTTGGATTTTCATCACTCGAGTAATTTCAATTAATATTGCTCGATTGATTTCATTTGTTTCTTTTCCAAATGAAATTTGCCTTCCAAATGGCAGGTTTGTCACGACTTTATCAATAGAAGCATCGGCAAAAGCTAATTTACGAGCATCCCAATGTGTGACCTCTGCAAAAGTATCCATGAGATTCTCTTTCGCTACTTTGAGCGCCTGATGATCGATATCCCCCCCTCCAATATAGGTAAATGGATAGGATAATCGTTCCCATAAGATTGTGCCCGATCCACAACAAGGGTCAATAAAAACATCCTCTTCTACAGGAGTAGAAAGCCAAACCATTGCATGAGCGACAGTTGGTAATAGTGATGCTGCTGAGAAACGTCTATCAATTCGCCTAAAGCGATAGGATGCATTAGTTAACTTAAGTGAAAAAAGTCCGTTATGATCTTCAATATCTAATCGAAACTCTACATCAGGAAGACGATTCATACTAATTCTTTTGGAAGGGTAACGTTTTTTTATTCCTTCCATTGCTGCATTTGCTGCTTCAAATCGGCTATAGGTTTGTGATCCTTTACGGCTAGCATTCACATAATAGTATGTACCTTTTTTTAGGAATGGCTTTAGATTTATACGAGAAACTTGATCACACAAATGATGAAGATGTAACCGATGCAATCCAATTTCTAATTCAGAAATAACCAAATATAAATTATTTGCTAGTCTTAAACTTTTTAGATGTTCAATAGCTAGAGTGGTTGTAAAGAAAACTTTTCCTCGATTTGTTTTTGTAATCACTATTTCAAAGCATCTGTCTTTAATCTCCTCAATCAAAAGATCCTCTAAACCAGGCAACACCGTGGCAAAATAGTTCATTTAAGAAGCTCCCTTCTTAAACAAACATTAGCAACTTTGCCAACATCGTTCCCGACAATTCTGATATTGCTTTTGTCGGATCAACAGTAATAAACTTAGTTAGAATAAAGACCCGATAAAATAAATACTAATTGTTGAGAGCATTTCTTTGATAGAAGTTATGATAATCAGGGACAGGATGTGTAAAGACATGAATTTACTGAAGCATATGAACGATGCTTTAACCTATATTGAGAAGAACCTTGAAAATGATATAGATATGGCTGAAGTAGCAAAAATAGCTCGCTGTTCAGAATTTCACTTCAAAAAAATGTTTTCCTATTTAGCAGGCATTACGTTACTTGAATATGTTAGAAGAAGACGGTTAACCATGGCTGGTTTTGAATTAAAGGGGCAACATATGAAAGTTATCGACGTTGCCATCAAATATGGCTATCATTCACCAGATTCGTTCGCGAAAGCTTTTTATCAATTGCATGGTATTAACCCTTCCGAGGTTAATAAAACCGGGAAATCCTTGAAATCTTTTCCACTCATGACTTTTCAATTAACCATTACAGGAGGAAGCGAATTAAATTATCGAATTGAAAAAAAAGAAGCATTTACAATTGTAGGTATAAAAGAAAGAATCCCTCTCGTTTATAAAGGAGAAAATCCTGCTATAACAGAAATGTTGACGAAAATAACAGGTGACGTTTACTCCAAGCTGAAATCTCTTGCAAATGTTGAACCTCTTGGAGGATATAGTGCTTCATTTAATATTAGGGAAAGAGAAAATGAGGAAAAGGCTGAACTTGATCATCTTATTGGTGTAGCAACAACAAAAAAAGATTTATTAGGTCTGGGTTCTCTTCATGTTGCAGCCTCTACTTGGGCAATTTTCACTGTCCTTGGTAATCCCGCCAACATGCAGGAAGTATGGGGACGAATTTATGCTGAATGGTTTCCTTCATCTGATTATCAAGTTGTAGAAGGTCCTGAAATTCTCTATACAAATAGTGATACTAATAGTCCAAACTATAAAAGCGAAATTTGGATCCCTGTAGAGAAAAAGTAAACCGTTCCGCTAATAATCAGCAGCTTAGAACATATGTTGAGCATTTCGTGTCCAAGCCCCAGTTTTTTTCTCCATTACCTACAGCATATAACGGATCCGCCAATTTGGCGGGCGTGATCTTTAGCTACACACTTTGTTTGTTAAATTAAGGAACCCGCCATCCTTTTTTGCACTCGGCTAATATAAGGGATTGTAAAAATCTGCGGGGTTGTCGGGCGCTTTTATTTTTTAGAAAGTATCCGACACTACGCACTCCACACATGTGGAGTGCTGTAACATGAACATTATTTTATGGGGACGAATTGGGGACGAAAACCGTCACCAAGCAACATAAAAGAATCAACTAGATCACACATCTGTCGGATCAAACCCTTATTTAATAAGGATTTATCCTACATCAACATATTAAATCCTAATCCATCTCTATCACTGGCAGAGATGAGGTCAGGGTTCGATTCCTTATTTTCAATTAAGATCTTAAATACAAAAGAAACAGCTGTCGTTGGTCAAGACCCCTATTTGTAGACATTGCAAAAAACACCTAGGCAGAAAGCTGACGTCTGTAAGCAACAGGCGTCAGTTTTTTTAGTTTTCTCTGCGGTCGCTCGTTATTATAGAAATGCAAATATTCTTCAATTCTCCTTTGTGCCTC